>DAOUGK010000199.1:0-33164 GCA_034429055.1 Anaerolineae bacterium | reverse complement strand
GCTCAAACGGCTGACCGACGCGCAACGCGATGGCAACCCCGTCCTGGCCGTGATTCACGGCAGCGCGGTCAACCAGGATGGCCGGAGCAACGGCCTGACCGCACCCAGCGCCCAGGCACAGCAGGCGGTTATCCGCGAAGCCATGCGGGATGCGGGGCCGCGCCCGGAGGATATCTCGTACGTCGTAGCTCACGGCACCGGCACCATCCTGGGCGACCCCATCGAGATGGACGCCATCGGCGCGGTAATGGCCGGTCGCGCGCCGGATTCACCCTGCGCGGTCGGCTCGGTCAAGACCAACATCGGCCATCTGGAGGCCGCGGCAGGCGTTGCGGGACTCATTAAGGTCGTCCTAATGCTGCACCATGGGCAGATCGTGCCCCACCTGCACCTTAAGCAAATCAACCCCTATATCCGTCTGGATGAACTGCCCGTGACCATCCCGACCGCGCTACGCGCATGGAACGCCGCGCCGAGGCGCGCCGGCGTCAGCTCGTTCGGGTTTGGCGGCACAAACGCGCATCTTGTCCTGGGTGAAGCGCCGGATGGCATCAGCATGGAGATGCCCCGCGCTTCCCAACCGGTGGAGACTGGGCTCGCTTCGCGACCGCTGCACCTACTGGCCTTCTCTGCACTGGCCCCCGCTGCCCTCGCCGAGACCGCGCAACAGATGGCGAACTACAGCGCCGCGCATCCCGATGTGCCTCTGGCCGACCTGTGTGGCTCGGCCAACATGGGCCGCAACCACTTCCCCCACAACCGAGCTGCGGTGCATGCCGCTGTTGTGGCTGGCTCGCCGGAGGAACTCATGGCACGCCTGCGCGAGGTGGCGCACGCAGTGACCGCGGCTAGTGAGCGCCGCATCGCTGACCCGCGCGTCGCCTTCCTTTTCACCGGCCAGGGCAGCCAGTATCTCGGCATGGGCCGTCAGCTCTACAAGACTGAGCCAACCTTCCGTGCCACGCTAGATCGCTGTGACGGAATCTTACGGTCCCTGCTGCCACGCTCCTTGTTGAGCGTGTTGTATGAGCCGAACGGGAGCGAGGCTGCCATCCACAACACAGCATACACGCAACCTTCCCTCTTCGCAGTGGAATTCGCGCTGGCCGACCTCTGGCGCTCCTGGGGCGTAATCCCGCAGGCCCTACTGGGTCACAGCATCGGGGAATATGTGGCCGCCTGCATCGCGGGCGTCTTCACACTGGAGGAGGGGCTGCGGCTGATAACAGAGCGGGCGCGGCTGATGGCCGCCCTGCCAGCAGACGGGCCGGCAAAGGGCGCAATGGCAGCTCTCTTTGCCGGGCCAGAACGCGTGTTGCCGCTGCTGGCCGGTTGCCGCAGCGATGTTGACATCGCAGCCATCAACGGACCGGCCAACGTCGTCATCTCCGGCGCGCACGAGGCCGTCCACGCGGTCGCGACAGCAGCACAGGCGGAGGGCATCACCGCCCGACCCCTGACCGTCTCCCACGCGTTTCATTCGCCGTTGATGGAGCCGATGCTGGATGCGTTCGAGAAGTTCGCCGGGCAGGTGACCTACCGCGCGCCGGCTATCCCCGTCATCTCGAACGTGACGGGGCAACCAGTTGCTGCAGCCGGCATCTACAGCGCCGCCTACTGGCGACAGCACGTGCGCCGGACCGTGCAGTTTCAGGCAGGGATGCAGGCGCTTGCCGACGCGCGCTGTAATCTCTTCATCGAAACCGGCCCTCAACCGACCCTCATCGGCATGGGTAAGCGTTGCCTGCCGGAACAAGAGGCGCTCTGGCTCCCCTCGCTCAAGAACGACGCAGAGGATTGGGCCGTCCTGCTTGAGAGCGTGGGGACATTCTACACCGCGGGGGGCGCGCTGGACTGGTCCGCTTTCCACCGTGACGCGCCTTACCGCCGCATCGTGCTGCCGACATACCCCTTCCAGCGTGAGCATTGCTGGACCGAATCACCGGGCGCAGCACGGAAGCGACGTGGCTTGCTTGATGCTGCGCCGGCAGTGCACGAGGCAACCGGAGATGCTGCTGCGCCGGACGCGCCTACTACAGCGGAGCATCCTGCGAGCCCCCCGGCCAGCGTCCACCCAAGTGTCACGCGTGAGGATATCCTGGCGGCCGCCCCTGAGGAACGGGCCACCCACATCATGGATGCGGTGCGTGAGCACCTGGCGCGCGTCCTGGCGTTGCCCCCAGCGCGCATCCCGCCGGAGAGCCGCCTGAACCACCTCGGCCTGGACTCCATCATGGCGATCGAACTGAAGAGCGCCGTCGAGAAAGCGTTGCGCGTCGAACTGCCCATTGCGACGCTGCTGCAAGGCCCCAGCCTCGCCGAACTAGCGACGATGCTTGCCGCGCTGCTCGATGAGACCCCTGAGACGCAGTTGCCGCCCCTGGTCGTAGAGGAAACGTCCACGGCGGAGGTGCGCGAATATCCGCTCAGCATCGGTCAGCGCGCGCTGTGGTTGCAACACCAGGTGGCTCCGGGCAGCGTGTACAACCCAGTGTATGCCGTTCAAGTCAAGGCGCGGGTGGATATAGATGCGTTCGAGCGCACCCTCCAGGTGTTGACCGACCGCCATCCCGCGCTGCGAACGACGTTCGGCACACGCGACGGACAGCCGTTCCAGCGCGTCCACCCACAAGGGAGCCCGTCGCAAACGGGGCCACACCTGGCGGTAGTGTCCGCAGCAGCCTGGACAGAAGCCGAATTGGAGCAGCGGCGGTCGGACGAGGCCTACCGGCCCTTCGATCTCGAAAACGGCCCGCTGCTGCGTGTGTTCCTGTTCGACCGCGGCGCTGCGGACCCGGTGCTCCTGCTCGCCGCGCATCATATCGTCGTTGACCTCTGGTCGCTTGCCATCATTATCCAGGAAATCGGCGCGCTCTATGGCTGGATGACGGCTGCACGACAGGCAGAGACAGGGCAGGGCGATGCTTCCGCCTCGCCTCTGCCTCCCGCGCCGGCGTTGGGTTACACCGATTTCGTTCATTGGCAACGCGCCCTGCTCGATGCGGCCGCAGGCGACCAAATGTGGCACTATTGGCGGGCGCAGCTGGCGGGCGATCTGCCTGACTTGAACTTGCCCGTCGACCGGTCGCGGCCGGCAGTGCAAACGTTCCGCGGCTCTGTGGAGTCACTTGACCTGGGCACGACATTGACAGGGCAACTGCGGGAGTTCAGCGCGCGTGTCGGCGTCACTCCCTATGTGACCCTCCTGGCCGCGTTCCAGGCCCTCTTATATCGCTACACGCAAAGCACCGATATCATCGTCGGCTCGCCCACCACAGGCCGCAGCCGCACCGAGCTAGCCCCGGTCGTGGGCTATTTCGTCAGCCCCGTCGCGCTCAGGACGAGCTTTGCGGATAACCCACGCTTCGTGGACCTGGTCAATCGGGTGCAAGGGAGTGTGTTGGACGCGCTGGCCAATGCGGACTTCCCGTTTCCTCTGCTGGTTGAGCGGCTCCATCCCATCCGCGACCCTAGCCGGACACCGATCTTCCAGACCATGTTCGTCTATCAGCGAGCCCACTTGCTATACGAAGAGGGCCTTTCGCAATTCGCGCTGGGCGCGTCGGGCACCCACATGGACCTCGGTGGCCTGCCGCTTGAGTCGGTCGCCATACGCCAACGCATGTCACCGTTTGATATGACGCTGCTCATCACTGACTCCGGCCCGGAGCTGGGCGCGGCTATCGAATACAACCTTGATCTGTTCGACCCAGCTACTGCCCGACGCATGCTGAGCCACTACCGAACGCTGCTCGCCAGTGTTGTCGCCGCACCTGAGCAAGTCATCGCCGACCTTCGCATCCTGCCCGACGTGGAGCGGCAGCTCATCCTGGAGGAATGGAGTCGGACCCGCGAGACAGCGCTGCATCACGAGACCATCCATGCCGCTTTCGAAGCGCAGGCCCGGCGGACGCCCGATGCGGCCGCGCTGGTCGCCCCCAACGTGACCTTCACTTACCGCGAGCTCAATGAACGGGCCTGCCAGCTGGCCCGACAGCTTCAAGGCCTGGGCATCGGACCGGAGCGCCTAGTCGCGCTGTCGTTCGAGCGGTCGCCGGAGATGATCGTCGCCATCCTCGGCGTGCTCAAGGCGGGCGGCGCCTATGTGCCGCTCGACCCGGCCATCCCCGGCGAGCGGCTGGCGACCATTCTGCACGACGCGCGGCCCGCGCTCCTCCTCACCCAGGAACGCCTGGCCGAGGACCTCCGGTTGCAGGTCGCCGGGCAGGGCGTGGCGGTCGGCTCCCTCCGGGCAGACGGCGCATTCGTTGGCCCTGCGCTCCCTGAGCCGCACGCCGCCACCTGCGACCTGCCCCCGGCCACCGGGGACAACCTGGCCTACGCCATCTATACTTCGGGGTCCACCGGCGTGCCCAAGGGCGTGATGCTCCAGCACCGGGGGCTGGTCAATCTCGTGCAGGCACAGGTGACCCTGTTCGACGTCACCCCGGCGGACCGCGTGTACCAGTTTGCATCGTACACCTTCGATGCCTCGGTCTCCGAGATTTTCATTGCGTTGACCTCCGGCGCGGCCCTGCACCTGGCGCGGGCCGAGACCGTGCTGTCGCCGGAGCTCCTGACGCGCGCGTTGCAGGCGGGGCATATCACCAACATTACCCTGCCGCCGACCGTGCTGCGGCTGCTGGATCCGGCTGCTCTGCCCGAACTGCGCACCGTCATCTCCGCAGGCGAGGCCTGCACGCCCGACGTGGTGGCAGCCTGGGCCCCGGGCCGGCGCTTCATCAACGCGTACGGCCCCTCCGAGGTCACCATCGGGCCGACGGGGCACGTGGTCAACGATGGCCGCCCCACCGTGCCTGCTCTCACAGCCAACGCGCCCATCGGTCGCCCCATTGCCAATATCACAGCCTACATCCTGGACCGCCACCTGCAGCCCGTGCCCGCCGGCGTGCCGGGCGAGCTGTACCTGGGCGGCATCGGCCTGGCGCGCGGCTACCTGCATCGCCCGGACCTCACCGCGGAAAGGTTCGTGCCAGATCCGTTTGCGCTGGACGCTGGACGATGGACGGAGGACGAAGGACGAGCGACGAAAATCGAAGGATCAGCACCGGCCATTGCACAGGCGCCATCGTCTATCGTCCACCGTCCTTCGTCCGCCCGCCTCTACCGCACGGGCGACCGCGCGCGCTTCCTGCCGGACGGCGCAATCGAATTTCTGGGGCGCGTCGATCACCAGGTCAAGATACGCGGTTTCCGCGTCGAGATGGGCGAGGTCGAGGCCGCGCTGAGCCACTGTCCGGGCGTACGCGAAGCCGTCGTCGTGGCGCGCGACCTGCGGGAACCCGATGCCGCGACGACCGGCCCCCGGAGCGATGACCTGCGGCTCGTCGCCTATTACGTGGCACAAGAAGGCACAGGGCCATCCGAGGGCGACCTCCGCGCACGCCTGCGAGAGCAGCTGCCCGAATACATGACGCCGTCGGCGTTCGTCCGACTCGAAGCGCTGCCCCTCAACGCCAGCGGCAAGGTGGATCGCCGCGCGCTGCCGCGGCCGCTCACCACTCGCTCAGCGGCGGATGTCATCCTCCCGCAGAGCCAGTTGGAGCGCGACCTGGCGCGCATCTGGCAGCAGCTTCTCGGCGTCGATCATATCAGCATCCATGACAACTTCTTCGACCTGGGCGGGCACTCGCTCCTGATGGCCCAGGCACACAGCCGGCTCCAGCAGTTGCTCGGCCGGGAGGTGCCCATCGTCGACCTGTTCCACTACCCGACGATTAGCCGCCTGGCCAAACACCTGGGGCAGGCGCCGGGCACAGCCCAGCCGCCTGCCGGCGCGACTTCAGCCGTCGCGCCGCGCGCGGGCGAAGACGGGCCGCGGCCTGCCGGTGCAGTACAGCCGGCCGCGGCGGCATCCGCCGGCGCGCGTGCACAACAGCAGCGCGATGCCCTGGCCCAGCAGCGCGAACGCATGAGGGCGGCCCAACAGGCGCGGCAAGGGGGCGCCGGGCAGCCAGGCGGTGCTGACCGCCAATCGCAGTAGGTGCGCGGCGGGCGCACAGGATGAGTTATGCCAGAAGAACTGACCTATTCGGACCTCGAAATCACCGGCGCGGGCGAACCTGAGGCCGCGGTCGCCGGCGACTTCGACATCGCCATCGTCGGGATGGCGGGCCGGTTCCCCGGCGCAGCGAACCTCGACGAATTCTGGCGCAACCTGGCCGCCGGAGTCGAGTCCGTCGCAACCTTCACCGACGAGGAGGTGCTTGCCGCGGGCATCGACCCGGCGCTGGCGCGCGACCCGCACTATGTCAAGGCGGGCGGCGTGCTGGAAGGCGCAGAGTGGTTCGACGCGCGTTTCTTCGGCATCTACCCGCGCGAAGCGGAAATCATGGATCCGCAGCAGCGCGTGTTCCTGGAGCTGGCCTGGGAAGCGCTGGAACACGCCGGTTACGATCCCGCCACCTACCCGAAGATGATCGGCGTCTATGCAGGCGCAGGGTTGAACAGCTATCTGCTGTTCAACCTGCTGGAGAACACGGAAATCCGGCAGACGGTCCAGCCGTACCAGCTCACCATTGCGAACGACAAGGACTTCCTCTCCACCCGCGTTTCGTACAAGCTGAATCTGCGCGGGCCGAGCCTGGCCGTGCAGACGGCGTGCTCGACCTCGCTCGTGGCCACCCATCTGGCCTGCCAGGCGCTCCTCAACTACCAGTGCGACATGGCGCTGGCGGGCGGCGTCACCATCCGGCTGCCTCAGCGCGGCGGCTATCTGTACCAGGAGGGCGGCATCGCCTCGCCGGACGGCCACTGCCGCGCCTTCGACGCGGATGCCGCGGGCACCGTCGGCGGCAACGGCGCGGGCATCGTGATACTCAAACGCCTGGCGGATGCGCTGGCCGAGCGCGACACCATCCATGCGGTCATCAAGGCAACGGCCCTCAACAACGACGGCTCGACCAAGGTGGGCTACACCGCACCGAGCGTCGAGGGCCAGGCCGATGTCATTGCGACCGCGCACGCAATTGCGGGGGTCGATGCGCGCACTATCTCCTACGTTGAGACCCACGGCACGGGCACCGCGCTGGGCGATCCCATCGAGGTCACGGCCCTCACGCAGGTCTTCCGGCAGAGCACCGCAGACCGGCAGTTCTGCGCCATCGGCTCGCTCAAGACGAACGTCGGGCATCTGGACGCTGCGGCCGGCGTGGCGAGCCTCATCAAGACGGCCCTGGCGCTCGAACATCGCCAGATTCCACCCAGCCTCAACTACCGCCGGCCGAATCCGCGCATCGACTTCGCCGGCTCGCCTTTCTATGTCAACACGAGCCTGCGCGAGTGGCAGCCGGAGGCCGGCGCCGGCACGCGCGCGCTCCGAGCAGCCGTCAGCGCCTTCGGCATCGGCGGCACGAACGCCCATGCCGTCCTCGAGGAGGCGCCGCCGCGCGAGCCGTCCGGCCCCTCCCGCGCGTGGCAGCTCCTGGCCCTCTCTGCGCGCAGCCATGATGCGCTGGAGCGCGCGACCGCGAACCTGGCCGCACACCTGTCTACGGCCAGCCCGGTTGGAGAGGACGCGTCTCGCTATCTTGCTGATGTCGCCTATACGCTCAAGGCCGGCCGGCGGGCCTTCGAGCACCGCCGGTTTGCCCTCGCCCGTGACCTGTCGGACGCCGTCACCGTATTGGCGGACGTGAGTGCGCCGCGTGTCGCGACCAACGACGGTGCAGCTGTGCATCGGAGCGTCGCGTTCATGTTCACCGGCCAGGGCAGCCAGTACCCGGACATGGCGGCGGGGCTGTACGGGACCGAGCCGGTCTTTCGCTCGATCATTGACGAGTGCGCGCGGCTGCTACAGCCGCACCTGGGACTCGACCTGCGCACGCTCATCCTGCCAGGCCACTTCCCGGGGGCCGCCGGCGACCTCCAGGAGCAGCTCCGGCGCACTGCTATCACGCAACCGGCCCTATTTGCCGTCGAGTATGCCCTGGCCCAGCTCTGGCTGGCCTGGGGCGTGCGGCCGGACGCGATGATCGGACACAGCATCGGCGAATACGTGGCAGCCTGCCTGGCCGGCGTGCTGACGCTGGCCGATGCGCTGGCGGTCGTGGCAGCCCGCGGGCGGCTGATGGAGGCCTTGCCCGGCGGAGCCATGTTGAGCGTCCCGTTGAGCGAGAGCGACGTGCGCGCGCGGCTGCGCCGGCCGGAAGCGCATGGGTTGGCGCTGGCCGCGGTCAACGCACCGCAGCTATCCGTGGTCTCCGGGCCGCCTGACGCGGTCGCCCGCTTCGAGCAGACGCTGGCAGATGAAGGCATCGCCGTACGGCGGCTGCACACATCGCATGCTTTCCACTCCGCAATGATGGATTCCATCCTCTCCCCGTTTGCGGAGGTCATGCGCAACGTGCGCCTCAGCCCGCCGGCGATCCCCTATATTTCGAATGTCACGGGAACGTGGATCACCGCCGGACAGGCCACCGACCCCGCTTACTATGCGCAGCACCTCCGCCAGACCGTGCGCTTCGCGGATGGGCTGGCCGTTCTGGCCGAAGAACCGGCACGCGCGCTGCTGGAGGTCGGGCCGGGACGCACGCTGGTCACGCTCGCGCGGCAGCATGGGGCCATCGGCCACACGCGTGCAGTCGTAGCCTCGCTGCCCGGGCCGGCAGGGACGCGGACGGCTGCCGCCGGGGACGTGAGCGCCGACGACCAGGCCTTTGCCCTGATGGCGTTGGGCAGGCTCTGGCTGGCCGGGATCACGCCCGATTGGGACCCTGCGCAGGGCCAGCCGGGGCAGCCCTGGTCAGCCTTCTATGCGGATGAGGAACGCCGCCGCGTGCCGCTGCCCACCTACCCGTTCGAGCGAGAACGCTACTGGGTGGCGCCCTCGACCGGCCGCACGGCTAGTGCATCAAATGCAGAGAAGAATGTAACCGAAGGGCGCAGGCCGCCGGACGACTGGTTCTATGCTCCTCTCTGGCAGCAGGCGCCGCCCCTGCCGCCGCCCGCGCCGCTCGAACAGCGATGGCTGGTCTTCGCGCGCGACAGCGAGGCCGATCGCAACCTGCTGGCCGCGCTCGCGGCGGCTGGCCCCATGCAGCTCACGACAGTCGTGCCCGGCCCGGCATTTGCGGGCACCGGGGATACCCAGCGGTATGAGATGCGCCCCGGCAACACGCTTGACTATGCGCAGCTGCTCGACGCGCTGGCTGCGGCCGACCGGCTGCCCCAGGTCGTCCTCCATCTGTGGACGGCAGCAGCCGGCGACGCGTGGAAAAATGCCCAGGAACCCACGCTCAGCCATGCCGAGGGGTTCGACAGCCTCGTGGCGTTAGCCCGTGCGTGGTCGGTCTACGGCGGCGGCGCACCGCTCCGCGTCGCGGTCCTGACGGCAGGCATCGGCGATGTCACGGGCGACGAGATGTTGCTGCCGGAGCGCGCCGTCGTCCTGGGCGCGTGCCGCGTCATTGCTCAGGAGCACCCGAATATCGCCTGCCAGGTGATCGACCTGGCGCACCCACCGGACCACACAGGGCACGCCATCGCCCCTGCGCATCTGATCGCGGAGCTGCACACCTCGCCCGGCGAGGCGCTGGTGGCCTATCGCGCGGGCCGCCGCTGGCTGCCCGTGTTCGAGCCGCTCAAGGTGGCGGACGCTGCCGGGCCGCTGCGCGAACGGGGACTGTACCTGATCACCGGCGGGCTGGGGCGCATCGGCTCCGTGCTGGCCGAGCATCTCGCCACGACCTGCCGTGCCCGGCTGGCGCTGCTCGACCGGGCCGGCCTGCCGCCACAGGAGACCTGGGATGCACTCCTGGCAGAGGCCGAGCCCGACAGTGCCGTAGCCCGCAAGGTGCGCCATATTCGCAAGCTCCAGGCGCTCGGCAGCGAGGTGCTTGTCCTGCAGGCGGACGTCGCTGATGCCGACCAGGTGGCTGCGGCGCTGGCGCAAGTGGATCAACACTTCGGGTCGGACGCACTGGCAGGCGTGATTCACGCCGCAGGGATGGTCGGCACGGCCGCAATGAAGGCGGTGACCGAGACGACCGCGGCGGACCGCGACGCGCAGTTCGCACCGAAGGTCGACGGGACCCGCGCGCTGGCCGCGGCGCTGGGCGAGCGGCGGCTCGACTTCGTCCTGCTGATGTCGTCGCTCTCGACCGTGCTGGGCGGGCTCGGATTCGCGGCCTACGCGGCGGCGAACAGCTTCCTGGATGCCTTCGCGGCACGACAGCGCCGCTTGCGTCCGCAGCAGCCGTGGCTGAGCGTGGCCTGGGAAGGCTGGGATTTCCCCGAAGAAGATGCGCTGGGTCGCATGGTGCAGGCTCGCGCCGCAGGGCCGGTCAGCTACAGCCTCAGCCCCGCGGAGGGCGCGGCAACCTTCTCCCGCGTCCTCACGCTGACCGCCTTGCCGCAGGTGATCGTCTCGACCGGCGACCTGGCCGCACGGCGCGGCCGCTGGGCCGTCCAGAAGACACCGGACGCCTCTGCTCCGGCGGCTGAACCGCCGGATGCACCGGCCGGCTCGACGCGCTACGCCCGGCCCAATCTGCACACGCCTTACATCGCCCCCGGGGATGCGCTCGAAGCGGAGATTGTGGCCGACTGGGAGCAAGTCCTGGGCATTGCGCCCATCGGCGTCCACGATGACTTCTTCGAGCTGGGCGGGCACTCGCTCCTGGCGACGCAAATCGTCTCGCGGCTGCGCGACACCTATCATGTGGACCTGCCGCTGCGCAACATCTTCGAGACGCCGACCGTTGCGGGGCTGGCCGCGCTCATCCGCGCGGGACAGACCGCAGCGGGCAGCCTGCCGGCTGAAACCCGCCCCCTGGAAGCGATCCCTGCCGTCCCGCGCACGGTTGACGAACATGGGTTCAGCCGCCTGCCGCTCTCGTTCGGGCAGCAGCGGCTCTGGTTCCTGGACCGGCTGGACCCGGGCAGCCCCCTCTACAACAACTTCGCCGCGCTCCGGCTGACCGCGACCGGCGGCCGCGCAGGACCCGCCGTCGGCGCCGCGCGCCTGCAAGCCGCGCTGGCAGAGGTCGTACGCCGCCACGAGGTCCTGCGCACCGTGTTCAGCGAGCGCGGCGGCGCACCCGTCCAGCGCATCCTGCCGGAGATGCCCGTCAGCCTTGCCGTGACGGACCTGCGGGAAGGGCCGGCTGACCGCGCGGCCGTCGAAGCTGAGGTCCTGCGGCTGGCCCAGGCAGAGGCCCGCGCGCCCTTCGACTTGACGACCGGCCCGCTGTTCCGCGCCCACCTGCTGCACACGGCCGCGGATGAGGCCGTCCTGTTCTTCACGATGCACCATATCGTGTCGGACGGCTGGTCGGTGGGCGTGCTGCTGCACGAGGTGACGACGCTGTTGAGCACGGAGGACGAGGACCACGCGCTGCCTGGGGCAAGCGCCTTGCCTGGGGCAAGCGCCTTGCCACAGCTGCCCATCCAGTATGCGGACTACGCGGCGTGGCAGCGTGCCTGGCTGGCGGAGACACCGGCGCAGGCCGCGGGCGCCGCTTCGCAGCTCAGCACCCAGCTCGCCTACTGGCGCGCACAACTGGCGGACGAACCGCCGCCCCTTGCGCTGCCCACCGACCGGCCGCGGCCGGCCGTGCAGACCTCGCACGGCGCCAACCACTGGTTCAGCCTGCCCGCGGACCTGTACGAGCAACTGGACGCGCTGGCCCGGAGCGAGGGCGCCACGCTCTTCATGGCGCTGCTGGCCGGGCTGGACATGCTGTTGTACCGCTACACGGGCCAGGGGGACCTGGCGGTGGGGACGCCCATCGCTAACCGCGGCCGCACGGAGACAGAGCCGCTCATCGGCTTCCTGCTGAACACCCTCGTCCTGCGCACGCGCGTGGCGCCTGAGTTGAGCTTCCGCCAGCTGCTCCATCACGTGCGCGAGGTGGCGCTCGGCGCCTACGCGCACCAGGATGTGCCGTTCGAGATGCTGGTCGAAGCGCTCCAGCCCGTCCGCGACATGAGCCGCGCGCCCTTCTTCCAGGTCATGTTCGACCTGCAGGCCGCGCCGCTGGAAGGGCTGGCGCTGCCCGGCCTGACGCTCGACCGGCTCGATGTAGACCCCGGCACTGCGAAGTTCGACCTGGCGCTCTCGATGGAGTACTCGCGCGGCCCCACGGCGCCCGGCAGCCTGGGCGGCTATCTGAACTACAACCGTGACCTGTGCGACCCTGAGACGATTGTGCAGCTGCTCAGGCACTTCGAGGCGCTGCTCACTGCGGCCGTGAGCGACCCCGACCGGCCGCTGGCGCGGCTGCCGATGCTGAGCACCGAAGAGGAACAACGCATCCTCGCCGGCTGGAATGCGGCGCTGCCCGCTGCCCCGGCCCCGCCTGCCGGCGACACCGTGCTGGCGATGTTCGAGGCGCAGGTGCAGGCCCGGCCCGCTGCACCGGCCGCGCTCCTGGCCGTTGACGCCGATCCGCGCCCCGATTGGCGCGAGGAGCTGACCTACGCCGGGCTGGATGCCCGCGCTGAGGCACTGGCACAGGACTTGAGGGCGCGCGGCATTGGGCCGGAGAGCATCGTTGCGCTCCTGCTGGAGCGTTCGCTGGATATTGTGACGGCCATCGTTGCGGTGCTCAAGACGGGCGCGGCCTTCCTGCCCATCGATCCCGCCTACCCCCCCGAGCGCATTCGCTTCATGCTGGAAGACTCCGGCGCGCAAGTCCTTGTAAAAATGGAAGCGGGCAGATTAAAGATTGAGAATCGCAGCACAAATCTGCAAGCGGCCACCGGTCCGCTCGCATCAGACAAGGCGCTAGCTTACGTCATCTACACCTCCGGCTCCACGGGGCAGCCCAAGGCCGTGCTGATCGAAGCCGGGGACCTGGCGCAGCACATCCGCACGGTATCCGCCGCGTTCGACCTGCGCCCCGGCGATCGCATCCTCCAGTTCGCGGCCTACACCTTCGACCAGGGCATCGAGCAGATCCTGACCGCGCTGACCGCCGGCGGAACGCTCGTCATGCGCGGACTGGATGTCTGGCCGCCGGAGGACTTCCCCGGCGTCATCGCCAGCTACGGGCTGAACAGCGTCAACCTCCCGCCTGCATACCTCACCCAGGTGCTGCAGGCGTGGGCCCAGTCGCAGACGCCGCTCCCCGAGGGGCAGTTGCGCACCATCATCAGCGGCGGCGACGTGCTGTCCGCGGAGAGCCTCCGCCTGTGGCAGAGCACACCCGCCCGGTCGGCGCGGCTGCTCAACGCCTACGGCCCGACCGAGACGACCGTCACCGCGCTGGTGTGCGATGTGCCCCCCGACTGGTTCGCGTACGGACCTGGCCGCGAGGGCCGGCCCGTGCCGATCGGTCAACCGCTGGCAGGCCGCACTGCCTACGTCGTGGACCGGGACGGCAACCTCGTGCCGGATGGCGTCGCCGGCGAGCTGCTGCTGGGCGGCGCCGGCATCGCGCGCGGCTATCTCGCCCGGCCGGAGCTGACCGCGGAGAAGTTCGTGCCGGACCCGTTTGTGCAGATTGAAGATGGCAGATTGAAGATTGAAGATTCTCCTGCGGCAAGTGCGCAATCTTGGCGAAGCCGAGCTTCGCACGTCTTCAATCTTGGCGAAGTTCAGCTTCGCACATCGCACACCCGTCTCTATCGCACCGGTGACCTGGTGCGCCGCCGGCGGGACGGCGCTATCGAGTTTCTGGGCCGCATCGACCAGCAGGTGAAGATACGCGGGTTCCGCATCGAGCTGGGCGAGATCGAGGCGGCCCTGCTGCAGCAGCCGGGGGTCGGCCAGGCCACGGTCGTCGCGCGGCCGGACACTGGAGGAATGCCGCAACTTGTGGCATACTTCGTCCCTTCCGGCGGGCCTCACGATGCGGAGCCTGCGCCGACCGGGCTGCGCACGGCGCTGGCACAGATGCTGCCCGCATACATGGTGCCCGCGGCGTTCGTGCGCCTGGAACGGCTGCCGTTGACCTCGACCGGCAAGGTGGATCGTCGCGCGCTGCCTGCGCCGGACGAGTCGGCGCTCGCAAGAGCCGGGGAACGCGTTGCGCCGCGCACGCCCATCGAGCAGGAGATCGCGGCTGTCTGGGCCGAGGTGCTGGGCTTCACGCGGGGCGAGGAGGCAGGGGCCGGGGCTATCGGCATCCACGATAACTTCTTCGACCTGGGCGGCCACTCGCTGCTCGCCACGCAGATTGTCGCGCGGCTGCGCGGGCGTTACCCGGTGGAGCTGCCGCTGCGCAAGCTCTTCGAGGCGCCCACGGTCGCCGGCCTCGCGGCGGCGGTGGAAGAGGCCCTGCTCGCGCAGCAGAGCGAAGAGGAATTGCTGCGGCTGCTGGATGAGTTGGAAGGCTTACCGAACCATGAAGAGGGACCGATGCGTGATGAGGGAGGAACAGGATGAGCGGTGAGCTTGCCAGCCGCCTGGAGAACCTGTCGCCTGAAAGGCGGGCGATGCTGCTGGAGAAGCTGCGGCAGAAGGCTCAACGGCCCGAAGACGCCGGACTGGCTGCGCCGATCCGGCCGCGGCCTGACGCCTCCGCTTACCCGTTGTCCTTCGCGCAGCAGCGGCTGTGGATTCTCAGCCAGTTGGAGCCGGATAGCCCATTCTACAACATCGCCTTGGCGCTGCGCCTGACGGGCGAGCTCGATATCCCCGCGCTGGAAGCCAGCCTGAACGAGATCGTCCGCCGGCACGAAGTGCTGCGTGCCCATTTCGTGACGGAACGCGGCAACCCCGTCCAGGTCATCGCGCCCGAACTGCACCTGGCCCTGGAGGTCACGGACCTGACGCAGGAGATGGGGACGGGATCGGCCCCCGTCGATATCGAGCAGCGCGGCCTGGAGATCGCGCGCGCTGAAGCAGCCGCGCCCTTCGACCTGCAGCGCGGGCCGCTGCTGCGCTGCAGGCTGCTCAAACTGGGCGCGGATGAACACCTGGTGGTGCTCACGCTGCACCACATCGTCACCGATGGCTGGTCGACCCGCGTGCTGGTGCGCGAGCTGGGCCTGCTGTATGACGCCTTCCGCCGCCAGGGAGCCGCGCAGCCCCCGGCGGTGCTGCCGCCGCTGCCCATCCAGTATGCCGACTACGCGACCTGGCAGCGCGAGCAGATCAGCGGCGAGCGGCTGGCCGCGGAGATCGAATTCTGGCGCAACGCGCTGGCAGGGTTGCCGCCCGTGCTCGAACTGCCCACGGACCGACCGCGGCCCGCGGTGCAGACCGTGCATGGCACGACCTTTTCCTTCTCGGTGCCTGCGCCGGTGGCGGCCGGCCTGCGGGAACTCGCGCGCCGCGAGGGCGCGACGCTCTTCCAGGTGCTCCTCGCCGCCTATCAAACCCTGCTGTACCGCTACACCGGGCAGGGCGACCTCTGCGTCGGCACCCCGATCGCCAACCGCACCCGGCCCGAACTGGAAGGTCTCATCGGGTTCTTCGTCAACACGCTGGTCATGCGCGCGCAGTTCCGAGCGGACTCCGGGCATGAAGTGACATTCCGCGAGCTGCTGCACCAGGTGCGCGAGCGCGGGCTGGAAGCCCAAAACCACCAGGACCTGCCCTTCGACCTGCTGGTGGACGAGCTGGCCCCGGCGCGCAACCTCAGCATCACGCCGGTCTTCCAGGTCATGTTCAGCCTGGAGACGCGCAGCGCGCAGGCGGGACTCCGGCTGCCGGGCCTGACGATTACCCCGCTCGACATTCACAGCGGCACAGCCAAAGTCGACCTGACCCTGTTCATGGTCGATGAAGCCGCGCACGGTGCGGATGGCGGCGGGCTGACCGGCGCGTTCGAATACAACACCGACCTGTGGGACGCCGGTTCGATTGCCCGCCTCGCGGATCACTTCGGTGAGTTGCTGCGCGGCATCGTCGCACAACCCGACCGGCCCGTGAGCGCGTTGCCGCTGCTGACGGATCGCGAATGGCAGCAGGCGGTGGCCGGTTGGAATGAGACAGTAACCGTCTATCCGCATGACAGGCCCCTGCACGAGCTTTTTGCTGCCCAGCTTGCCGCCGCGCCTGACAAAGCCGCCGTGGTCTACGGTGACACTTCCCTGACCTTCAGGGAGTTGGACCGCCGGGCAAACCTGGTGGCGCGCTACCTGCAGAGCGCGGGCGTCGGCCCCGAGGTCCTCGTCGGCGTGTACATGGAGCGGTCCGCGGACCTCGTGGTTGCGCTCCTGGGCATCATCAAGGCCGGCGGCGCCTACCTGCCGCTGGACGTGGACTACCCCGCCGAACGGCTGGCCTTCATGCTGCACGACGGCCGCGCGCAGGTCCTGCTGACCCAGGAGAGCCTGGCGGGCACGCTGCCGGCGGTTCAGGCGGCCGGGTCGCAGCCATTGACCGTGCTCCGCATGGACACCGACAGCCGCCTGCTCGATGCGCAGGCGGACACCCCGCCAACGTGCCATGCCACGCCGGCCAACCTCGCTTATGTCATCTACACCTCCGGCTCGACCGGCATCCCGAAGGGGGTGGCGATCCCGCAGCGCGCTATCAGCCGGCTCGTGTTCAACACCAACTATGTCGAGCTCGGCCCGGCGGACCGCATTGCGCAGGCGTCCAACGCCTCCTTCGACGCAGCGACGTTCGAAATCTGGGGCGCGCTGCTGCGCGGGGCAACGCTGGTCGGCGTGAGCAAGGACACCACCCTCTCCGCACACGACTTTGCCCGTTTCCTGCGCGAGAAGCGCATCAGCGTCCTGTTCCTGACCACCGCGCTCTTCAACTACATGGCGGCTGCGGCGCCCGATGCCTTCGCAACACTGGACCATCTTCTGTTCGGCGGCGAGGCGGTCGATGTCCGCTGGGTGCGCCACGTCCTGCAGCACGGGCCGCCGGCGCGGCTGCTGCACGTCTATGGCCCGACCGAGAGCACCACCTTCGCGTCGTGGCACCGGGTCACAGAGGTCGCGGACAACGCCGCCACGGTTCCCATCGGGCAGCCCCTTTCGAACACCGAAATCTACGTGCTCGACCGCTGGCTCCAACCTGTACCGGTCGGGGTGACCGGCGAACTGTGCATCGGCGGCGATGGGCTGGCGACGGGCTATCTGCACCGGCCCGAACTGACCGCGGAGAAGTTCGTGCCCAACCCGTTTGCGCCGGACGAAAGACGAACGACGAAGGACGAAGGCAAACGTCTGTCTGCCGCCGACCGTCCTTCGTCCATCGTCCATCGTCCATCATCCGCTCGGCTCTACCGCACCGGCGACCTCGTGCGCCGGCTGCCGGACGGGGCGATCGAATTCCTGGGCCGCATCGACCAGCAGGTGAAGATTCGCGGGCTCCGCATCGAGCCGGGCGAGATCGAGGCGGTGTTGGCGCAGCATCCCGGCCTGCGCCAGGTGTTCATCATGGTGCGCGAGGATGGCGAGCGCCGCATCGTGGCCTACGTCGTCGTGCAGCCCGGCGCGGCCATCACGGTCAGCGACTTGCGGGCCCACCTGAAGACACGCCTGCCCGACTATATGGTTCCCGCGCAGTTCGTCTTCATGGATGCGCTGCCGCTGAACCCGAACGGCAAGGTGGACCGCCGCGCCCTGCCCGCGCCGGAACAGGCCCGGCCTGACCTGGAGCGCACCTACGTGGCCCCGCGTTCGCCAGTGGAACGCTTCCTGGTTCAGAAGTGGCAGGAAGTGCTCGGCATCGAGCGCATCGGCGTGTTCGACAACTTCTTCGAACTGGGCGGCAACTCCCTCCAGGCGGCCGTGCTGACCAACCGGATGCAGGAGGAACTGGGCGCGACGGCCCACGTACGCGCGCTGTTCATGGCGCCGACGATTGCCGACCTGGCGATGTACCTCGACGAGTACTATGCGGATGCAGTCGCGCGCATCGTCGGCATCACGCCGCGGTCCGGCGGGGCCGAGGCTGCCGCGGGCAGCTACACCTTCGTGCAGAAGGCCGCGACGCCCGCGCACGTAGACGAGGCGAAGCTGGCCCGCTTCCGCGAGATTGTCACCCCGCTGGCCCCGCGCATCGACACGGCAGAGGACGTGGCAGCAGGCCGCGTGCCCGCCGACAGGAATCCGCCCGCCATCTTCGTGCTCTCGCCCCCGCGCTCCGGCTCGACGCTGCTGCGTGTCATGCTCGCCGGCCATCCCGGGCTCTTTGCGCCGCCGGAACTGGACCTGCTCTCGTTCAACACGCTGGCCGAGCGCCGCGCGGCCTTCTCCGGCAAGTACGAGTTCTGGCTCGGCGGACCGATCAAGGCGCTCACGGAGCTATTGGACTGCCCTGCGGACGAGGCCGTGCGGCGCATGGACGCGCTGGAGGCCGCGGGCTGGACCACCAAGCAGTTCTACCGCCAGTTGCAGGAGTGGATCGCGGCTTCGCGTCCGGCGGCGCCGATCCCCTGGGCCGGAGCCCCGCGCGTGTTGGTGGATAAGACGCCCGTCTACCCGATGGATGCGCAGATTCTGGCGCGCATGGAGCAGGACTTCCGCGACGCGCGCTACATCCACCTGGTGCGGCACCCGTTCGCGACCGTCTACTCGTTCATGGAGGCCCGGCTGGAGGAAATCTTCTTCCGCCACGAACATCCCTTCTCCATCCGCGAGCTGGCGGAGCTGGTCTACACTGCCAGCCATCAGAACATCCTGGCCTTCCTGAAGGACATCCCCCCGGCACGGCAGCACCGGGTGTGGTTCGAGGAACTCGTCTCCGAGCCGCGCACGGTCATGGAGGAGCTCTGCCGGTTCCTCGAAGTCGAATTCCACCCGGATATGCTGGAACCCTACCGCGGCGACAAAATGACGTCCGGAGTCCAGCCGGGCAGGCAGATGGTCGGGGACTTCAAGTTCTACCTGCGCAACCGGATCGACCCGAAGGCCGCCACCCGCTGGCAGCGCTTCAGGGGCGAACACGGTTCACAGGGCGACCAGCTCTCGGACATCACCTGGGAGGTGGGCGGGCAATTCGGATATCACCTGCCGCCGACCGGTGGTCCTGAGACGAATACAGAAAACCAAGCCGCAGTTGAGGATTCTGCAAACCGGCCTGCGGAAATCTTCACACCGCAGGCGTCCATCACGCCCCGCGGCCCGGACCAACCCGCGCCCTTGTCGTATGCCCAACAGCGGCTCTGGTTCCTCGACCAGTGGGAACCGGGCAGCCCGTCCTACAACGTGCCGGCTGCCGTGCGGCTGACCGGGCCGCTCAACCTCCCGGCCCTGCAGCAGGCCATCAACGAGATCGTCCGCCGGCACGAAGTGCTGCGCACGTCGTTTGCGACGGTGAACGGCGTCGCGGTGCCGCAGGTGGCCGCAGACGTCACGCTGCCGCTGCTCGTCACTGATCTGCGCGGCCTCGCGGCCGCGGAACGCGAAACGGAGGCGCAGCGCCTCGCCGCAGAGGAAGCCCGCCTGCCCTTCGACCTGTCCACGGGGCCGCTGCTGCGCGCGCGCCTGCTCCGCCTGGGCGACAGCGAATACGTGGCCTTCGTGACCATGCACCATATCGTGTCGGATGGCTGGTCAGTGGGTGTGTTCATCCGGGAGTTGGCCGCGCTGTATGAAGCCTACACAGCCGGACGGCCCTCGCCCCTGCCCGAACTCCCCGTGCAGTATGCGGACTACGCCGCGTGGCAGCGGCGCTGGCTGGAGGATGCGCAGGACGGCGGCAACTCCGCGCTCCAGCGCCAACTGGCCTACTGGCGACAGCAGCTTGCCGGGCTCCCGCCGCTGTTGGAGCTGCCCACAGACCGGCCGCGGCCTGCCGTCCAAACGCTCCACGGTGCGCGGCATGCCTTCCGGCTGTCCGCCGAATTGACGGCGATGCTGAGGAGCCTGAGCCGGAAGCACGGCGCGACCCTGTTCATGACCCTGCTGGCCGCGTTCCAGACGCTCCTGTGCCGCTACACCGGCCAGGGCGATATCCCGGTCGGCACGCCGATTGCCGGGCGCAACCGGCCTGAGATTGCCGGCCTGATCGGCTTCTTCGTCAACACGCTGGTGATGCGGGGCAATCTTGCACCGGCGAGCGAAGACGGCGGAGCGCCGACGTTCCTGGAACTGCTGCGGCGCACGCAGGCCGCGGCCATCGCCGCGTATGCCAACCAGGACGTCCCGTTCGAGATGCTGGTGGATGCGCTCGGCGCGCCGCGCGACATGAGCCACACCCCGCTCTTCCAGGTCATGTTTGCCCTGCAGGATGCACCGCTGCGCGCGCTCAAGCTCCCCGGGCTGACCATCACACCCATGCAGCCGGACACGCAGACGGCCAAGTTCGACCTGGTGCTAAATATCGTCGAGCGGGCCGACGAATTGTGGGGCGCGCTGGAGTACAACACGGACCTGTTCGACGCAGCCACCGCGGCCCGGCTGACCGGCCATCTGGAGACCCTGCTCGCCGGCATTGCCGCCGACCCCGGCTGCCCCGTCTCGCACCTGCCCCTGCTGACCCCCGCCGAGCGTGACACGATCCTGCACGCCTGGACCGCCACCGATCTGCCGGTCGAGGGCCCCGCCACTCTCGATGCCGCCATCGCAGCCCAGGCTGCGCGTACGCCCGCCGCGCTCGCGGTCATCGACCCGGCCCACGACGTGCAACTGACCTATGCCGAGCTGCAAGCCCAGGCCGCCGAACTCGCCGCCCGGCTCACCGCTCTGGGTGCCGGCCCGGAAACCGTCGTCGGCCTCGTCAGCACGCGCCGGGCCGAGACCCTCGTTGGCCTGCTCGGCATCCTGCAAGCCGGAGCCGCCTACCTGCCGCTCGACCCGGTCTACCCGCCCGACCGCCTGGCGTTCATGCTCCAGGATGCCGACGTGCGCATCGTCGTCGCACCGGCGCACGAGGACACCGCCGGCCTGCTGCCGCAGGAAGCCTGGCAGCCTACGCCCTCCGTCGGCGCGCCCCCGCCCTACGGCCTGCGCCTGCTGGCCCGGCCAGATGCAGATTGGCCCGCCACCGCGCGCCAACCGACAGCCAGGTTTCCACATTCGGAATTCAACATTCAACATTCCCTGGCCTACGTCATCTACACCTCCGGCTCCACGGGCCGGCCCAAGGGCGTCATGGTCAGCCACTGCGCCGCGCTCAACCTCGCCGCCGCGCTGCACCACGCGGTCTACGCGGAGCACGCCGCCGACCGGTCGCTGCGCCTGTCGCTCAACGCGCCGCTGGCCTTCGACGCCTCGGTGCAGCAGCTCGTCATGCTGACCTACGGCCACGCCCTGGTCATCGTGCCCGCCGAGGTGCGCACCGACGCGGCCGCATTCGTCGCCTTCATCCGCGACCAGCGCCTCGACCAGCTCGATTGCGTGCCCGCCCAGCTCAAGCTGCTCCTGGCTGCCGGCCTGCTCGACCCCGCGGCGTCCTGGATCCCGCGCCTGCTCTTCCCCGGCGGCGAGGCCCTCGACCCCGCCGCCTGGCAGCAGTTGGCCGCGGCGGCGCCCGCCACCGTCGCCTACAATATGTACGGCCCGACGGAGTGTACCGTCGACGCCACCACCGCAGCCGTCCACCACACGCCGGACCGCCCGACCCTCGGCCGGCCGCTCGCCAATGTGCGCGCCTACGTGCTCGACCCCGCCGGCCAGCCCGTGCCCATCGGCGTGCCCGGCGAGCTATACCTCGGCGGCGCAGGCGTCGGCCGCGGCTACCTCGGCCGCCCGGACCTGACCGCCGAACGCTTTGTACCGGACCCGTTTGTGACGGACGACGGACGAAGGACGAAAGACGAAGGATCAGCGACGGCGGAAGGACGACCGCCTTCGTCTTTCGACGCTCGTCCTTCGTCGGCCCGTCTCTACCGCACCGGTGACCGCGTGCGCTGGCGGCCGGACGGCACGCTCGAGTTCCTGGGCCGCCTCGACTTCCAGGTCAAGCTGCGCGGCTTCCGCATCGAGCTGGGCGAAATCGAGGCCACCTTGCGCAACCACCCGACGGTCCGCGATGCCACGGTGCTGATGCGCGAGGACCAGCCGGGCCACCCGCGTCTCGTCGCCTATCTCGTGCCTCAGCCCCATGCGCCCGCGGCATCCGCGCTGCGCAGCGCGCTGCGGGACCACCTGCTGGCGCATCTGCCGGAGTACATGGTCCCGACCGCGTTCGTGTCGCTCGATGCGCTGCCGCTCACCGCCAATGCCAAGCTCGACCGCCGCGCCCTCGCCGCGCTGCCCGTGCAGGAGGAAGCCAGGGAGGCCGTGGACTACGCCGCGCCCACCACACCCACAGAGCAAGCGCTCGCAGAAGCCTGGGCCCAGGTATTGGGCATCGCGCGCGTGGGCGTGCATGACAACTTCTTCGAGCTGGGCGGCGATTCGATCCTCAGCATCCAGGTCATCGCGCGCGCGGCCAGCGCGGGCATCCAACTCACGCCCAAGCAGATCTTCCAGGCGCCCACTGTCGCGGGCCTCGCCGCGCTCGTTGCAGAGCAATCTGCCGCGGCAGTCTCCGGTCGCCCGCGGCCCGAACAGGGCGTCGTGGAGGGGCCTCTGCCGCTGACGCCCATCCAGCACCGCTTCTTCGAGACGGTCACTGCGCCGCACCACTGGAACCAGTCGCTGCTTGTGGCGGTGCCCGCTCAGTTGAACCCCCATGCGCTGCAGGGGGCTATCACCGCGCTGCTGGCCCATCATGACGCCCTGCGCCTGCGCTTCAGCCGGACCGGAGCGGGCTGGCAGCAGGTCAACGCCGGACTCGATGACCGGGCCGCGGAGCGCATCTTCACCTACTGCGACCTGGCAGCCGCAGACCCCGACACGCGTACGCGCGTGCTGGAAGCTGAAATTGCGCAGGCCCAGGCCAGCCTGAACATCAGCACCGGCCCGCTGCTGCGCATCGTGTACCTGGACCACGGCCCTGACGCCGCGGGCCGCATGCTCGTGGTCATCCACCATCTGGCGGTTGACCGCGTTTCGTGGGGCATCCTGCTCGATGACCTGCTGGCCGCCTACAAGCAGGTTGCCACGGGAGCCGGTGCGCAGTTGCCGCCCAAGACGACCGCCTTCCGCGAATGGGCACGCCGGCTGGCTGACTATGCGCAGTCGGATGCTGTAACGGCTCAACTGGCCTACTGGCGCCAGGTGATGCCCCGCGCCGCGCTCCCCGGCCTGCGGCTGGACTTTCCAGGCGGCACGAATCTCGAAGCGGATGCCCGGACACACGGCGCCTGGCTGGATCCGGCGGAAACCCGGGCGTTTCTGGACGACGTGCCCGTCCCGTACCAGACCACGCCCCAGGAGGCGTTGCTGGCAGCCCTGGCCCTGGCATTCGAGCGGTGGAGCGGCACGCGGGACCTTTACCTGGAAATGGAAGGGCACGGCCGCCAGCCGGACCTGTTCGGAGCCGGCGAAGTGGACCTCTCCCGCACGGTCGGCTGGTTTACGACGCTCTTTCCATTCCGCCTGGCGCTCAAGCAGCCCGCCAGCCCGGACGAGGCCCTCAAGGCCGCGAAGGAGCAGTTGCGCAAGGTGCCGCGCGGCGGGATCGACTTCGGCCTGCTGCAATATCTGAGCCGTGACCCAGAGGTGGTCGCTGCACGGGCCGGATGGCTGCGCCCGCAGATCAGCTTCAACTACCTCGGCCAGTTCATCCGCGGGCGCGTCGGCCCGCAGACTTCGTCTGACAACGCAACGACAGGCGCGCTGCCTGACGCCGATGCACAGGGCGCAACGCGCGCCGGCTTCGTGCCCGCCCCGGAAAGCTCGGCCCCGGATCGAGGGCCAGTAAACGCGCGGCCCTATGTCCTGGATGTGACGGCCAGCATCTATCACGGGCAGTTGCGCGTCGAGCTGACCCACAGCCGCGGGCAGTATCATGCCGCTACTATCGCGCAATTGGCCGATCACTTCATCGCGGCCATCCGTGATATCATTGCCCACTGCCAATCGCCTGAAGCGGGAGGGTACACGCCCTCCGACTTTGCGGACGCGGACCTGAGCGAAGAAGACCTCGCCGGGCTGCTGGCGGAGTTGGGCGAAGATGAGTAAGATACGGGCGGTCCACCCGATGTTCTACAGGGGAATCAGCAGACTATGACCGCAGCAACCGCGCCCGCCGGTGGCGGCACACCTGCCGGTGGCGGCAGGAAGAACCTCGAGGCTGTCTATCCCTTGTCGCCCATGCAGCAGGGGATGCTCTTTCACAGCCTCCAGGCGCCCGAATCCGGCGTCTACTTCGAGCAACTGGTATGCAGCCTGCACGGATCGCTGGATACTGCCGCGTTCGCACGCGCCTGGCAGCAGGTCATCGACCGCCATACGGTCCTGCGCACGGCGTTCGCCTGGAAGCGGCTCGACAAGGCCATGCAGGCAGTCCACCGCCAGGTCAGCCTGCCCCTGGAACAGCTCGACTGGCGCGACCTGAGCCCGGCGGAGCAGGAACGCGCGCTGGAGCAGCACCGCGCGGCCGAGCGCCGCGAGGGGTTCGACCTGTCGCGCGCGCCCCTGCTGCGCCTGACCCTGATCCGCACGGGCGAGCAGGCTTACCGTCTGCTCTGGAGCCACCATCATATCCTCCTGGATGGCTGGTCCATGCCTATTCTCCTGCGGGAGGTGTTCACCCTCTACGCTGCCTACGCACAGGGGCGCACCGTTGGGCTGCCCCCGGCGCGGCCCTATCGCGACTACATCGCCTGGCTCGGCGAGCAGGACATGACCGCCGCCGAGACCTTCTGGCGCAAGACACTGGCAGGATTCACCGCACCGACTGCGCTGCGCCTGCCTGCGCCCGGCGCAGACCGGCTCCCTCCGGGGCAGCCCCGCATGGCCGAACAGGAGATCCGCCTGAGCGTCGAAGAGACCGCGGAGGTGCAGAACCTGGTGCGCGGCCAGGGCCTCACGCTGAGCACGGTCGTGCAGGCCGCCTGGGCGCTGCTGCTCAGCCGCTACAGCGGAGAGCAGGACGTCGTCTTCGGCGCCACGGTGTCAGGACGTCCGGCCGCCCTGACCGGCGCAGACCGGATGGTCGGGCTGTTCATCAACACGCTGCCCGTGCGCGCACAGTTGGCGCCGCAAGCCGAAGTGCTGCCCTGGCTCCGCCAGTTCCAGGCCGAGCTGGCTGAGGCGCGGCAGTACGAATACTCTCCGCTCGTCGACGTACAGGGCTGGAGCGAAGTGAGCCGCGACCGCCCGTTGTTCGAGACGATCCTCGTCTTCGAAAACTACCCGGTCGACGAGCTGCGTGAGGCGCTGGCGGGGCAATCCGGCGGGCTGGAGGTCCGCGATGTGCGGGCCTTCGAGCAGACGAACTACCCCCTGACGCTCATCTCCGGGCCGGGCCGCACACTGAGCCTCAAGGTCTCGTATGACCGGGCGCGTTTCGATGACGCCAGCGTGCAGCGGCTGCTGGGCCACCTGCGCACTCTGCTGTCGGGCATGGCATCGGCGGCGCTCACACCGGGGCTCCGGCTGGGCGATCTGCCGCTGCTGACCGCTGCGGAACAGCGCGAGCTCGCCGCCTGGAATGCGACCGCGACCAGCTTGCCGGGCGCAGACCGCTGCCTGCACACGCTCTTCGAGCAGCAGGTCGCCCGCACACCGGATGCCATCGCGCTCATCGCTGAGATGGCACGTCCGGACGGCGCGCCTGCCTCGGTCCAACTGACCTACGCAGAACTGGACGCGGCCGCCGGCAGGCTGGCGGAGCAGCTCAGGGCGGTGGGGGTGGGCCCGGAGACGATTGTCGGCCTGTGGGCAGAGCGGTCGCCGGACATGCTGATCGCCCTGCTGGGCATCCTCAAGGCGGGCGGCGCGTACCTGCCGCTGGAGGTCACGCATCCCCACGAACGCACCGCGTTCATGCTCGAGGACTCCGGGGCGCGCGTGGTCGTCGCGCAACGGGCGCTGCCGGAGATCGGAGACTGGAGACTGGAAGCTGGAAACTGGAAACTGGAAACTGGAGGCTGGAAGGGCGAAGCCGAGCTTCAGCCCAAAGCTGAAGAGGCTTCTTCGTCGGCTCCGGGACTTCGGATTTACACACGCAATGAACACGGGCCGGCCGGCGAGCCTCCAGCTTCCATGCGCAGCAAAGCTGCGCCCATCCAGCTTCCAGCTTCCGACAGCTTGGCGTACGTCATTTACACTTCCGGCTCGACCGGCGTCCCCAAGGGTGTCCTGGTGGAACACCGGAATATCGTCAATCATGCCCTGGCGATGATCGAGCAGACCGGGCTGGGATCGGGCGACCGGATACTGCAATTCGTTGCGTTGAGCTTCGACGCAGCAGGCGAGGAGTTCTATCCCACGCTGCTCAGCGGCGCAACCCTCGTGATGCCTGTGGCTGAACAGCAGATGAGCGGCGCAGAACTGGCCGCGCTGTGCGAGCGGCAGGGCGTCACGGTGCTGCACATGCCGGCGGCGGTGTGGCACACGATGGTAGACGACCTGGTCGAGCGGAACCTGGGCTGTGATGCCCCGCTCCGCCTGCTGATGCTCGGCGGCGACACGCCCGATGTTGCGCGGCTCAACGCGTTCGGCAAGATGCTGCCTCGCGTTGCCGGAGGCGCGCTGCCCTACCTGAATCTGTATGGCCCGACCGAAGCAACCATCACCGCGACGCTATACCGCACGACGACCGCAGTCTCCGGCTTTGATCGGCTCCCCATCGGTATGCCTTTGCCCAATGTGCAGGTCCATCTGCTGGACGCGCACGGCCGGCCCGTGCCGGTCGGCATCCCTGGCGAGATCTTCATCGGCGGCGCAGGCGTCGCCCGCGGGTATCTCAACCGCCCCGAACTCACGGGAGAGCGGTTCGTGCAGGAGACGAGTTCCCGCCTCTACCGCACCGGCGACCTCGCGCGGCGGCTGCCGGATGGCAATCTCGAGTTCATCGGTCGTGCGGATGACCAGGTCAAGATTCGCGGGTTCCGCGTGGAGCCGGGCGAAATCGAAGCAACGTTGGAGCGGCTGAACGGCGTCAGACAGGCCATCATCCTGGCAGAAGATGACGAAAACCTGGGCAAGCGGCTGATCGCCTTCGTCGTGGCAGATAACGGCTCGGAGCTGGCCTCCGCCGACCTGCGCCTGGCCCTGCGTCGCCATCTGCCGGAGCACATGATCCCATCCGAGTTCGTCCTGGTGGAGACCCTGCCGCTGACCTCGACCGGCAAGGTCGACCGCCGGGCGCTGCGGCTGCTGGCAGCAACCGGCGGGGGTGAGCGCCAGGCGCCCCCCGGCAGCTTCGTCCCCCCGCGCACGCCTGACGAGGAACTGGTCGCCGGCATTTTCGGCCACATCCTCGGCAGCGCACACGCGAGGCCGGCTGCGGGCAACATTGCCGCCGGCAGGATTGCCGCCGATGCCAGCTTCTTTGACCTGGGCGGCCATTCGCTCCTGGCGACCCGGCTCGTCTCGCGGCTGCGCGATGTGTTCGGCGTCGAGCTGCCGCTGGCCGCGCTGTTCGATGCGCCGACCGTTGCAGGCATCGCTGCGCGCGTGGCCGCGGCACGTGCGGGAGGCGATGCCGAACCGGCACTGCCCGTCACGGCCGCCGCGCGCACTGTGCAGGAAGACGGCGCGATCCGGCTGCCCGTTTCCTTTAGCCAGCAGCGACTCTGGTTCCTCGATCAACTCGAATCGGAGAACCTGTTCTACAACATTCCGACGATCGTGCGGCTGGCCGGTGAGTTGCAGGTATCGGCCCTCAGCGCGGCGCTCGACGAGATCGTGCGACGACACGAGGTGCTGCGCACCGTCTTCGCCGCGGAGGGCGGCGTGCCCGTCCAGGTCATTCTGCCCGCACTCAACGTGCCGCTCCCCGTCACCGACCTGACCGGGCTGCCGGAAACCGAGCGCGAAGCCGAGGCCCACCGGCTGGCGCGCGATGAGATTCGCACGCCCTTCGATCTCGCGACGGGACCGCTGCTCCGGGCGCGGCTGTTCCGCCTGACCGAGCAGGAGCACATTGCCGTCCTCACCATTCATCACATCGCGACGGATGGCTGGTCGATGGGCGTGCTGGTGGCCGAGCTGGCCGCGCTGTATGCTGCGTTCTGCCACAACGAGCGCGGCATGGCGGTCGCACCCCTGCGCAGCCTGCCCCTGCAGTACGGGGACTACGCGGCCTGGCAGCGTTCCACCCTGCAAGGCGCAGCGTTGGACCGGCAGTTGGCCTACTGGAAGGAACAGCTTGCCGGGCTGCCCTCGCGGCTGGAGCTGCCGACCGACCGGCCGCGACCCGCCGTGCAGACCGCCAACGGCGGCACCTTCCTGTTCCGCCTCCCGGAGGAACTGTCACGGGCCATCGTCAGGTTCAACCAGCAGCACGGCGTCACGATGTTCATGACGCTGCTGGCCGCGTACCAGGCGCTGCTGTCCCGCTATTCCGGCCAGTCCGACATCGCCGTCGGCTCGGCCATCGCCAACCGGACGCGGGCCGAACTGGAGCCGCTGATCGGCTTCTTCGTCAACACGCTGGTCTTCCGCACCCGGTTCGATCCCGCTGCGGAGAACCAGCCGCTGACGTTCCGCGAGCTGGTGCGGCGCGTGCGCGAGACTGCGCTCGGCGCGTACGCGCACCAGGATGTGCCCTTCGAGGCCCTGGTGGATGCGCTGCAACCCGAACGCGACCTCAGCCACACCCCGCTCTTCCAGGCCGCGTTCTCCCTGCAGAACGTGCCCTTCGAGACGCGCGAGCTGCCGGGGCTTCGCATGTCGCCCGTCGAGATCGACAAGGGCATCGCCGGATTCGACATGCTGCTGATGATGACCGAGACACAGACCGGCATCGCGGCCGCGTGGGAGTACAACAGCGACCTGTTCGACCGGCAAACCATCGAGCGCATGGCCGGCCACCTGGAAACGCTGCTGGCGGCGGCCGTCGCCGCGCCTGAGCAGCCGGTCGCGACCCTGCCGCTCCTGCCGGAGGCCGAGCGCCGCATGATGTTGGAGACCTGGAACGACACAGCGATCCCGTTCCCGGACGACACCACCATCCATGCGCTGATCGAGGCCCAGGCTGCGGCCCGGCCTGACGCGGTCGCCGTCGAATTCATCGGTGACCTGGCAGCCTACCAACGGGGTGAAGTCGCCGCGCTGACCTACCGGCAGCTCAACGAGCGCGCCAACCAGCTCGCCCAGTACCTGCGCAGCCTGGGCGTCGGCCCCGGCACGCTGGCCGGCATCAGCGTAGAACGCTCGCTGGACATGATTGTGGGGATCCTGGGCATCCTGAAGGCCGGCGCAGCCTACCTGCCCCTGGACCCGAATTACCCGGCCGAGCGCCTTGCGTTCATGGTCGAGGACTCCGGCATCCCCGTTCTGCTGACTCAGGCGCGGGTACTGGAAGCTGGAAACTGGAAGCTGGAAACTGGAGCCCAGAAGCTAGAGACGGACGACGTGAGCCCGCAAGGCAGGCTCGTCCGCTTGGACACGGACTGGACTGACATCGCGCGCCAGCCCACATCCGATATTCCAGCTTCCAGCTTCCAGCTTCCAGATGCGCTCGCCTACGTCATCTACACCTCCGGCTCGACCGGCCGGCCCAAGGGCGCACTGCTGAGCCACCGCGGGCTGTGCAACCTGGCCGACGTGCAAGGCCGCGCGTTCGACATCCGGCCGGGCAAGCGGGTGCTCCAGTTCGCACCGTTCTCATTCGACGCGTCGGTGTGGGAAACTGTGATGGCGCTGCGCAACGGCGCCACCCTGGTGCTGGCGCGGCAGGACACCATCGCCTCCGGGACCGAGCTGGTCAGGCTGCTGCGGGCCGCCCGGATTACCACCGTCACGCTGCCGCCCTCGCTGCTGGCCGTGTTGGAGCCGGGCGACCTGCCCGACCTGGAGACCGTCATTGCGGCAGGCGAGCGCTGCACCAACGAGCTGGTCGCCAGGTGGGCCGGCGGGCATCCTGAGCAGAGGCCGCCGGCCAAGCAAGGCTTGGCTGAGGCGGACGCAGTCGAAGGGCATCCTGAGCGGAGTCCGCAGCACACTGCGGACGCAGTCGAAGGACGCCGCTTCTTCAACGCGTACGGCCCGACCGAGACCACCGTCTGCGCGTCCATGTTCCGGTGTGACCCCCGGATCGGGTGGCCCTTCGGCGGCCCGCCCATCGGCGGCCCCATCGCCAACTTCCAGCTCTACATCGTGGACGAGCACATGCAGCCTCAGCCCATCGGCGTTCCCGGCGAGCTCCTCATCGGCGGCGCCGGCCTGGCGTCCGGCTATCTCAACCGGCCGGAGCTGACCGCGGAACGCTTCGTACCCAACCCGTTTCTGACGGTTACAGGTGACAGGTTACAGGTTATAGGTTTCAAGTTGCAGGTTCAAGGAGACGCCCCAACTCATGGGCAGCCCGCAAACCTGCAACTTCCTAACATTCAACCTGGGGCGAGCCGCAGCTCGCACACCCGCCTCTACCGCACCGGCGACCTGGCCCGCTGGCTGCCCGGCGGCGTGGTGGAATTTCTGGGCCGGATCGACGACCAGGTGAAGGTGCGCGGGTTCCGCATCGAGCTGGGCGAGATTGAAGCCGTGCTGCGTGAGCACCCTGCGGTGCGCGATGCCGTGGTAATCGCACGGAGCGACACGCTGGCGGGCTGCATCGTCCCCGCGGCAGGCGCGGCAGCCACACCCGCCGATCTGCGTGACCATCTGCGGCGTCGGCTGCCGGAACACATGGTGCCGGGGACGTTTACACTGCTGGACGCATTCCCGATCACGCCCAGCGGCAAGGTCGACCGCCGGGCGCTGGCCGCCCTGCCGCCGCCCGAGGCCGCCGAGCGCACCTCCGCCGCATACATCGCCCCCCGCACGCCGGTCGAGGAGACGCTGGCCCGCCTGGCCGCCGAGTTGCTCAAACTCCCGCGTGTCGGGGTCGAGGACAGCTTCTTCGAACTCGGCGGCCACTCGCTGCTCGCCACGCAGCTCATCTCCCGCATCCGCGATGAGCTCAAGGTCGAAGTGCCCCTGAAGGCGCTCTTCGAGAAACCCACGGTGGCCGCGCTTGCGGAGGCAGTGGTGCAGGCCCAGGCCGCCGTAGCGGGCGCAGAGGCCGCCAGGGTCACCGCGACGTTGAAGCAAGTCAAGGACATGTCGCCTGAGCAGGTGCGTGCGCTGCTGGCTGCAAAGAGGGCAGCGGCTGCAGGAAAGGCGCGTGAGCCATGACCGGGGTGCTGAATGACTGGGGCGAACTGACGCCGGAACAACGCGAGCTGCTGGCTTTGCTGCTGGAGGAACAGGGCGTCGAACTGGATGCGGCCGCGATCCTGCCCGCAGAACGACCTGACGGCCATGCGCCCCTCTCGTTTGCCCAGCAGCGGCTCTGGTTTCTGGATCAGTTGACTCCCGGCAGCGCGATGTACAACATCCCGGCGGCGCTGCGGCTCCAGGGGCGTCTCGACATCGAGGCCCTGCACAACGCACTCAACGCGGTGATCCAGCGCCACGAGAGCCTGCGCACCGTCTTTCGCGTGGAGAGGGATGAGCCGGTGCAGCTCATCCAGCCGGAGCTGAGCCTGCCGCTGCCGGTGATCGACCTGACGGGCGCTGGAAACACCGACCTCGACAGGGAGGCCGCCGCCCGCGAGCTGGCGCAGGCCGAGGCACAGACGCCCTTCAACCTCGCGGAAGGGCCTCTGCTGCGCGCCAGTCTGGTGCGGCTGGCGGAAGATGAGCATCTCCTGCTGGTCAACATGCACCATATCATCTCGGATGGCTGGTCCATAGGCGTGATGCTCGGGGAGGTCGCCCGGCTATATGCCAGTTTCGGCCGGGGTGAGCCACCGGACCTGCCCCCGCTGCCGATCCAGTACGCGGACTTCGCGGCCTGGCAGCGCCGCTATCTGCAGGGAGGACCGCTCGAAGCCCAACTGGCCTACTGGCGCGAGCAGTTGGCTGACAGCCCGCGGTTGCTGGAACTGCCCACCGACCGGCCGCGACCGGCCGTGCCCAGCGCACGCGGGGCCAGCCATACGTTCCAGGTGCCCAGGCCGCTCGCTGACGGGATGGCCGCCCTGGCACAGCAGGCCGGCGCGACCACCTTCATGGCGCTGCTGGCTGCATTCCAGACGCTGCTCCACCGCTACACGGGCCAGGAAGACATCGCGGTGGGCACCCCCATCGCCAACCGCGGCCGGGCCGAAATCGAAGGTCTGATCGGCTTCTTTGCCAACACCCTCGTGCTGCGCAGCCGCCTGAACGGCGAGGCCGGCCGCCTGACCTTCCGGCAACTGCTGGCGCGCGTCCGCCAGACCGCGCTCGATGCCTACGCCAACCAGGATGTGCCCTTCGAGATGCTGGTGGAGACACTCCACCCCGAGCGCGACCTGAGCCACACGCCCTTCTTCCAGGTGATGTTCGCGCTGCAGAACACGCCGTCTGCGCCCGCCCGGCTGCCCGGCCTGACCCTGGCACAGATGCAGATGCACAGCGGCACGACCACGTTCGACATGACCCTGGTGATGGGCGAAACCCCTGAGGGCCTGGCCGGAGCCATCGAGTATGACACCGACCTCTTCAACGCAGCCACTATCGAGCGCCTGGCGGGCCACTTCGTGACGCTGCTGGCGGGCATCGTCGGGAATCCGGACCTGCCCATTGCCCGGCTCTCCCTCATGTCCGAGGCGGAGCGGCAGCTTACCCTGGTCACGTGGAACGCCACCGAGGCGCCCTTCCCTGCCGACAGCGGCATCCACCAGTTGTTCGAGGCCCAGGTCGCGCGCACGCCGGACACCGTCGCGCTGGTCTACCCCGGGCTGGACGGCCCGCACCCGCGCCCGCGCACCGAGCTCACCTACGCGGAGCTGAACGCGCGCGCCAACCAGTTGGCCCACTACCTGCGCAGCCTGGGCGCCGGCCCGGAAACCATCGTCGCCCTCGCCCTCGAACGCTCGCCCGAGATGATCATCGGCCTGCTGGGCATCCTCAAGGCCGGCGCCGCCTACCTGCCCCTCGACCCCGCCTACCCGCCCGACCGCCGCGCCTTCATGCTCGCCGACTCCGGCGCGCAGATCGTGCTCACCCAGACGCGCATCCTGGAAGCTGGAAGCTGGAAGCTGGAGATCGGCGACGGGAGCCGGCAAGGCAGGGTAGTCCGGCTGGATGCGGACTGGCCCGCCATCGCGCGCCAACCCACATCCAACATTCCAGCTTCCGTGCGCAGCGAAGCTGCGCCACTCCAGCTTCCAGACGCGCTGGCCTACGTCATCTACACCTCCGGCTCCACCGGCACGCCCAAGGGGGTCGGGGTGCCGCATCGCGGCGTCGTAAACCATAACACCGCTGTGGCACAGCGGTTCGGGCTGAAGTCGGGCGACCGGGTGTTGCAGTTCGCC
>DAOUGK010000198.1:0-4057 GCA_034429055.1 Anaerolineae bacterium | reverse complement strand
TAGGCGATCTTCAGGTCCGCGGCATCGAAGTAGGCCGGAACGATGCGGCTCCAGTCCTGTTCCCAGGGGTAGCCCGCTTCGTTCGCCCCGCGTTCGTCAAAGGCGTCCATGTCCGGATACAACCCTGCCACGATCTGGACCAGCGTGAACCCCTTGGCTAGCCGGTCGGCCGCCAGCTCGCGGAACTCATCCGGCCACTGGAGCCGTTTGCACAGCCCCATCCACCAGGTATCGCCCAACCAGAAGAAGGGCTTGCCGTCCGCGTGCTGCAGGTGCCTGCGATCGGCCGCCATCTGGAGCGGTCCATGCACCAGCAGCGGGTTGTCTCCCTCGTAAGCCGTGACCTCCACGCTGCCTTCGATGCCGTGCAGGTCGGTGTTGCCGGCGTCGGAACAGACCGTCTTGAAGTGATGGAGGCCGGTGGCTGTGGACGAATAACGGAAGCCCCACTTCTGACCTCCCGCCCAGAATGCCGGGACCTTCCAGGTCTTGCCATCGGGCGCGGTGAAGACGGCGTCCAACTCGATATCGTTGAACGGGTCGGCGTAGGACTTGCCGGACGTGAGATGCCACTCGGCAATATGGTTCTGCGGAACGCGCTGCACTTTGACTCTCCTTGTGTTGAAACAGACAGAGGCTCTGCGTGATCGTGCTTATTGTCTACCCGAATACTCGTAGCCTGGGGCCTTGTGCCCGTCAGGACGCCCACAAGGGGCTATACTACCCATTCTTGGATAGACAGTTATCCGAGAAGCGCCTCGCGCACGAGCGCGGTCGCTTCCATCGCATCGCCGCTGGCGATGACCGCGCCGATGCGCTCCCGGCCGATCTTATCAAGCAGTCCGTGGAGGCCCTGGATCCACTTGATGCTTTCGGTCGCCGCGCGAATGCCCTTCTCACGATAGGGGAAGATGTCCAGGGCATACCAGCCGTCGTAGTTCATGCGGTCGAGCCAGTACAGCAGCTCGAGCATCTCGACTGTGTGGACCGAGCCGACCGTCATGTCGTCGTCCCACAGCCGCCAGTTGTCGTTGAAGTGCATATAGAAGAGCTTGTTGCCGAAGTACTGGAGCAAGGCAGCCGATTCGGCAGCGTTCTCGTAGGCCATCAGCGCGTGGCCGACGTCGATCATGGCGCCGACGTTGGGGCGGTTGACCTTGTCGAGGAGGAGCAGCGTCTTGCCGACCGTGCCGATGAAGCAGTGGGTGCGCGGTTCCTTCGGCTTGTATTCGAGCACGAGATTCACGTCGGGCACGTGCTCGGCGCAGGCGATGGTGCCCTCGATGATCCGGTCCCAGGCGGCAGGGAAGTCGGCCTGCAGCGGATAGTCGTAGCCGTCCTGTCCAAACCACAGGTCGACGACCTTGCAGTTGAGCTGCCGCGCCCATTCCATCGATTTCTGCACTTCACGGATGGCATCCCGGCGGATCTGCGGGTCGTTGGCCGCGAAGGACCCCCAACCCCACTTCCCGGAAGCCCAGATGTCGGGCGTGACGCAGGTGACTTCGAAGCCCGCATCGCGCACCTGGCGGCCGATCTGCTCCACGTTGCTGTCATTGACGTGCCACAGGCCGACCAATTCTACGCCGGTCAATCCTGGCACCTTTGTCGCGGCCTCGATCAATTGGTCCGTGTTCAGGCGTTCGCCGTAACCGGCCAACACATACCGGTCGGCGCCTGCGTTGAATGTGTTGATGTTCGCCGAAAACCGTGGTGTCGATGACATCGTTTCCTCCTTGGAACGCGCCTGGGGCAGCGGACGCCCCGGCCGATAGGCTCTACAATGAGGGCCTGGTTAATGCCAGAACAAAATCGTACCGGTCCCCGCGCCAGGTGGCCTCCAGGTATTCGACCGGCGTCCCGTTGGCCGCGTAGGTGATGCGTTCGGCGGCCATGACCGGCGCACCTTCGTCGATGCAGAGCAGCTTGGCCTCGGATTCGGTCGCTCCTCGGGCCCGCAACGTCTCCCGGCCTGACCAAAGGCGCAGGCCGTAACGGCCTTCGAGCAGCCGGTAAAGCGAGGCGCTCAGATCGTTCTCTTCGAGGCGGGGACAGAGTGCAGCCGGCAGGTGGGCCACTTGCAGGCTGATAGGCGCATCTTCCACGACGCGCAGGCGCCTGAGTTCATATACGACCGCCCCACTCGCCAACTCCAGCGCGGCTGCGATGTGGGCATGGGCGGGCTCCTGCGCAACTGACATGACGCGCGTGACCAACGACCAGCCGCGCTGGCGCATGTCCTCGGTGGTTGAGACCAGCAGGGTCAGGTCCTGTTCGAACCGGCGGGCCGGCGCAAAGGAACCGACACCTTTCTGCCGGTAAATCCAGCCGTCGCGCTCCAACTCGTCCAGTGCATGGCGCACGGTCGCCCGGCTTAACCCGTAGCGTTCTGCCAGCTCATTTTCGGAGGGCAGCTGGAAGACTTCATGCCTGGCCTGCTGCGCCACGATCTGATGGCGCAGCAACTCGGCAAGCTGCTCGTAGTAGGGGAGATGGCTGGATCTGTCGATCGTAGACATGGCGCCGCCTTACTATGACGGACTTACTCAATACTGAACTTGTGTGCTTGTGCGTACAAGATAACACTTCGGCCCATGCTTGTCAAATGCCAACCAGCATGGTTCCCCAGTATCGAGGTGGCGGACATGGCGCCTACATGCTGCTCAGTAGGACACAGCCAAGCGGCGGCACCGTGACGGGCACGAGGTCGCCGTTGAATCCCTGATCTTGCCCGGTCGATGTCCAGAGGCGGATGCTTGCGCCCAGCCGCGCATCGCGCACGCTCACAGGCTGCGCCTCAGTCGTCCAGTTGGTGAGCACAACGCCGTGGCGTCCATCGGGTGCGCGCCAGGCCGAGTCGAACACGGCAGGGATGCAGTGGCTCTTCCCGTGCTCCGTCCACTCGATATTCCTTACACCGTCCACGTCCGCAGGCCGCAGCATCCGCCCGTACACCAGGAAGTCCTTGCCCGGTCCCCGCCGCAGCGCCGTCACCGTGCGGATCATTTCGAGCGCATCGTCGTTGCTGCCGACCTTCGGCTCCCACGGCGCCCAGTTGGCCGTGTCCTTATTCAGCAGCGTGCCGTCGCCGACCATCACCGCGCCGGGGATCTCGCCGTACACGCAGTTCGTTGCGTTCCGAATCGGCAGGTGGTAGGGCTCCGGGGAGTTGCCCATCATGCCCTGGATCACGATGCACTCGTGGAACAGGAACTGGTAGAGCGGGATAAAGTCGCGGCCGTAGCCCGGCGGGAACACCCGCATGTCGGTCTCCTGGAACAGCGGCAGGCAGCATTCGTTGACTCCCGCCTCTGCGGAGTTGATGACATCCGTCTCGCCCGCATCACGCGCGGCCTGCCGGAACTCACCGATGATCTGTTCCATCCTGGCGAGCATCCATTTGCCCGGCATCGGCGGGTGTTCGTGATCGGCTGCAAAACAGGCGAAAGTCGTCGCACCGCAGTTCTGGTCGAAGAACTGGATCGACTCCCATCCCCAGCCGATCAGGCGCTTCACGAAGTCGACCGCGATCTCGCGCGTCATATCCGTGCCGAGGCAGCAGGGGTGGCTCGGCCGCCAGCTTTGGTCCCAGTTTTCACGCCACATCGAGCCGTCAGCCTCCCGGCAGACGCTCCGGGCGCCCTCGCGCTGCTTGAAGTAGTCCCGGCCGTCATAGCCGTTCCAGAGATGGCCGGTGACCCACCGCGAGCCGTTGCAGAAGGAGCCGATGTGCCAGCCGCGCGCCCGCGCCTGGCGTGCCAGCTCGGTTGCACCCTCGTCGCCCCCCACCGGAGGGAAACAGTCCGGATACACCCACGACGCAGCCCGCTCCCATCCCATCAGGACCGCCACCACCGGCGCTCCAACGCGGTCGGATACCTGTTGCAGCAGCGGAATGCACTTGTCGGGGTAGGGCAGGAATTCCTGGATCGGAAACACCGGTCCGTCGTCAAGAACGCCTTGCGGCCGGATGGTGATATACACCGGTGAGTCCAGCAGCCACTCCGGTACGTCCTGCCGCCGGGAGAGCGGCACGGCCCATTTCTGCTGCAACGTC
>DAOUGK010000197.1:0-14703 GCA_034429055.1 Anaerolineae bacterium | reverse complement strand
GTGGCTCACTGAAGCCTGGTCTCCGACGGCTTCGAAAGCAGGGAACCGGAGCCACCCCAAATCCCCTGTTCCCCTGCTCACCTCTTCACCTCTTCACCTCTTCACCCCGTCACCTCTTCACCTGTTCACTTTGTCACCAAACGCCCGCGATCGCCGCGCCGCAGCGGTCGCAGCGACCGTCCCGCACGCGCACGCGCCCGACCTGATAACCCGCCCGCTCGACCGCTGCCTGGCCGCACTGCGGGCAGAATGTGCTCTCGCTGTGGTTGCCGGGCACGTTGCCGACGTACACATACCTTAGCCCCGCGTCGCGACCGATCAGCCAGGCGCGTTCGAGCGTCGCCGTCGGCGTCGGCGGCGTCGCGGCCATCCGGTACTGCGGATAAAAGCGGCTGATGTGCCAGGGCGTGTCCGGCCCCAGCTCGTCGTGCAGATAGGCCGCAACCCAGCGCAGCTCATCGTCGGAGTCGTTCGCGCCTGGGACCACCAGCGTCGTGACCTCCACCCAGATGCCCACAGCGTGCAGCCGCTTGAGGTTCGCCAGCACCGGTTCGAGCGCCGCGCCGGACAGCTTGCGGTAGAACTCGCCCCGCCCCGCCTTCAGGTCCACGTTGATGGCGTCGATCCGCCCGACCATCAGATCGATGAACTCCGGCGTCATGTAGCCGTTGCTGACAAACACATTCTTCAGCCCCAGCGCCCGCGCCTCAGCCGCGCAGTCGAGCGCATACTCGCCGAAGATGGTCGGTTCGGTGTAGGTATACGCGATGGCCGCGCAGCCGGCTCGCTGTGCGGCGCGGCCAATCTCCCGCGGGGTTGCTGCGCGGCCGACGACCTCATGGGCCTCGCGCGGCATCTGGGAGATCTCCCAGTTCTGGCAGAACGCGCAGCGGAAGTTACATCCCGGCGTGGCAATGGAGAATGCGGTCGTGCCGGGCAGGAAGTGGAAGAGGGGCTTCTTCTCGATCGGGTCGACGTGCTGTGCGATCGTCCGTTCGTAGACGAGCGTGACCAGCTCGCCGTCTACGTTCTCGCGCACGCAGCACGCGCCCAGCTTGCCGGGCGGGATGACACAGCGGTGGGCGCACAGGTTGCAGCGCACCCGCCGGTCGCCCGGCGCCAGCGGTTCCCAGAGGATCGCCTTGTGTGCCATAGTCGCCTCCCGTGGCGGATTCGATCCTATGATACCACGACCGCCGATGCATTGCAGCCTGGAATGTCGAATGTAGATGGAGTCGAGGCTTTAACCGGTTTGGCAGTGTACGTGCGCCGCCAGCCTGACCGGCTAGTGACTTGACTCCAATCTTCCGCAGGACGCCGCAGGGAGAGTTCCTGGGTTGCAGGTTGGCATGTTGTGGTACTATGGAGACAGCGTTCTCTGTTCATGTTCTCGGAGGGTCATTATGACAACGATCCAGGAAATCCTCGACTATGTGGCGGCGGCCATCGGCAAGCCTCTGGACGACGAGGAGGGCGTGCGCCACGGCCCTGGCCCTGGCACCGGCCGCGAAGTGACCGGCGCGACGGTGTGCTGGATGGCTGCGCCGGAGGCCATCGAGGCGGCAGCTGCAGCGGGCCACGAACTGCTCATCGGCCACGAAAGCCTGTTCTTTCCTTACAACGCGCACGATCCTGCGGCGCCGCCCTCGGGTTGGTACGACTGGGCGGTCAACCGGCAGCGGCGGGAGCTGCTCGACCGCTATGGCCTGACCTATGCCCGGCTGCACTGGTCGCTGGACGTGCTGACGATCCTCGAAGACTTCGCCCTGCTGCTCGGGCTCGGTGCGCCGGTGTACGATGACCGGCTGGTGCGCGTCTACGAGATTCCGCCCTGCACGGTCGGTGAGCTAGTCGCACGCGCAAAGGTTGCGCTGGACATGCCCGCACTCCGGGTCAGCGCGCCGCGCGGCCTGGACCAGGTGGTGCACCGTGTGGGCCTCCCGTGGGGCGGGCTGGGCCTGTTCGTCAACGTAGACTATCAGCAGAGCCTCATTGCACAAGGATGCGATGTCTTCATCGCGGGGGAGTCGGACAACTACGGTTTCCGCTTCGCGGCGGAGGCCGGCATCGCCATGATCGAGACGAGCCACGAGGTCAGCGAGAACCCGGGCCTGCGCCGCGCGACGAACATGCTGGCCGCGGCCTTTCCTGAGGTGGACTTCCGCTTCCACGAACTGACGTGCGCGTGGAAGATGAGATAGGCGCAAGCCTGGCAGTAGCCCAAACTTGCCAACCTGCCACCTGATACATACAATACCGGTGGGGATGGTTGTCGTTCGGTGGCGGCCCCGGTCTTCAAAACCGGTGGTGGGCGCCTAAGAAGCGTCCACGGTGGGTTCGACTCCCATCCATCCCCGCCTACCGTATTCGCCCCGCCATCCAGCCGATAGGTTTCCTGTCGGCGTTCCAACCACGGACCGGACTTGCCGCCCAGCGCTTGACGTCTGCGTATACAAGCTCCTCATCCGCAACGCCGTCAACGCCCGCGGCGCGGCGCAGGCCGGGCTAAACCGATGGTAACGTGGGGTGAGCCATGGACGACTTCAGCAGCGCACCGACGACATCTCGATCAGGTGAGCGCCTGGCCCTGCACGGAGGACCCAAAGTGCGCCCTGAGCCCTTTCCGCTGCGCGGCAACATTAGCGAGGCGGAAAAGGCTGCCGTCCTGGCTGTGCTGGACCGCGGCATCGCGGCCGGCCAGATGCCGGGCTACAACGGAGACGAAGAAGATGCCTTCTGCCGCGAGTTTGCCGCGGCCCTGGGCGGCGGCTACGCCGATGCGGTGAACTCGGGCACCGCGGCCCTCTACGTCGCGCTTAAGGCGCTGGACCTGGAGCCGTTCGGCGAGGTCGTCGTCTCCGCGGTGACCGATCCGGGCGGCATGATGCCCATCCCCCTGCTCAACCTGATCCCCGTCGTGGCCGACACCCAGCCGGACGGCTACAACACCGGCCCGGACCAGGTGGCCGCGCTGCTTTCGCCCCTCACGCGTGCCGTCGTGATCGCACACATCGGCGGCGAGCCCGCCCCCATCGATGCCATCGTCGTCCTCGCCCATCAGCGCGGCATCCCGGTCATCGAGGACTGCGCGCAGGCCCACGGCGCGCGGCTGCACGGCCGGCCCGTCGGCAGCTTCGGCGATATCGCCGTTTTTTCCACCATGTTCGGCAAGCACCTGAGCACAGGCGGCCAGGGCGGGGCAGTCTTCACTCGCGACGAGGCGCTGTACCACGCCGTGCGCCGCGCGGCCGACCGGGGGAAGCCGTTCTTCCTGCCGCCCGGCTCCACCAACGTCACCGCCGCGCTCAACCTCAATCTCAACGACCTGGCCGCCGCCATCGGCCGGGTCCAGCTCCGCCGGCTGCCCGATGTCGTCGCGCGGCGGCAGTCGATCGCCGGCCAGCTCGCCGAGGGCATGGCCGGCCTGCCGACCGTTTCGCTCCCGGAGCCCATCCCCGGCAACCAGCCGAGCTACTGGTTCCTGCGCCTGCGCTTCCACGCCGAGTCTGCGACCTGCGACCGGGACACATTCTGCGCGGCCCTGCTGGCCGAGGGACTGCCCATCACTCCGCACTACCGCGCTGCGCTGCCGCACACCCAGGAGTGGTTCACCGAGCGGCGCGTGTTCGGCAGCAGCGGCTACCCGTGGGCCAGCCCGGACTACCAAGGCGACCGCCGGCGCAGCTTCCCCTGCCCCAACGCCCATGCCGTCATGGACACGCACTTCAACCTGCATCTGCACGAGAACTGGGGGCCGGGCGACGTAGACGCGGCGCTGGCCATCCTGCACAAGGTCGATGCGGCCTACCGCACCAAATGAGAGGCGAAATGCTCATCATCGACGCCCATAATCATCCCGACTGGCACGGGCACAATCTGGACAAATCGCTGGAGAACGCCGCTCAGTACGGCATCGCGGCCACCTGGCTCCTGTCCTGGGAATGCCCGGCCGACGAGTATGACCCGCAGTACAACCCGGTGTCGCTTACTGATCCGCGCGGCTACCCCATCCCGTTCGAGCGCGGCCTTGACTACACGCAGCGCGCGCCGGGCCGCTTCGTGCTCGGCTACGCGCCGGACCCGCGGCGGCCGGACGCAATCGACCGATTGGCTGCCGCTGTGGCCGTCTACGGCGTACAGGTCTGCGGCGAAATCAAGCTGCGCATGATGTATGACAACCCGGACGCGCAGCGTCTCTTCCGCTACTGCGGGCGGCAGGGCCTGCCGGTAACTGTCCATATCGACTACGAGTTCGACTCCGGCTACGGCTACCCGCGGCCCAACTGGTGGTATGGCGGCGGCATTGAGGCGTTCGAGCGCTGCCTGCAGGCCTGCCCGGAGACGGTTTTCATCGGCCATGCGCCGGGCTTCTGGGCGCATATCTCGGGCGACGATCTCTACCGACAGGCACTCTACCCCAGCGGGCCGGTGCTCGCCGGCGGCAAGGTCCCCGAGATGCTGCGCCGCTACACGAACCTCCACGCCGACCTCTCGGCCGGCTCCGCGCTGAATGCGTTGAGCCGTGACCCGTCGTTCACGCGGGATTTCCTCATCGAGTTCCAGGACCGCCTGCTCTACGGCCGCGACTGCTTCGACAACCGGCTGCAGGAGTTCCTGGCGTCCCTGGACCTGCCGGCCGGCGTCCTGGAGAAGCTCTATGCCGGCAATGCCCTCCGGCTCGCGCCGGAGCTGCCGCACGGGAGGACCGCATGAAGCGCATCTTCATGGTCACGGATATGGAGGGGGTCGCCGGGGTCGTGTCGTTCACCGAGCAGTCCTATCCCGACGGCAAGTACTACGAGAGCGCGCGGCAACTGGCGACCGCCGAGGTCAACGCGGCAGTCGATGGCCTGCAGGATGCCGGGGTGGAAGACATCCTCGTCTGGGACGGGCATGGCCCGGGCGCCATCAACTTTCCCGAGCTGCATGCGGCAGCCAGACTGCTCAGCGGCCGGCCGCTCGCGCCCTGGTCGCGACTGGCCGAGGTCATTGCCCGCTACGAAGCCTGCGTGATCATCGGCCAGCATGCGATGGCCGGCGTGCTGACGGGCAACCAGAACCACACGCAGAACAGCCGGAGCATCGACTACTACAAGCTCAACGGTCGGCCCATCGGGGAGATTGCCCAGTGTGCCATCTTCTGCGGTGCGCTGGGCCTGCCCTTCATCTTTCTCAGCGGCGATCTGGCCGCATGCCGGGAGGCGGAGGAGCTGGTGCCCGGCATCGGCACCGTCGCGGTCAAGGAGGGGCTGGGTCGCGGGTCCGCGATCTCACTGTCCGCGCCCGAAGCACGCCGCCGCATCCGCGAGGGCATCCGTCTGGCGGTCGAACGCCAGTGTCGCGACCCCCTGCCGCCGCTGGCGTGGCCGGGGCCGTACGTGCTGGAGAAGCGGTTCTTCCACACCGATGCAGCCGATGCCGCGGCCGCACAGCCCGGCGCGGAGCGCGTCGACAGCCAGACGGTGCGCCTGTACGGGGACAACATCCTCGACTTGATCTATCGTTGAGGGAAGATGGAGGGAATATGAGCGCTATCCTGCGACTGGGGATGGTGGGGCTGGACACATCCCACTGCGAGGCCTTTGCCCGGATGCTGCACGAGCCGGAGAACGTCCATTATCAGCCGGGCGCGGCCATCGTTGCGCTGTACGGCGGCGGGTCCGACGCCTTCTCGCTCAGCCGCGACCGCGTGCAGGGCTTCACCGCGACGCTCCAGCAGATTACCGCTGCGCCGCTGTACGATAACCTGGCCGCGCTCAGCCGCGATGTGGACGCCATCTTCCTGGAGAGCGTCGACGGCCGCCAGCATGTGGCGCAGTTCACGGAGCTTGCCGCCGGGAAGCCGGTCTTCATCGACAAGCCGTTTGCCACTTCGTCCGCCGACGCCCGCGCGCTCATCCGTCGCGCGCAGGAGACGGGCACGCCCGTGATGTCGTGCTCGTCGCTGCGCTATGCGTCCGGCCTGGCGGACGCGCTGGCTGCGGCTGCCGGTGAGCAGATTGTGGGGTGCGAGACCTTTGGCCCGGCCCCGCTGCTGGACGACTACCCCGGGCTCTTCTGGTACGGCATCCACGCGGCGGAGATGCTGTTTGCCGCGCTGGGCCCGGGCTGCCGGCAGGTGCAGACCCTCGAGCGGCCGGGCGTGGACGTCGTGGTGGGCGACTGGGCGGGTTGCCAGGGCGGTGACCTGGCAAACGAACGGACCGGCGTCATGCGGGGCACGCGCGTGGGCGCAAGGGAGTTCGGCTATGTGGTCCACGCCGCGTCCGGCGTCCGCTGCGGCCTGGCGGATGCCACGTCCGCGACGACCGCCCGGCTGCTGGCAGATATCCTGACATTCTTCCGCTCCGGCCATTCTCCCCTCGACCTGGCGACGACCTTCGAGATCATCGCCTTCCTGGAAGCGGCAGAGGCCAGCCGGGCGCAGGGCGGGCGGCCGGTGACGCTGGAGGTGCTGTAAGAGGTCAACATGGAAGTCTGTGGGATTCCCATACCATTCGCGGCCCTGGTCTTGGTGCTGCTGACCCTGACTCAATGGCGGCGTTCATCAATGGAGACATCATGAGCGATACATTCACGCAATCCGCGATCCCGGCCCCCCTTGCCTGGCAGAACCAACCTGCTGACAGCGCCGGCGATGCCGGGCAGGAGTTCAGCATCACGACCGGCGCGCTGACCGACTGGTTCACCCACCCCAGCGGGGACCCGGTCTACCGGAACGCGCCCATTGCGCTGTTCACGCCGCCCGACCCGGCCTTCACCCTCCAGGCGAAGGTCACGGTTGAGTTCGCGGCCACCTATGACGCCGGGACGCTGTTCCTATATGCGCACGACGCGCTCTGGGCCAAGCTCTGTTTCGAGTATTCGCCTCAGGGCCAGCCGATGGTCGTCTCAGTTGTCACGCGCGGGGTCTCCGACGACTGCAATTCGGTGGACATCCACGGTAGTTCGGTCTGGCTGCGTATCTACCGGCACGGCAAGGTCCTGGCCTTCCACTATTCGCGGGACGGCCGCTACTGGCACTTCGTGCGGCACTTCTCCCTGGGGGATCTGGAGAACCTGCGGGTCGGCTTCTCCGTGCAGTCGCCAACGGGCCGGGGCTGCACCGCGACCTTCTCGGAGATCCGGTACACCCCGGGCACGCTGTCCGATCTCCGCAGCGGGGAGTAAGCGCCGCCGTTGGACGCGAAAGGAGGCAAACCGCCAGAGCGGTCTGCCTCCTCGCATGACGCTCAGTTCAGGGCGCCTGGAAATCAGGGCATGAACGTCGAGTCGTAGAGCGCGCCGTCATCGACGGCGGGCTTGGCTTTGTCATGCGGCACCTTCACCAGCACCTCGCCCGTGCAGGTCAACCCGTAGGCATCGGTAGCTGTGAAGCCGATGTGATAGACGCGACCGTTGCCCGGTACCGCCGGCGTCCCGGTACGCTCTGCGCGCACCTCGGCGGTCGGTGTCCCTACCCCTTGGCCGTCCGGCGTGAAGCGGCCGTCGCCGTAGGTGTCTACCGGCTCATCCTGGAAGATGCTGTCGATATTGATCGTGATGGCATCGCCTTCAGGATCAGTCACACCCAGCACATCGATGGGCACGAACTTGTGGTTGACCGGCCACAGGGTGCCGACGCTCGGTGCGGCCTGCGAGCAATCAGGCGGCTCATTCGCAATGCTGATGGTAAGGTCATAGAGGATCGGGCTCAGGCCGCTGCCGGGCGCCCGGTTGAAGACCACGCTGACCTTCAAGTACCGGCCGTCAGGCACGTCGAGATCGACGTCCTTGACGACGCCAACCGGAGGATCGCTGAAGGCGATGCCGTCCTCGCTGCTCGCCGCAGTTACCGAGAGCGCCGCGCCTTCCGGCAGAAGCTCATTCCAACCTACCTTGCCCCATTCGGTCAGGGGCTCGCCGCTGTCGAAGACTACCGTCCAGGTGCCGCTGTTGGGCGGTGCAGTCAGGGTGCTGCCGGTCATGTCGCTGTAGTTGTACAGGTTGCCGCCCAGATCGCCCGAGGTGAAGTCGACCTCGCCGACAGGTGTGACCCCGTCCGGTCCCAGGGTGCCCAGCGCGGGATCGATGCGCGAGACGGTGCGATCGAAGTAGTTGGTAGCCCAAATCTTGCCCAGAGCGTCCACGGCTACGCCGGTGGGGCCTGTTCCGACCGTCACAGTGCCCACATAGGAGCCGTCATTCAGCAGGTGGCCGACGGAATTGCCATTCAGCGAGTGCGCCACCCATACGTGGTCATTGCCATCGACCACGCAGCCCTGGGCATACCAGTTGCCCTCCCAGAAGGTGCCGAGCAACAGGCCGGCGGGCGAATACTTGCGGATCACGCTGTCGCCATAGGTGGTGTTCCAGACGTTGCCTGCGCTGTCGATGCACAGGCCATAGCTCGAGAACGGATAGCCCGTCCAGTTACCGGTCGTGGGATCAGGGTACGCATTCGGCCCGGACAACGGCAGGCTGGTGTCCCAGCGCAGGAGCGGCTGGGAAGACCAGATGACGCCGTTGCCGTCGATCAGGCCACCGTAACCACCGTAACCCCCGTAATCTACCGGCCCCTCGGTGCGCAAGATCGCGCCGGTCGCGCCGTCCACCAGATCAAAGACGCCAGAGTTAGTCCAGCCGTACCCGCTGACCCAGACATCGTTTGCGGCGGTCACCGCCAGATGCCGGGTGCCCCACGCACTCACGAGAACATACTTGAGTATGCATTCATCTTCAGCCGTGGTTGCATCGCTGCCGGGCCAGGCGCGGACATCGCCCAGACCGGTTGATGTCTCGATCGTCCCGTTCCCGTTGCGATCGACGCACTGGCCGTTCTCTTTCAGGCCCACCTGCACGACGCTGTGGCCGTCCCGGTTAGTGTTCCAGACGTTGCCATTCAGGTCGACGGTCGTGCGCGACGGATTCTTTGGTTGACCCTCGGGGGAGGTCCAATACTCACCCAACACGGCGCCCGTGTCGGTATCGATCTTGACAATGGTGCCCTTAGAGGACACTGCGACCCATATGAAGCGGAAGGGGGTAGTGGTGTCATCCAGCTGCAGTTGGTCGGGAGTGCTGTGGACGACGTTGCTGTAGACACCCTCATCGAAGTCGGCATCCAACGTATAGGTGCGAGTCGGTGTGAGCGCGGCGTTGGCGGGAACGACCAGACCTGGCATCAGCAGCGCCAGGATCGTGAGGATTCCGAGTGCTTTCATCTTCATCGTACTCCTCCATCAAGATGAACACGGAATGCAATTGACAGGCCGAACCGGCGGGGAAGCCCTGGCCGCACTATTGACTAGAGTCTATCCGAAAAACCGCTGGGGCCGGTCTCCGACCGTGCCCCCTGGCTCGGCGTGCGGTGGCGAAGCCACAGCCGAGACCGGCCAGAGCAATTCTCGGATAGACACTGAGACTCCTCCTTTCCAGTGACAACCGCGCGACCCCGAACAATGCCTCAATGGGTGCCGCACCAAACCTACCAGTAGATTATACTACGTGTCGACACATCCGCGACAGGCAAAATCTTCAATACGTGAAACTTTAAGGTGCCAACTTAAGTTGTGATATCTGTAGGTCTCACCTATGCAGGCTGGCGTGCAACCCAGCCCCAGGGGTGCACGTAGATTAAGCCAGAATGGATCTTGATCCCTTTACGCGCATGAGCGCCAATACATGCAGAGGAGAGGAACCAATGACTGAGAGACCCGTGTACGCGGCTCGTTTGGAAGTGGATTATCCGGAGAAGTTGGACCGACTGACAACCTTCTTTCGCCTGCTCTGGATCATCCCTATCGGCATCATTCTTGCGCTCATCTCGGGGGCCGGCGAGACGGTCACCAACACGGTGATCCTGAATGAAGCGGGCGAGATTATCCGGCGGACGCGTGAGACGGCCGGGGGGCTGATCAGCGGCCTCGCAATCGCCACGGCCCTGATGATTCTTGTTCGCCAGCGCTACCCGCGCTGGTGGTTCGACTTCGCGCGCGAGTTCACGCGTTTTGGCGCGCGGGTCGGCGCATACTTCTGCCTGCTCACCGACCTGTACCCATCCACCGTCGAGGAACAGGCAGTGCATCTGGAGATCGACTATCCCAACGTAGAGCAGGACCTTAATCGGTGGCTGCCGCTGGTGAAGTGGCTCCTGGCGATCCCGCACTATGTCGTGCTGGCGTTCCTGGCGGTGGGCGCCTTCTTCGCCGTAACGATTGCCTGGTTCGCCATCCTGTTCACCGGCCAGTATCCGCGGTCGCTCTTCGACTATGTCGTGGGCGTGGGGCGCTGGGGCTTGCGGGTGCAGGCATACGTGTCTCTGCTGGTGACAGACCAGTACCCGCCGTTCAGCCTGAGCTAATCGGGTCTATATCCATTTCAAGGTAAAAACAACAGCCGAGACCTTCGAGGTCTTGCAGACCTCGAAGGTCTGCCGTGTAGATTTCACCTTGGAAGCAGTTTGGATGCATACCGTAGCCCCTCGTGGGCGTGGCGCCGTTGACGCCAGGCCGCCCACAGGGGGCTACGCTCCTTGCTGCAAAATCAGCGTAGCGGCATTCAGGGCCTACTCGTCCCACGTCTCGTAGACGGCCCACACATTCTCCGGCCGGCCGCCGGGCCCGAACTCGCACTGGGCGACTGCGCCGCCGTCGCGCCAGAGTGCAGCCTTCGCGCGGCGCACCGCCGCGACAACTTCCGGCACGGTCGCGTCACTCAGCAAGTGCTGGCGGTCCACTTCGCCCCAGAACGTGATCTTGCCCGCGAACTTCGCACCGAGTTCCTCCACCCCCATGCAAAACACCTGCGAGTTAAGTGCATCCAGTCCGATCTCGATCAGGTCGGGGATGACGTCCGCGATATACCCGTCCGAGTGCATGAACGCTTTCTTGCCGGCCGCGTGCGCGATCTCGACGTATTCCCTGTAGAGCGGCTTGAAGATGGCCCGCCACTGCTTCGGGGAGATGAGCAGCGCGCGCTGCGAGCCCCAGTCGTCCATGAAGTTGAGCGCGTCGACGTCTGTCTGTGCCCAGAGCTCCATCTCCCGGCGGTAGAACCCGTGGATGCGCTCGATCAACTCGAACAGCTCCGGCGGCTGCATCCCCAGGTCGAGGAAGACGTTCTGGCTGCCCCGCAGGAACTGGAGCCGCTCGAACGGCCGCGCACAGCAGCCGCTCAACACGAAGCGGTCGCTCTCCCGGCAGAAGGCGTTGACCTGCTCGATATCCACCGTCAGCGCCTCGATGGGCGGCCGCACCTTGTCCAGGTCGGACCAATCTGCCACGAGAGGTTCCTTGATCTCGCCATGAACGCCGGCCTGGATGTTCTCGAAGGTGCAGCCCCAGTCATCCGCATATGAACCGACGACATAGGGGTCGCCGGAGCGCGGGACGGGCGTCCGGCAAAACGAGGGGGCATGGACGATGTCGTCGGAGAAACGGGCCTGGATGGCCGCGAGCTCCTCCGGATAATGGTTGCTGGCCCAGGGCAGCAGCCAGAGCTGGCGCGGCACGCGCGGCGGCGCATCGAATTCGAGCGTACGGCGGACGATCTCACGTGGTTCCATGTGAAGCTCCTGTGCTAGAGACCGAAGAATAATAGAACGCTGATGACGCTGATCGATTGGATTCACGCCGGTCTCTTCCCTGTCAGCGGCGGCGAGGGAAGTCAGGCGGCGGATAGTTGGGCAGCACCCACACGATCTTTCCTGCGGAGGGGACGGGTGCCAGGAAATAAACATCGGTCCACTGGTGCCATGCAACGTAGTCATCATCTGCATACCCCAGGTCGATGAGCTTGCCGATGACGCCCCCGCCCGTATCGCCCGCAATGGCACGGCCATAGTTCGGGATATACACATAGCTGCGGAGGGGGATCAGCTTGGGGTCCACAGCGACGATGCCTTGCCGCATGGTCAGACCGATGCGGGTGCGGCCATACCAGGGTGCGGACCGGGGCGTGCCGGAGCGCATGGGTGAATATGACACCGCATACATGCGCACCTTACGCCAGTACGTGAGCGTGCCTTCGGGCGTCTCCAGCTCGCGCAGGACGATCTTCCGGCCATACGCCGTCATCCGCGTGACCGGCTCGGCCGCGACCCATTCATCGAGCAGCTTGCGCTCGACCTCGACCCCATCTTCGTGCGTCACCTGCCAACGGCGGCGAAACTCACCGTTGCGCCCCTCCTGTGCCAGCCGGCGGGTGTCGATTTCGAGTTCGTCATCCGGCACGCTGATGGACTCGAAGGGAATGGCCTCCCGCTCGACCAGGGTCACCTGGGTGACGCGCACGACCCGAATGGCCTCTTCAGGACTGATGGCCTGTTCGAGCGCAGGCGCAACCCGGTCGCGGCCGGTGACAAGGATGCCAAGATCCATCAACGCGGCGCCAACCGTCTCCCCGCGCGTACGCGTATGGGTGGTGCGGCCGTCCGCGGTGACCAGGACAGGGGTGGAGCGTTCGATCTGCACGCGCACGCCCGCGCTCACTCGGCTGCCGAGCGGCGGCTGCACGCGGTCGCCCAGATAGAGCGTGAGCTCGGCCTCCTGGAGCGCTTCACCGATGGTCTCCGCAGTCGTAAAGAGCGTGTAGGGCATGCTGCCGTCATCAACGGTCAGGGGTACGGCGCGGCGAATGCTAACGCGGACCGGCACAGGTTCGCGTCCCTGCCACGGGCGCCCCCGGTCGTAACGGAGCAGCCCATCGGGCCGGGTCAATCTGTCAGTGCGGACTGCCGGCGGTAGGGATGCGGAATGATCCACCAGCGCACCATCCAGCCAGACCTCGTCATTCTCGGCCAGCGGCACCCCGGCTGCCGCAATCAGCCCGCTCACAGTCTGCGCCTGGGTATGGACCGCATGGAGCTGGCCGTCGGCCTCAACGAGGCCGGGCCGGGCGCGGTCGATGGTTACGTGGAGGCCCTCTGCCAGGGGCGTGGCCGGCGGCGGCAAAGCTCGATCCTCCGGCCGCAGGGCCAGCCCCAGGTCAACCAGGAGTGCCGCCACGTCGGGCCGGGCGCTGCGCACCTCCGCACTCTGGCCGTCCACGGTCACGGTCACTGCCACACCTGTCTCTACCAGCGCAGCCACGCCGAACGCGACGAGGCTTAGCACGGCAACAAGGGCGAGAACCCAGACCAGATAGACGAGGAACGGGCGGCTGCTCATGGGGTCATCTTACCCGACCGGGGTGAGTTGGACAAGTAGGGCCAGACCGGTGTGTTAGGCCGGCACACGCAGGGGCGGATCCTGGCCAGCTTCGCTGGCACGTCCGCCCCTACGCGCACAATCCTACCAGGCGTAAGCCTCCGGGGCCTGCCCGCCGGGGCCGGGGAAGATCTCGTCCAGCTTCTTCATCGTCTCGTCGCTCAGCGTAAGCTCTACGGCGCGCAGGCTGCCGTCAAGCTGTTCGGCGGTGCGCGGGCCGATGATCGGAGCCGTCACGACCGGGTTCGCCAGAAGCCACGCCAGCGCCACATCCGCCGGCTGCTCGCCCAACTCGCGGCACAGCCCCTCGTAGGCTTCGAGCTTGGCACGATTCTTTTCGACGTTCTTCGCCATGTTCTCATTGGCGCGGCGGCCCTCCGCCGCCTTCTGCAGCGCGCCGCCCAGCAAGCCGCCGCCGAGCGGGCTCCACGGGATCAGACCGAGGCCGTAGTGCTTGCAGGCCGGGATCACCTCGAGCTCGACCATGCGCGCGTTGAGGTTGTACAGGCTCTGTTCGGAAACCAGGCCCATGAAATTGCGCAGCCGCGCCTCGCCCTGCGCCTGGGCGATGTTCCAGCCGGCGAAATTGCTGCTGCCCACATAGAGCACCTTGCCCTGCTGGACAAGCACCTCCATCGCCTGCCAGATTTCCTCCCACGGCGTCAGCCGGTCGATGTGGTGCATCTGGTACAGGTCGATATGATCGGTCTGCATGCGCCGCAGGCTCTCGTCGCACGCCCGGCGGATGTGGAAGGCAGAGAGCTTCTGCTCGTTCGGCCAGTCGCCCATCCCCCCGTAAACCTTCGTTGCCAGGACGACCTTCTCCCGCCGGCCGCCGCCCTGCGCGAGCCAGCGGCCGATGATCTGCTCGGTGATGCCCTCGCCCTTTTTCCAGCCGTAGACGTTCGCGGTATCGAAGAAGTTGATGCCGTGTTCCAGCGCGCGATCCATCAGCGCGAAGCTGTCCGCCTCAGTCGTGTGCGGGCCGAAATTCATCGTGCCCAGGCATAAGCGGCTGACCTCCAGCCCGGTCCGTCCCAGATGGGTGTACTTCATCTCATCGCTCCTTTTCGCATATGTGACGCTGAATGACTCACTCGTGAGCTATTCTACAGGCTTATCCATGCGGCAGACGTTGCGCAGCTTACCGATGCCCTCGATTTCTACCGTCACGATATCGCCGTCCCGCAGATAGTGCGGCGGGTTGGCGTAGTGGCCGACGCCGGGCGGCGTGCCGGTGAGGATGATGTCGCCCGGCAGCAGGGTGAACGAGTGCGAGAGGAACTCGATGAGTTCGGGGATGCGGAAGATAAGTTGGTCCGTGTTGGATGACTGCATGGTCTGCCCGTTGACCGTGCAGCGAATCGGCAGGTCGTGTGGATCGGCTATCTCGTCCGCCGTCACGATCCAGGGGCCGAGCGGGCAGAAGGTGTCCAGCGACTTGCTGCGCACCCACTGGCCGTCGTCCTGCTGGATGTCGCGCGCGGTCACATCATCCGCGCAGGTGTAACCGAAA
>DAOUGK010000196.1:0-4752 GCA_034429055.1 Anaerolineae bacterium | reverse complement strand
ACGACCGTTGTGACAACATTCCAGGCATCGCGGAAGCGGCTCGTGTAGTAGTTGCCTATGCAGTCCGGGTTGGCAGGCTTGCTGTCGCCGCAGGCGCACGTGCCGCACGTGCAGCCCTCGCTGCTGTCCGCCGGGGAGCCGTCAGATGGCGGCGCGGGCGTCCAAGTGTAGCGGTTGGGGAAGTGCCATGCCAGGAGGAATGTGACCGCGCGGGTCTCGCCCGGCGGCACCTCCACCTCTGCTGCCAGTGAGCCGACCGGCGCGTCCGCGCCCTCCGCAGGCCGTTCGTCCAGCCGGCCATCCGCCGTGAAGTCCTCCCAGAAGTCGAGCAGCGCGGCGCCCCAGCCGACCTTGCGCCAGGCCGTGCGGTGCGTGACTGCGCCGGGCGACACGACCGCCAGGGCCAGCGTGCCCCAGGCCGGCGCGTCGCCCGGCACGCCGTCCGAGGTGAGGAACAGGCCGGCCACATCGCCTTCCTGCCGGTAGGTGTTGCGGTTGGCGCTTGTCCCGCTCATCCCTGCCGAGCCGTCCGCGCCGATGAAATTGGGCAGGACCGCGGCAACGGCCGCGCTGACCGGCTGATCGTTCGGGTTATGCAGCACGTAGCGCAACTGCACGAACGGCAGGCCGCTGCGCTCCGCATCGCCCGGGATGAGCGGGTTGTAGGCCTCCAGACGGACGATCAGCGGGACATCTGGGTCGGTCAGGCGGATCTGGCCGAGCGGGTACGCGGCCGCGAAGCTGCACTGACGGAAGCGCGGCAGCCCGTGGTTCGGCACAGGCGAACCTGACGCGCCTTCGTATTCCGAGACGTCGAGAGGGCCTTCCAGCAGGCGTGTGACTGCCGGTGCGCCCTCGGCCTGTGCGTGCAGCATGAAGCAGGGCGCGACGCCGGAGGCTGTGGGAATGAATCCCTTAGCCGGGCGGTTGCCAAGCTCCCAGTCGCGCAGGTTGCCGCGGCCGCCGAGAGATACAGTTCCGGTGCCGATGCCGCCGAGCGGCAGCGCGATGCGCAGCAGGTGGTCCTGGTCATAGGTCGTGAGAACGGGCCAGGAATCGGTGATGAACTCAGGTTGCGTCGTGGGCATGAACGGGTCCTTCGCCAGCATCGGCGGTTGGCGGCGCATCTGTGGGCACGACGGAAACTTCACTCGCAGCGTGGTGGGCCTTGCGGACAAACGGGGCGTGGGCTGCCAGCCGCCGCGCGAGGTTCTGCATGGCAGCCGCGAAAGGCGATGGGGCCTGCGCCGCGATTTCCTGAACGATGACATCAGCCGCTGGAGTGCGGCCCTGCTGAGTGCTCTGTTCCAGAATGCGGGCCGACACCTGCACGTAGAGGTCTGCCGGGGTCTGTCCGGGGAAGCGCCGCTCCAATCCGTGCTGGCGGATGGCAGCCACGATGGGCAGATAGACATTGGCGTACCAGTCGGCGGCAGCCGCCGGGAAGGTAATGCGTGGCCCCTCCTCCGGCGCATCCAGCCCCATGAAGTAGCGGTGCGTGTAAATGTGCTCCAGGAGCTTTGGATAGCCGCCCGGCTTGGTGAACGCGATGTCGAGCTCTTTACAGTGTTCGGCCAGGCGGGTCTGTGCCAGAAAGTGGGCACACTCGGCCTTGTTGATCGCTTCGTCCAGCGAGTCGCCGGCTTCGATGTCCGCCGCAACCGGCACAACCGTTACATAGGCGTCGATCGTGTCGAAGCCATTGGCCCGCGCAACAGAGACGCGATGGTTGCCGTCGAGGACGAAGTAGACATCGCCGATCTGATACACCTCGATGGGCGGCACGCCCAGGCTGCTGTCCATCGCCTGCTCGACGCGCGCCCAACGGTAGGCGAGAGAACGCTGCCGCGGCAGAAACCGGCGGTTGAAGTCCTTGTAGCGGCCCACGCTGCCCACGATCTTATCCAGCGGGATCGTGCGCACCTCGGTCAACTGCCGGTGTTGGTAGGACCTCAGGACCGCGGCGACAGCCTCGTACGGCAACAGGTCCGCCGGTTTACCGGTCAGCCGGTTAAGCCAGTCTTCCCGCAGTGCGCGTACGCGCGCCTGTACGAACATTTCCCTTGCCGCAGCGAGGGAAGTGACTTGTGATCCCTCTTCCATGTCGGTAGCCGATGTGCTCAGTGTCCGCTGTGATTCTGCATGACGTTGTGGTCATGATACTGGCCGAGACGATGCAGCCGATTGTGGAGGGTGCGATGCGCGCCCTCCAGCACCAGGCGCATACGTTTATACGTCATATCATCGCGCCGTGTGCCCACTGTGTCCAGATATGCCAGCGCGCCTTCGATCTGCTCCAGGATGGTCAGGGCATCGGCGGCGGCGAGCATCGGTGAGCCTTCGACGTCCACCATGACGGGCGATGAGTGCGCCGCGATGATTTCGGGCTTGTCAGGATAGTGGCCGCGCACCAGCACGGCGAGCCATGCGCTGCGGTCGACCTTCACGCGCCAGCTTCCCGCAGCCTGCCACAGCTCCACTGCCTGGCTCTCGCGAATCTCGCCGTTGACAACCAGTTCGACCCGCGACATAGGGACCGTCACGCTGGCGACCTGCCAGGTCACATCGACTGTGCCGCCGCTACTGGACATGGCGATACGGCTGCCCAGCGGACGGCCATCCACGACGACCTCCATCAGGGGGCCGTAGGTGACGAATGTCTCCGCGCGGCGCACCGCGTCCATCCAGGCGTCATAGGTGAACGGCTCGTCGGCTGCAATATGCGCATAGGTGCGCACGGTGCCGACGGCGGTACTGGCGGCCATCTTGTCGGTGCCGCCGACGGCCGCGACGAGATAGCCGCAGTTGAGATAGCGATACCAGTCGGCCAGCGAATAAGGGCTGATGCCGCTGTAGAGGTCCTCCCAGGAGGTCATCTCCAGCGCGTCGATGTCGCCGTGGACGATGCTGGCGGCGTGTTCGGCGCGCGGGTTGGGGAAGTGGGGTAAGACCACGAGGCCGCCCTGCGCCTTACACTGCCGCGCCCACTCGGTCAGCAGCACATCGACCGGGTCGCCCAGTGCGGACTCATCGGGGCCGCCGGTCGTCATCGGCGCGATGATGCGCCCCCGGTAGCCGAGCAGCGAGATGTGGCCGAGGACATGCTGGCGGTTTTCCGTGCCGACGCGGACCAGGTACTCGCCGCTGCCTCCCGCGCCCGGTGTGCCCCAGGTGGTCTGGCCGTCGAAGTCCCCCACGTTGGTCATCAGCTCGCCCCACTGGCTTGCCAGCAGGTTGACGATATTGACGCCCTCGCCTGCGCCCTCCAGCAGGGCGGAGACCGGTGAGAGGAAGTGCACGTGGGTGTCTGCGGTGACCCAACCGCGCTCACGCCAAGGCAGCACCTTATCGACCTCGATGACAACCTCGCGCGTGTCCGGCGTGATATCGACCACCTGGCGGACCGGCCGCACCTCGAAGCCCTTGCTGACCTCGACATAGACCGGGCCGACGGGCAGACGCAGCGCGGTCTCGCCGTTGATGTACGTGGACGGGTGCAGGTCTCGGTGGACGAAGTCGACCGAGTAGTCCTCAAACCAGGCGGGGTTGATGATGCGATGGCGGTCCTCGGGTGCGAGGTATTCGCCGGCCGCGCCGTGGACATGGAGCTTGACCGCGACAGGCGCGCCGCCTCCGCGCGGCACGACGCGCAGCGTCACCCGCTGCGTGGCCGGCTGCACCGGCGCCAGGATGTCGGCATGCGCGCCGGCTTCAATCTCCGCGACCGGGATGACGGCTCCGCCGCTGAGGTGGAAGGCCGCGTCCTCGTGCGAGGTGTATTCGACCAGCACGTGCCGCGCGGCGCTGACGGGAAGCTGGTTGTTGTAACTCTCGACCCAGTTGGCGTTGGGGTAGACGAGTTGCGGTGTGGCCGAGATGACCTGGCCCAGGTCGAGCCGGATCTGCGCCAGCAGGCCGTGGTTGTCGAGCGCAGGCGCGAGGGGCTCACCCTCCGGCAGCGTCAGCAGGGCCTTCCGCCGCGGCCGCCAGCGTAGCGGCAGGCTCGCCGCATTGCCGGCACACAGCCCTGACACTACCACAATGCCGCTGCACGGCTCGAAGCGCAGGCCGGTGATCCCCACATCGGGCCGTGGGTTCTGCCACGCCCAGAGCCAGTTGACCCACTCGGACCAGTCAGCGGCCAAGGCGCGCGTCTGGCTGAAGCCCCACTCGGGGTTGGTTTGCTCGTGCGAGGCGCGCATCGGATAAGGCTTGTGGTGCGCAACGGCCTCGAAGCAGTTTTCTCCCCACCGCCGCGACACCATGCCGATGTGATGGCGGCGCTTGATGGGTAGTCGGACCTCCTCGCCGTCCGCATAGATGACGGTGTAGGTCGCGGCCAGTTCTCCGAGTTGGCCCTCCCCGCGCATGGGAGAGATGAAGCCGCCGGGGCCTGGCTCGACAGGGCGGATATCCGATGTGTGCAGGAACACGAGCCAGCCCGCGCGGAAGGCGTCCGGCGTCAGCTCGACAGGCTGATCAGCCAGGAGAATGCCGGCGCCTATTTCGAACGGCAGGCCCCAGGCGACAACTGCGCCGGTCGGCGCGTGCGCAGCGGCCTCAAGCATAACGGGCGAAACGGCGTGGTGCGACAGGTCGGCAAAGGGGATGTTGCCTGCCAGCGGAATCGGACGGAACTGCGGCGACGCAGGTCCGTCATGCGGCATGTTCAGCTCAGTCATGAGAATCGCCTCCTATGCGCCTCGTCGTACAGGGCGAGGATGTTCTCGATCGGCGATACGGCCTGCAGGT
>DAOUGK010000195.1:0-4933 GCA_034429055.1 Anaerolineae bacterium | reverse complement strand
CAACCCGTCCTACAGGCCCCTCACGCGCACTGCGTAGCGGGACGGGTTGTCAACCCGTCCTACATGCCTCTCACGCGCACTGCGTAGCGGGACGGGTTGTCAACCCGTCCTACATGCCCCTCACGCGCACTGCGTAGTGGGACGAGTTGTCAACCCGTCCTACATGCCCCTCACGCGCACCTGCGTTGTAGGACGGGTTGTCAACCCGTCCTACATGCCCCTCACGCGCACTGCGTAGCGGGACGGGTTGTCAACCCGTCCTACATGCCTCTCACGCGCACCTGCGTAGCGGGACGGGTTGTCAACCCGTCCTACATGCCCTTTACGCGAACCTGGGTCACGATTATCTGCAGCGGCGTGCCGGTCGGCGTACAGATGGCCTGGCTCGACTGGACGACGACGGGCACGCCCCCTGCGAGCACGCGCGTCGCGCCGACGACCCACTGCGCGGTCACGCACGGGCCGTTGCCCGAGGGCGGCACGAATGCACAGCCGGCCACGGTGTACGGCGCGCTGATGGTGGCGACGGGCTGGCCGCCGACGAGCACGCGCGGGTTCGGCGCCGTCGGCATGGCCTGTCCGCCGTGCATGCACAGCACCGTCGCACCCATGTGAACCAGAAAACCAGGCATAACACTCTCCAGGAAGCCACAGAGACCACAGAGGAAACAGAGATTTACTCGTTTCTCGTTACAGAAACCTCTGGGTCCTCGGTGTCCTCTGTGGCTGAAAGCTCAAATCACTTCCAGCGCGCCGTTGTTGATCGACACGCTCACCGGCGTGAGCTTGACGCTGGCCGCACCGACGGTCATCTCGATGCCGCTGACGTTCAGCACCAGCTTGAGCGGCATTGCGACCGCAGGCGGGTTGACCTCAAGCGTGACCCCACCGATGCCGGGCAGGTCGTCCAGCTTCAGCGTGATGGCGTCGGTCTTCCAGATTTTCGTCTGCGGCAGCGCGGGCATGACCGGCACTTCGCCGACGCCCCAGAAGCAGCCGCTCCAGATGGGATAGTCCGGGTCGCCGCCTTCGAACTCCACCCAGATGCTGGCGCCGGTGGGCGGAATAGCGAAGAAGCCGACCCCCGATCCTGCATACGGCACGCAGGGCATCGCCCAACTCAGGCTGCCGTCCCCCAGCACCGCGGGGCACGATACCTGCACCCGGCCCTGCTGCAACGGGTCGATGTTGTTCTCGACTTTTCCCCGGTACTTCCCGTAATAGGTTCGTCCAGGCATGCGCTCCCTCGCTTTGATCCGTTACTTATTACTCTTTACTCGTTACTCGTCCGTTACGGTATCACCACCGGCACGGTGGACCCCAGGCCCTCGCGCGTCAGCGTGAAGTCCTGGAGGTAGTTCTCGCGTTGGATCCGGTGCTTGACGCGCTTGACATACCACAGCCCGTCGTAGCTGTAGCCCGCGCCGCGCAGCCCGACGATGCCCCGTGCGTCCAGGATGCCGCCGTAGCGCATCGTGTCCAGCTCGCCCTCCGCCACCACTGCCTCGCTGAACGCATCCGTCTGACCCTGCGCGCGGGCATAGGCCTGTGCGATGTTCAGCCCGGTCGCACTGAACTGGCGCAGCGGCACGTTCGGCTGGTTCATCAGCAGCGCAGGGAACGCGGCCAGCGGCGGCCGCAGGCTGGCAAACGTCTTGACGGGCACCTTCTGGTTGGTCAGGCTGTCCTGCACCTGGCCCTCGACCGTCTGCACGCCGAGCGCATTGTTGCGGAAGCTGATGCGGTTGACATTGGTCGTCCCGCCCAGTGCGACCGACAGCGCGCGCTGCGGGATGCCGATGCGCGGGGGCGGGCCCCAGTACGCCGTGTTGGTGAACGGCGCGGGGCCGGGCTTGACGTAAAAGACGTAGCCGTACCGTTCGGCCATCTCGCGCAGGAACTCCAGGTCCGTCCCCTGCTGCCGCGGGATGCGCTGGATGGGCAGCGGGATGTCCACGCTCGGCGGCGGGAGGACCATCGGGATGAGCCCGTACTGTGCATAGGTCGCGATGAGCTTGAGCGCGATGACCAGCTCCGGCTGCGCCGGGTGCTCGACCGGATGATCCTGCAGGTCCATCATCACGCTGACATCCTTGCCCATCAGTGTCAGGGTAGATTGCCCCGGCTCCGCACTCGGGTTTAGCTCCAGGTGGGTGATGATGCCGTCCATCAGCACGGTTGGGATCGCGTTCATCGTGACGACCATGATGACCCGGTTGAACACTTTGAGCAGCGGGTTAGACATCAGGGCGAAGTCGAGCAGGTCCATCGGCCCGGACCGCCCCACGCTGAACACGATCTGGAAGCCCGACTGCCCGGAATCGTCGTGCGTGACCTCGATCCGCTGGAGCGACTCCAGCAGCGACGGCGGCGCGGGCACCGCGACGGTCGGCCCGATCAACAACGTGAGATAAGAACCTAAGAGCATAAGGCCCTCGATGTCGTTCTCCGGATTGCGGCACGGTCAGAGACCGGCCGCAGCACAGGGCACGACGTTGTGGCCGGTCTCCGACCGTGCCACAACGAGCAATCATTCATGCCTGCGGCACCGGCACGCGCAGAACCTCGCCGGGTTCGTCCGTCAGGTCCGGCGGATTCATCGCCTCGTTCGCGTCGCAGATGCGCCAATACTGCTCCGGGTCGCCGAGCGTGCGCGCGGTAATCAGGTCCAGCCGGTCGCCCTGGTTGACCGTCACCTCCGCCAACACCTGCAAGTCCTCGGCCTGGGGCAGGAAGCGGCGGCGCTTGTAGGCTACGACCCGGCCGTCGGCGAGCGTTAGCGTCGCAGTCTCGATGTTGTAATAGCGGCTGGTGTGCTCGAACATGCTCAACCTCCGATGCTGGCGCTGGCGCTGAACGACCCGGAAATGCCGCCCGCCACGTTGCCCACGCTGCCGACCACGGCCATGACTTCCTTCATAATCTGGTGCGCCAGGAACAGGCTGTAGCCGGGGTGCGTCACGGGCAGGTCGTTGTAGCTGAGCACGCGCATCCCCAACTGCACGCGGGCGCGAATGGGGTTCAGCAGCGGGTCGTATGCTTCTTCCGTGATGCTGAAGGTCGTCAGGCGGACGGGCAGGATGCGCTGCGGGCCCCAGATAAAAAGCGTCAGCGGCGCAGCCGGCGGGATGATTTCGATGGTCCCTGCGGCGAGCAGGATCGTGTTGGCGATGACGAGCGCGCTCTTGGGATAGACGAGCATCTCGAGCGCGGCCAGCTGCGGGTAGATGCCCATCGTGCCCGCAATCGGGTTGCCGTCCGCAAGCTGGTCCGTGGCGTCGATCTCCACGTTGAGCGTGATCACTTCCTGTGGTGCGCCCTTCAGCCGCAGCGCTTCGGACCGGTCCGCGCCCTGCGCGCCCGCGGTCTGCGGGGTCAGCGTGCGCGTCATCGTGTCCGGGTTGTACTGGAAGATGATGATGCTCGCCAGCGGGTTGAGAATGTCGATCCCGACAATCGCGCCCTTCAGCAGCCGTGGTGAGCTGGATAGTGTGCCCATAAGCCTGTCACTCCGTCATGCCTCTAGAAATGATATGTGAACCCGAGCCCGAAATAGGGCTGCGGCGCGCGTTCCCGCTCGCTGGGGCCGAAGATGTCCGGCCCGGTGTTCGGCGGATTCACCGGGATGCGCGCACCGAAATCGAGCGACCACACCGGTTGCACGATGCACCGCTGGCCTGCGCCCGCGGCCTTCGCCTTGCTGTACAGGTCACCGATGGCCGAACCCAGCTCGACCGCCCGGTTGATCTCCGGTGGCAGGACCGGGCCCGATTCGCCCGGCGCCAACGGCCTGGATTCGGGCGCGGGTGGATTCAGGAAGTTCTGGAGTGCAGTGGTGGCGCGCTGGCCCGCGGCCTGCAACTGCTCCTGCACGGCCGTCGCGTTCGGGATCGTGCAGGTCTTGCGCGTGGACTGCACCACCAGCCCCACCGTCATGTTGCCCGTCTCCCGGTTATAGCCGACCTGCGTGCGGATGCGGATGTCCGGCTCCGTGTCGAGCGTGATCGCCAGCGAGAAGTTGTTCGGGATGTCCGCGGTCATCGAGAAGGTCAGCGTGCCGACGTTGCGCAGCTCCACCGGCAGCGTCGCGACAACCTCCGTCGGCAGATTGGCCTGCAAGCGCAGGTCGCCGTAGCGGAAGAGCAGGCTGGTCAGGCTTGGCCTGCTGACCGACGGCCCGGATGAGCTGGATGAGCCGGGTGGGTCGCGCTGCAGGACGTCCGGGCGCTGCTGGATGACGTGGGTCAGCTCGTGCGCCAGCAGCCGCCGGCCCGTGTCCGTGTGCGGTGCATACTCGCCCGCGGCAAAGACGATGTCGTGCCCGAGCGTGTAGGCGCGGGCGTTGACCGCCTCCGCGGCGGCATCGGCCTGCGGGCCGGTGTGGATGCGCACGCGGCTGAAGTCGTGGACGCTGCCGCCTGCCGCGCTGAAGCGCGAACCGAAGAAGTCGCGCACCGGGCCGGGCAGAGCCTGCCCGCCGCCCCGTGGCGCCGCGGCGCTCAGCGCGGAGGTCGCTGTACCCGCAGCGGGTGTGACGGCTTCCCGCTGGATGAGCGCATCCTCCGGCTCGTCGTCGCACGTCGGGCATTCCTGCCGCTGGATGACCGGTTCCGGCAGCGACAGGATGGTCTCGCTGACCCGATCGGCCTCCTGCTCGAAGGGGTCGCCGGGCTGGCTGACGTTTAGCTTGGCCTGGATGCCTGCCGGACGGTGGAAACCACGTTCCAGACCTTCGAGGTCTAGCCCAGCGAAGCCGGGCCTGAGACCTCGAAGGTCTGCTGCTGGCGCGCGCTCTGCGGCGGGTGCTTTTGTGCGCACTGCACTACTCATGGCGCACCTCCGGTGCGCTGGGCACCTCCGGTGCGCTGGGCACCTCCGGTGCGCTGGGCACCTCCGGCGCACCTGTTGCTCCGGTGTAGAGTGCCTGCGCGAC
>DAOUGK010000194.1:0-35672 GCA_034429055.1 Anaerolineae bacterium | reverse complement strand
CTGCGCGTCTGGCAGATGGACCTGGCGAAGGATGCCTATGAGGAGTTGCGCACTTTCTTCCGCCTCTTCGACCCGCGCCACGAGCAGGAAGCGGCCGTCTTCGAGCAGCTCGGCTACGTGGATATCCAGCACCTGGCCCCGCGCATCCGTGCGGAGGTGCTCTGGCCCATCGGGCTGATGGACCAAATCTGCCCGCCCTCCAGCCAGTTCGCGGCCTACAACAAAATCACGTCGCCCAAGCGCATGGCGATTTACCCGGACTTCGGCCACGAGGGCCTGCCCGGCGTGAATGACATAGTGTTCGAGTTCCTGATGGGGCTGTAACAGACACTAAAAACCTTCGAGGTCTCGTGCCAGGCGAAGCCTGGCCTAAGACCTCGAAGGTTTGTTCCCTGGGGCTGGCAGCCGACCGGCTGCTAATGGCCCGGTCAGCCGCAGTCATCGTCGGGCGCGCGCAGCCGCTCCACCTCCGGGTCCACTGCAAACCAGTGCCCGTTGAACAGCCCGTACGTCGCCCCGCTGGACAGCACCCCACCCTCCGCCGGCACCCACCGCATCCCTTCACGCACCAACGCTACGTCGCCACGATAGGGCGCGCCCTCAGGTGCAGCACGGTCGTTGCCGTAATCGGGATCATAGCGAAAGAACGCCTCCACGCGCACGGTCGCCTGATTGAGGCCCGGCGACAGCACGCGCGCGCTCACATCCCGCGGCGTCAGGTCTTGCGTGTAGGTGCTCGCCAGGTAGCGGCGGACGGCCAGGGTTGGCCCGGCCCACACGAACAACGCTGCGCCGGCGACCGCAAGCAAGGCCACCCACAGCCACCACTGCACGCGCCACCTCGATTTCGCTTGGAATTCAGCGGGCATATGCGTCAGGCTCCCGTCAGAGCAGGCAATCCAAGGGGATTACGGAAATCATCATAGCAGACTCCAAATGCAAGGGCAAACCACTTGACTTTTTCTCAAGTTCGGTTAAGCTTGTCCTTATCTTGGATTAAGCTTGTTCGTTCTCATAAATGTGATGTTCGCTAGTTTACGGCTGTCCTGACGGGGCGCAGCGACCCTCCGCCATCTGACAGGGCAAATCCAATCGCGCGTGCTGAATCGGAAGAGTGCCAATGCGACAGATCTTCGGTCCCAGCGCAAACGTCATTGCTCGGGCTTCGATCATAGGTGGGGCGTTGCTGCTTGTTATTATCGTGGCAACCGGGTTCGCCTATATCCGTTCTCCCTATAACACCGAGCAGCGCGTCCACGTGGAGCAGCCGGTGCAGTTCAGCCACCGCACCCACGTCGGCAACGTCGGCCTCGATTGCCGCTACTGCCACACCGCAGTCGAGGACTCCCGCTTTGCAGGCATCCCCCCCATCGCCACCTGCATGAACTGCCATTCGCAGTTGCACGTCACTGCGCCCATCCTGGAACCGATTCGCGAAGCCTACCGGACGGGCCAGTCGGTGCAGTGGGTACGCGTTCACAACCTGGCCGACTTCGCGTACTTCGACCACAGCGCCCATCTCGCCAAGGGCGTCGGCTGCACGACCTGTCATGGCCCGGTCGGCGACATGGCCCTCACGTGGCAAGAGAGCACCCTGTTGATGAACTGGTGCCTCGACTGTCACCGCGCGCCGGAGAAATATCTCCGCCCGCGCGAGGAGGTCTTCAATGCGAACTGGGTGCCGCCGGCCAACCAGCTTGAGGTCGGGCGGCAACTCGTCGCCGAGTATCAGGTGAACGCCAGGATCGACTGCTCGACCTGCCATCGATAGAGCCATCCAAGGGGAAGAGATTCATATGGGATTGAGCGACACGAGCACAGCGACAGAGCATGCGCCCCAGGGATTGAGCGCGGTCCGCGCCCGGCTGGCCCAGGCCCGCGGCAAGACCTACTGGCGCAGCCTGGAGGAACTGGCCGATACTGCGGAGTTCAAGCAGCTTCTGCGCCAGGAGTACCCGCGCGAGGCTGCGGTCTGGGATGGCTCCATCAGCCGCCGCCGGTTCCTGCAACTGATCGGCGCATCACTGGCCCTGGCCGGCGTCTCGGGCTGCACCCCCCGCAGCGCCAACGAGAAAATCGTACCCTACGTGCGCCAACCTGAAGGCGTCACGCCCGGCGTGGCCCGCTATTTCGCGACGGCTGCGCTGATGGGCGGCTATGCGCTCGGCGTGCTGGCGGAGAGCCATGAGGGCCGGCCCACCAAGCTGGAAGGCAACCCGGCACACCCGGCCAGCCTCGGTGCGACCAATGCGTTCGCCCAGGCCCTGATCCTCCAGATGTACGACCCGGATCGTTCGCAGGCGGTGCTCAACGCGGGCCGCGAATCCTCGTGGCAGCAGTTCACGACGGCCATCAGCGGGACGCTGGGCAGCCTGGCCCAGGGCGGGCTGCGCATCCTGACGGGCGCAGTGACCTCGCCCACCCTGACCGCCCAGTTGACCGACCTGTTGGGCCGCTATGGCGGCGCACGCTGGCACCGTTACGAGCCGGTCGGCGACGACAACAGCATCGAGGGCGCACGCCTGGCGCTGGGCGAGCCGCTGCACACCTACTACGACTTCAGTGCCGCGTCGGTCATCGTTTCGCTGGACGCGAACTTCCTGTATGACGACCCCGGCTCCGTGCGCTATCAAAATCAGTTCGCCGATGGCCGCCGCGTCGAGGACGGGCGGACCGACATGAACCGGCTGTACGTCGTAGAGAGCAGCTCGACCATCACCGGCGCGATGGCGGACCACCGCTGGGCGGTTCCGCCGGCTGGCGTCCAGGCCTTTGCGCAGGCGCTGGCCGCCGCGCTGGGCGTTGCCGGCGCCGGTGCCGCCGAGGGCGCGGTGCCTGCGGCCGCGGTCGAGGCCATCGCGCGGGACCTGCAGGCCAACGGCGCACGCACGGTCATCGTGCCCGGCCGCGGCCAACCGCCGGCCGTCCACGCGCTGGCGCACGCCATGAACGCGGCCCTCGGCAACATCGGCACGACGGTCTTTATGACCGCGCCGGTGGACGCAGGCGTCGCCAACGGCGCCGGGACCCTGGCCGAGCTGGTCAGCGACCTCAACGCGGGCAGCGTCGGCCTGCTCGTCGTCCTCGGCGGCAACCCGGTCTATGATGCGCCGGTCGATCTGGCCTTCGCAGACGCGCTGGCTAAGGCCGGAACGAGCATTCACCTGGGCCTGTATGCCGACGAGACCGCCCAGCGCTGCACGTGGCATATCCCGGAGGCGCACAGCCTCGAGGCGTGGAGCGATGCGCGGGCCTTCGACGGCACAGTCACGCTCATCCAGCCGCTCATCCAGCCGCTGTACGACGGCAAATCCGCCCATGAGCTGCTCGCCGTCCTGCTCGGCGCACCCGACAGCGCGGGCTACGACCTGGTGCGCACCTACTGGCAGGCGGAGCTGCCCGGCGATTTCGAGACGGCCTGGGCCACCGCCCTGCACGATGGCGTGGTGACCGACACCGCGCTGCCGATCGTCACCCCGACCGCAGCCGCCGCGGGCGACTGGCTGACCGCCGCACCAGCACCTGCCGCGGGCCTGCACGCGTTGTTCGCGCCCGACCCGAGCACGTGGGATGGCCGCTATGCCAACAACGGCTGGCTGCAAGAACTGCCCCGCCCGCTGAGCTTGCTGACGTGGGACAACGCCGCGCTGTTCAGCCCGGCCACCGCAGAGCGGCTCGGCCTCGTAAACGGCGACATCGTCAACCTCACCCTCAACGGGCGGGCGGTGCGCGGCCCGATCTGGATCATGCCCGGCCATGCGGACGACACGGTCACGCTGCCCCTCGGCTATGGGCGGCAGGCCGCGGGCCGCGTCGGCAGTGGCGTCGGGTTCAACGCCTACGCGCTGCGCACGTCCGATGCACCGTGGTTCGCCGCCGGACTGGAGGTTGCACCGACGGGCGAGCGCATCAAGCTGGCGACCACCCAGATGCACTACAACATGGAAGGCCGCGACCTCGTCCAGACGGCCGCTATCGAGGAATTCCGTGCCGAGCCGGAGCTGATTCACGAACGCTTCCACCATCCGGCGGCGTCCATCTACACCGAGTGGAAGTATGAAGGCCATGCCTGGGGCATGTCCATCGACCTGAACGCGTGCGTGGGCTGCAATGCGTGCGTCGTCGCCTGTGTCGCGGAGAACAACATCCCGGTCGTCGGCAAGGAGCAGGTCCTGGCACAGCGCGAGATGCACTGGCTGCGCATCGACACCTACTTCGAGGGCGACCCGGCGGAACTCAACCCGGTGTTCCAGCCCATGATGTGCCAGCAGTGCGAGAACGCGCCCTGCGAGCCGGTCTGCCCGGTCGGCGCGACCGTCCACAGCAGCGAAGGGCTGAACGACATGGTGTACAACCGCTGTGTGGGCACGCGCTACTGCGCCAACAACTGCCCGTACAAGGTGCGCCGGTTCAACTTCCTCCAGTTTGCCGATTGGGACACCGAAAGCCTGAAGCCCATGCGCAACCCGGACGTGACCGTGCGCCAGCGCGGGGTCATGGAGAAGTGTACCTTCTGCGTCCAGCGCATCGAGGAGGCGCGCAGCGCCGCCATCCGCGAGGGCCGTCAGATTCGCGATGGCGACGTGACGACCGCGTGCCAGCAGGCGTGCCCTACCCGCGCCATCACTTTCGGTGACATCAACAACCCGAACGCGGCCGTCACGCAGCGCAAGAGCCAGCCGCAGGATTACGGCGTGCTGACCCACCTGAACACCAAGCCGCGCACGACCTATATGGCCCGCTTCAACAACCCGAATCCTGAAATTCAAGCGAGCAGCGCATGATACATGAGCAGCCTATCCGCAAGGAACTGATCGGGCCGCCGCTGGATCGGGCGGACCGCGTGCCGGTCATCGAGCCCGGCCAAACCTTCGAGTCGGTCAACGAGCAGATCGGCTCCGTCGTCCTGCGCCGCGGCTTCCAGCGTGGCTGGCTGCTGGGGTTAGCCATCGCGTTCCTGCTGCTGATGGTGTTCCTCGGCGCAGTCAGCTGGCTCTTCATCCGCGGCGTCGGCATCTGGGGCATCAACATCCCGGTGGGCTGGGGGTTCGCCATCATCAACCTGGTGTGGTGGATCGGTATCGGCCACGCGGGCACGCTCATCTCGGCCATCCTGCTCCTGCTGCGGCAGCAGTGGCGCACGTCCATCAACCGCTTTGCCGAGGCCATGACGCTGTTCGCGGTCGCCTGCGCCGCGCTGTTCCCGATCCTGCACCTGGGCCGGCCTCAGTATTTCTACTGGCTGGTGCCCTACCCGAACACGCTGGACTACTGGCCGCAGTTCCGCAGCCCGCTGATGTGGGACTTCTTCGCCATCGCCACTTACGGCCTGGTGTCGCTCCTGTTCTGGTTTGTCGGCCTCATTCCCGATATGGCGACGCTGCGCGACCGTGCCAAGAGCACCTTCACCCGCGTGACCTTCGGCATCCTGTCGATGGGCTGGCGCGGCTCCGCGGTTCACTGGAAGCGCTATCAGGACCTGTACTACCTTCTGGCCGCGCTGGCGACGCCGCTGGTCGTGTCCGTCCACAGCATCGTGAGCTTCGACTTCGCCGTGAGCGTGATTCCCGGCTGGCACTCGACCATCTTCCCGCCGTACTTCGTCGCCGGCGCGATTTACGCCGGGTTCGCGATGGTGCTGCTCATCTCCATCCCGCTGCGCAAGTATTATCACATGGAGAACTTCATCACCGACCGGCATCTGCGCAATATGGCGATCGTGATGTTGACGTCCGGGCTGGTCGTGGCCTACGGCTACGCGATGGAAATCTTCACTGCCTGGTACAGCGGCAACGAGTACGAAGGCTTCATGATGCTCAATCGGGTAACGGGGCCTTACGGGTGGGTGTTTGGCCTGATGATGCTGTGCAACGTGGTCATCCCGCAGCTCTTGTGGATCAAACGCATCCGCACGAACTCGCTCTGGCTGTGGGGCATTTCGCTCGTCATCAGCTTCGGCATGTGGTTCGAGCGTTTTGTCATCGTCATCACCAGCCTGCACCGCGATTTCCTGCCGTCTTCCTGGGGCATGTACACGCCGACGATCTGGGACTACGCCACGTTCATCGGCACGCTGGGGTTGTTTGGCACGCTGATATTCCTGTTCATCCGCTTCCTGCCGTTCATCTCGATCACCGAGACGCGCGAGCTGGTGCACCAGACAGGAGGGAAGGTCGAATGACGGAGCATGTGTCTCACGACCTGGCGCATGAGGTTGCCGAGGCCGCAGTCCGGCCCTACGGCCTCGTGGCCGAGTTCGTGGACGAACACGCGATTCTGGAGGCCGCGCGCCGCGCCTACGCCGAAGGGTACCGCCGATTGGACGCCTACACCCCCATTCCGGTGGAGGGGCTGTCTGACCTGGTTGGCTTCCGCAAGAGCCGCATCCCGCTGCTGATGCTGTTGGGCGGCGTTGCTGGGATGGTGGGTGGGTTCGCGCTCCAGTATTGGGTGCACGTCATCAACTACCCGCTTAACATCGGCGGTAAGCCGCTCAACAGCGTGCCGATGTGGGTGCCCATCACCTTCGAGACAACCGTCTTGCTCGCGGCGTTGACGGGCGTGCTGGCGATGATCGTGCTCAACGGCCTGCCTGCGCCCTATCACCCGCTGTTCAACGTGGCCGAGTTCGCCCGCGCCAGCCAGGATCGCTTCTTCCTGGCGATTGAGGCGACCGACCCGCGCTTCGACATGGCGCAGACCCGCCGGTTCCTGGAGAGCCTGGCCCCGGCCAGCGTGCACGAGGTGTTGCCGTGAAGGTGAAACGCTTTGCCACCGAGAACACAGAGAGCGCAGAGTCTCTTTCTCTCAATAACTCAGTGTCCTCTGTGACCTCTGTGGCCAAAAAGCTAAGTTGCCTGCTCCTGGGTTTATTTGCCCTCGTGGCGCTGACGGGCTGCCAGGCGATGGCCGACCAGCCGCGCTATGATCCGCTGGAGCCCAGCGCGTTCTTCGCGGACGGCCAGTCAGCGCGGCCGCAGGTCGAAGGGTCAGTCGCACAGGGCCAGCTGCGTACCAGTGACGTGCGCGATACGGGCCTGTTCAACGGCGCCCCGGCAGACGAGTTCCCGTTCGAGCTGACCGCGGATGTGCTCGAACGCGGCCGCCAGGAGTACGACATCTACTGCACGCCCTGTCACGGCTACACCGGCGCGGGCGACGGCATGGTCGTGCAGCGCGGGTTCCCTGCCCCGCAGACCTTCCACCAGGACCGCCTGCGCACCGCGGCGCCCGGCTACTTCTTCCAGGTCATCACCAACGGTTTTGGCCGGATGCAGCCGTACGCCAGCCAGATCCCCGATGTAGATGACCGCTGGGCCATCGCGGCCTACGTGCGGGCCTTGCAACTCAGCCAGGCGGCGCCTGCCGACGCCCTGCCGGCAGAGGACGTGCAGCAACTCGGAGGGGCGACCCAATGAAGACACCCCAAGGCATCTTCCGCCGCCTGCTGCCCGCCGCCCTCGTGGTCGGCGCGGTGGGGCTGGTCGCAACGCTGGCAAGCGCGTTCCTGGGCATCCCCGGCGCCTATCCGGCCTACCTGTACGCGTTCGTCTTCTGGACGGGCATGGGCATCGGCAGCCTCCTGTTGGCGCTGCTGCAACATCTGACCCGCTCCGGCTGGGGCGCACCCATCCAGCGATTCGTGGAAGCAGGCGCGCGCACCCTGCCGCTGATGCTCGTGCTCTTCATCCCCATCATCTTAGGCATGAAGACGCTGTACTCATGGGCAGACCCGGCGCACGTCATCGGTGACCCGGTCCTGGAGCACAAGCAGCCCTACCTCAACGTGCCCTTCTTCATCATCCGGACGGTCATCTACTTTGCGGTGTGGACGTTCTTCGCCTACCGGACGGGCGCACTCTCGCTCAAACTCGACGAAACGGGCGATGTCAACATCGCGGGCACGCTGCGGGGCATGGGCGCGGGCGGGCTGCTGGCCGTCACGCTCACTGCGAGCTTTGCCGCGTTCGACTGGGTCATGTCGCTGGAGCCGCACTGGCTGTCCAGCATTTTCGGGTTGATGGTCACGATGGGCATGATGCTCGGCGCGTTTGCGCTGGCCGTGGCCCTGGCAGCCTGGGCGTCGGACTGGCCGCCGCTAGATGCAGCCGTCTCGCCGCGGCGCTTCAATGACCTGGGCAGCCTGATGCTGGCCTTCGTCATGATCTGGGCCTATCTGTCCTTCTCCCAGTATTTGCTCATTTGGGGCGCAAACATCACCGAAGAAGTGCCGTGGTACCTGGCACGCATGGCGGGCGGCTGGAAATACATTGCCATCGCGATCATCGTGCTGCACTTTGCGCTCCCGTTCGTCCTGCTCATCTTCCGCGATGTCAAGCGCAACCGCCGACTATTGGCCGCCATCGCGGCCTTCCTGGTGCTGATGCGCGGCCTCGACACTTTCTGGCTGATCGTCCCTTCGCTGGGCGATGCCGGTGTGGGCGCCATCTGGCCCCACCTGACCGCGCTGGTCGGCATCGGCGGCCTATGGACAGCCTTCTTCGTCTGGAACCTGGCGCGGGCGCCGCTGCTGCCTGCGGGCCTGCCTGCGCCCATGCAGGACCACACTGTGGCTTCCGAACCACATCACAACAGGATTGTGCGGCATGAGCGATAAGCCTGATTCGACTGACCCGCGGGGTAAGCCGCGAGAACGCCACCAGCCGTCCGGTTACTTCCGAGGCGCCCAGCCCGAGGAGCCCAAGCTGACCGAGCAGGAGGCGCGCGACCGGGGCGTTAGTAACCCGGAAACCGCCGAACGGCTCGGCGCGGACCGGCTCGCAGCCGAACAGCCTGCACCCGAACAACGCGCCGTCGAAGAGCAAGCCGCCGGCCGGCAGGTTACGCAGGCTGCGCCGCCTGGGGTGGCGCAGCCCCACGCGCGCGGAGAAATCCATCGCAGCCAGCATGATGTGGACGCGGTGCGCGATGACCCGCACGCCCAGGCCATCCCCCACGGCGCGCCCTCCGGCGCGACCGAGGCGCAACATGAGACCACCGATGTAGGGCTGAACATCCTGGTTGCAGCCGGAGCCATCGTCGGTGGGCTGATCATCGTCGCCCTGCTCGCGGTCGGCCTGCTAACGCGCGTATTCGACAGTTCCTCGAACAGGCAAGCGCAGGGCGGCTCGCCCATCGAGACTGCCGTACCGCCCGCCGCAATCGAAATACGCGTCAACCCGGTAAGTGCGCTCGACCGCTACCAGACGGCGGCACAGGCGACGCTCAACAGCTATGGTTGGGTGGATGAAGCGGCGGGCGTGGCCCGCATCCCCATCACCCGCGCCATGACGTTGGTTACGGAGGGCCTGCTGCCGGCGGTCGAACAGGACTGAACCACAAGCCCAACGCCTGATAGCAGTTAAACCAACATACAAGGGGACAGCAGGGGCATATATTAGGGACCATTATCACAGAAGGGTTAAGGGTTAATGGTTATGTTCGACACAAAGCGACAGGCATCCCACCAGGGCCGATCGACGGGCAACCACCGGGTCGGCTTTGTTATACTGCTAGCCCTGCTGATATCGCTGCTCACAATGCCGGCCGGCACAGTGTATGCGCAGGATGATTCGCACACAGATCACACTTCCGACGAAGCTGTGCTCAACCAGGTGTCGTTCGATCAGAACCTGGACAGCCAGATGCCGCTGGAAGTTCCCATGATCGACGAGCAAGGGCGGCGGGTGACGCTCGGTCAGTATCTCGGGAAGAAGCCGGCCATCCTGGTATTCACCTACTACGACTGCCCCAACTTGTGCCCCATCATCTTGCACGGGTTAAGCGAATCGCTGCGCACCATGCAGGTCGAAGTGGGCAAGGAATTCGATGTGGTGGTCGCCAGCATCGACCCGCGCGAGACGCCGGAGCAGTCCACCGCGGCCAAAGCCGCCATTATCGCCAGCTATGGCCGCTGGGGCTCGCAGGACGGCTGGCACTTCCTGACTGCACCGGAAGACTCAATCGTGCGGCTGGCAGACACCGCCGGCTTCCATTATGTCTACGATCCCAAGTCCGACCAGTATGCTCATCCTGCAGGCATCCTGGTCATGACCCCGGGCGGCCGGATTTCGAAGTATCTCTACGGGCTGGAGTTTTCCCCGCGCGACCTCAAGCTGGCGTTAGTGGATGCCTCCTCCGGCAAGATTGGCACCGCGGTCGATCAGCTCCTCCTGCGCTGCTTCCACTATGATCCGACGCGGGGCAAATATACGGTCGCCATCCGGGAGATCCTCAAGTATGCCGCCCTGCTGACGATGTTCGGGCTCGGTGCGATGGTGCTGGTGCTGGCACGTTCAAAGCCGCGCCAGTCGGAGCCGCCGGTTTTGCCGGTCGAGGAGCAGGTTGATGACCAGAAGGAGAGCCAGTCGTGAATACCCAGTGGACGCTTGACCAGGCAACCGCCCATGCGGGCCGCGTAGATACGCTCTTTCTGTTCCTGGTGGCCGTCAGCGCGCTGGTCATCATCGGTATCACCACCGTGGTGTTCTTCTTCGTCATGAAGTACCGCCGCGGCAAAGACGCCGATCGCACCAACCCGATCGAGACGCACCACAAGCTGGAACTGACATGGACGATTGTCCCGTTGATCGCCTTCCTGGGCGTGTTCTTATGGGCCGGCAGCCTCTTCTTCCAGATGTACGACGTGCCGTCCGATGCCATGGAGATTTACGTCATCGGCAAGCAGTGGATGTGGAAATTCCAACATCCGGATACGGGCCAGATCGAGGTCAACGACCTGCACGTGCCCGTCAATCGGCCCATCAAGCTCACCATGACCTCCGAGGATGTGATCCACAGCATGTACGTCCCTGCATTCCGCATCAAGACGGATGTGCTGCCGGGGCGCTACACGACCGTCTGGTTTGAGGCGACGGAGACGGGCAACTATCACCTGTTCTGCGCCGAATACTGCGGCACGGAGCACTCAGGCATGACCGGCCAGGTGATCGTGATGCCGGAAGAAGAGTACCTCGCCTGGGCCAGCGGAGGGGGCGCCACAGGTGGGCAGCCTGTCTCTGCTGCACAGGCCGGCGAGCAATTGTTCAACCGGACCGGCTGCGTCGCGTGTCACAAGCTCGACGGCACGGCCGCCATCGGCCCGGCGCTCGCCGGCATCTTCGGACAAGAAGCCAAGCTGGTGAGTGGTGAAACCGTCACCCGTGACGAGGCGTATCTGCGGAAATCCATCCTCGAACCGGCCACCCAGGTGGTCGAAGGTTACCAGCCGGTAATGCCGCCGTATCAGGGGCAGTTGACCGAAGACCAGGTGTTACAGATCATCGCCTACATCAAGGAGTTGGGCGCAGAACAAGGGGGTGCTCAATGAGCGTTACGACTGTCCCGCCGCGCGGCACAACCGGGCCAGTTCCGAAAAACTACGCGAACGTCAATTACAGCATCAAGTCCTGGCTGCTGACGACAGATCACAAGCGCGTCGGCATCCTGTACCTGATCTCGGTGACGTTCCTGTTCTTCCTGGGCGGTCTCGCGGCCGGGCTCGTGCGGGCGGAGCTGGTCACGCCGGCGGGCGACCTGGTCGCCGCCGAGACCTACAACAAGCTCTTCACGATGCACGGGGTCTTGATGATCTTCTTCTTCCTGATTCCCGTCATCCCCGCGACGCTCGGCAACTTCCTGATGCCGCTGATGATCGGCGCGCGTGACCTGGCCTTTCCGCGCCTGAACCTGGCAAGCTGGTATGTTTACATGACCGGCGCGGCTATCACGCTCTTCGCCATCTTCACCGGCGGCGTGGACACGGGCTGGACGTTCTACACGCCGTTCAGCAGCGTCTATTCCAACACCGCGGTCATTGCGACTGCCATCGGCGTGCTGATTGTGGGCTTCTCGTCCATCTTCACGGGCATCAACTTCATCGTCACGGTCCACAAGATGCGGGCGCCCGGCCTGACCTGGTTCCGCCTGCCGCTGTTCGTGTGGGCCATGTATGCCACCAGCCTCATCATCGTGCTGGGCACGCCGGTGGTTGCCATCACGCTCATCCTGGTCGCCGTCGAGCGCATCCTGGGAGTCGGCATCTTCAACCCGGCGGTCGGCGGCGACCCGCTGCTGTTCCAGCATCTCTTCTGGTTCTATTCGCACCCGGCCGTGTATATCATGATCCTGCCCGGCATGGGCATCATCAGCGAGTTGATTACCTGCTTCTCGCGCAAGCGCATCTTCGGCTACAAGTACGTGGCGCTGTCGAGCCTGGCGATCGCGGCCTACGGCTTCCTGGTCTGGGGTCACCACATGTTCGTCTCCGGCCAGTCGATCTATGCCAGCCTGGTGTTTTCGCTCCTGAGCTTCATGGTTGCGGTGCCCTCGGCCATCAAGGTCTTCAACTGGACGGCTACGCTTTACAAAGGCTCCATCTGGCTGTCCACACCGATGCTCTATGCGCTCGGCTTCCTGGGCCTGTTCCTGGTCGGCGGGCTGACCGGGCTGTTCCTGGCGTCGCTGGCGATTGACGTCCACGTGCACGACACCTACTTCATCGTAGCTCACTTCCACTACATCATGGTCGGCGCGGTCGTGCTCGCGTTCCTGGGCGGCATTCACTTCTGGTGGCCGAAGATCACAGGCCGGATGTATTCGGAGAAGTGGGGCCGGCTGGGCGCGATCATCATCTTCCTGGGCTTCAACCTGACCTTCTTCCCGCAGTTCATCGTCGGCTACCTGGGCATGCCGCGGCGGTATCACGCCTATGCGCCCGAGTTCCAGTTCTGGAACATCCTCTCCACGATGGGCTCCGTTGTGCTGGCGTTCGGCTACTTCCTGCCGTTGATTTACCTGCTGGCCTCGCTGCGCACGGGCAAGCGTGCCCCGGCAAACCCCTGGGGCGCGACCGGCCTGGAATGGCAGGTCCCGTCGCCGCCGCCTACCTATAACTTCCGCGAGACGCCGGTCGTGACCGGCCCGCCCTACAACTACTCTGCCGTTGCGGCAGAGGAGGCATACCGCGAAGCCAGGAGGCAGGAGGGCCAGCGTGAGTGACGTATCGCAAATCGCAGTCGAAGCACGGCCGGGCGTAGCGCACCATTTCGACGACGTAGAACAGCAGCACGAGGCCAACACCCTCGGCATGTGGGTGTTCCTGACGACCGAAGTGTTGTTCTTCGGCGGCACGTTCCTCGGCTACCTGGTGTTCCGTTCGCTGTACACCCACGCGTTCGGCGAGGCCAGCCGCCATCTGAACGTACCGCTGGGCACGGCCAACACCGCGCTCCTGCTGTGCAGCAGCCTGGCGATGGTGCTCGCGGTCTACTTCGTACGTCGGGACCAGAAGCGCACCGCCGTCATGCTGCTGCTGCTCACCGCGGCGCTGGGCACAGCCTTCCTGGGCATCAAAGCGGTCGAGTGGATCGTGGACTGGAACGAGGGTCTGGTGCCGGGTCTGAATTGGCTCGTCACGGGGCCCAACGCAGACCAGGAAGAGCTGTTCTTCGTCCTGTACTTCACCATGACCGGTCTGCACGCCATCCACATGATCATCGGCATCGGGGTGGTGGTCCTGGCGGCGCTCTGGCTGCTGCGCAAGCGGCACGTCGCCCAGATGTACACCAACATCGAGATGATCGGGCTGTACTGGCACTTCGTAGACATCGTGTGGGTGTTCCTGTTCCCACTGCTCTACCTGATTAACCTGCACGGCTGAGGGCGACATGGCTAACCTGAATGCTGAACTGCGAACCTACCTGCTGGTCTTCGTCGCGTTGCTGGTGCTGGTCGGCGTCACGGTCGGCGTGGCCCTGATCGACCTCGGCCCGTTCGGCCCGATTGTTGCGCTGCTCATCGCCGGCCTGAAGGCCGGGCTGATCATGGTCTTCTTCATGCACCTGCGCCATACGACCAAAGTCGCGTGGGTGTTCGCAGCCCTCGGGCTGCTGTGGCTGTTCATTATGCTGGGCCTGACGATGGCCGACTACCTGACGCGCGGCTAGGCCTTTCACAAGCTGTCTCAGCACATCGTTGGACGCCGGTATGACTTACCGGCGTCCCTGTTTGCCTCTCGAGTGTCTTGCGCCTTCAAGGAGCATGATGTACGAGTCAGACATAGATCTGGTCTATTTGCAAAGACAACTGGTCGAGTATTTCGATCTGGGTGAACTGAAGACGCTTTGTTTTGATCTGGGCATGGATTATGACGAGCTGGCCGGGGAGACCAAATCCGACAAGGCCAGGGAGCTCGTCAAGGCCGCGTATCGAAACGGACGCGTGCCCGACGTCGTGCATCGGTGTGAAGAGGCGCGGCCCAACGTAGTCTGGAATCAGCCCGCGCGTAGCTACCGCCAGAACGAACTACCCGATGAATGGGTCGAACCGCTACAGCGCCTCTACCGCCTCGTTAAGGAGTTCAACCGCAATCGCCAGCAGCCCTTCTCTGACGAACGCACACGGCAGGGCGATGAGATTGCCTTCACCATGCGCGAAGCCGCGCCATTTCTGTTCAATCAGTTTGACGTCGAAAGCTGGTTGAACAGCGGGAACGTCGGTAAGCGGCTGGCCGCGGTCAAGTACTTGGACTGGCTGCAAGATATCGACTTCCTGGGGAACCTGCTCGGCAAGCTCGCAGTCGAGCGGGCTTTCATGCAACTGCACGTGCTGGTCACGATTGACAGTCTGCTGGACCAGTTGGATGACGGGCAGCAGGCCACCGTGCGCATCGCGCTGGGCGCTTACCGTATCATCCGCCGCGACCCCAGCCGCGAGTTCTGGCGCGACCGCATCCTGTCACGGCTGCGCGCCGCATGAGAACCCAGTGGGCGCAGGCAAAAGCGCGCGCTTCACATTGGACGTGCGAGCATCCTGAGCGGGTGCACGCCGCACCGCTCCCGACAGAGCCAGGCTAGTCGAAGGATGCCGTGTGTCGGCTGCGCCGACGCCGCACGCGGCCGCCCCTTCGGCTGCATCCGGCCCGCTGTGCGGGCCGGCCTCCGCTCAGGGTGCTTGCTTGCGTCCTACAACGTGAAATGCACCCCAGACCAAATTGCCTCTTGCGCGCCGCGCAGGACTATGCTATAGTGTGACCATGAAGACACGCCGTGCGGTCCAGATGCTCCAGCTTACCGGGCTCCTCCGCAAGAGGAGAGAGTTCTGCCTGGGCAGCCGCCGGCACTTGACCGCATAGCCGTTCATTAATCAGTGTATCGCCGGTCGAAGGCCTCCCCAGGTGGGAGGCCTTTTTTTTTGCCATGCGCACGCGAAAGGAGAGATTCACATGGGGCTTACGGAGTAACCACCAGTACATCCGACCGGGAGGCGGCGCCGCAGCGGGGACCGCGCGCCGTGTATGACCACAGCGCGATCGAGCAAAAGTGGCGCACACGCTGGGCCGCTGACGCCCTGTATCGCACGCCGTCGCCTGGACCGGCCCGGTCCAAGTACTATTGTCTGGACTTCTTCCCCTATCCGTCAGGGTACGGGTTAAGCGTCGGGCACGGCCGCAACTATGTGCCCAGCGATGTCATCGCGCGCTACTACCGGATGCAGGGCCGCGCGGTGCTGCATCCGATGGGTTGGGATGCCTTCGGCCTGCCCGCCGAGAACGAAGCCATCAAGCGCGGCGTCCACCCGCACGAAACCACCACGCGCTATGCAGCGAACTATCGCCGCCAGATGACCCTCATGGGCTGCTCGTACGACTGGGAGCGGGAGATCAACTCGAGCACGCCCGACTTCTACCGCTGGACGCAGTGGTTCTTCCTGCTGCTGTATCGCCGCGAGCTGGCCTACCGCGCGGTGGGCCGGCAGTGGTGGTGCCCCGGCTGCCGGACCGTCCTGGCTAACGAGCAGGTCGATGCCGGCGGCACCTGCTGGCGCGGGCATACCGGCGTCTACAAGCGCGACATGGAGCAGTGGTACTTCCGCATCACGGCTTATGCCGAGCAACTGCTGGACGACCTGGCAACGCTGGACTGGCCGGAGCACATCGTCGCGATGCAGCGCAATTGGATCGGGCGGAGCGAGGGCGTCGAGTTCAGCATGGCAATCCAACACGCCGCAGGCGCGAGCGCCGGCCTGCGGCTCGACGTCTTCACCACCCGACCGGACACCATCCCGGGGGTGACGTTCGTCGCCGTTGCGCCGGAGCATCCCCTGGTCGAGCAAATCATCGGCTGCGAAGCGGTCCCGGCCGAGCAGCGGGCGGCGGTGACAGCGTATCGCGAACAGGCTGTCCGGCGCAGCGATATCGACCGCCTGCAGGGCGAGCGGACGCGCGAGGGCGTGTTCACAAGCCTGTACGCGGTCAACCCGCTGAACGGCGAGCGCGTCCCGGTCTACGTGGCCGACTATGTACTGATGGCCTATGGCAGCGGGGCCATCATGGGCGTGCCCGCGCATGACCAGCGCGACTTCGAGTTTGCGGCCCAACACGGCATTCCAATCAGGGTCGTCGTCGCGCCGCCCGCCGGGGAACCTGTGGAACATGCCGCCTACACCGGCACGGGCGTGGTGGTCGCTGCCGGGGAGTGGAGCGGGCTGACCTCCGAGGAAGCTGCCGCGCGCATCACGGCCTGGCTGACCGGCCGCGGCATCGGCCGCGCCAGCGTCCAGTACCGGATGCGCGACTGGCTGATCTCGCGGCAGCGTTACTGGGGTGCGCCGATTCCGATCATCTACTGCGATCGCTGCGGGATGCTGCCCGTGCCGGAGGCCGAGTTGCCGGTGCTGCTGCCGCCCATCGAACGCTGGCTGCCCGGCGACGACGGCCGCTCGCCGCTGGCAGGGCTGCCGTCGTTTGTCGAGACGCGCTGTCCGCAGTGCGGCGGGCCGGCGCGCCGCGAGACCGATACCATGGACGGCTTCGCCTGCTCAAGCTGGTACTTCCTGCGCTTCGTCAGCCCGCACTACGCCGACGGCCCCTTCGACCCGGCAGCCCTGGCACAGTGGGGCCATACCGACATCTATCTGGGCGGCGCGGAGCATGCAGTCATGCACCTGCTGTACGCCCGCTTCTGGACAAAGGTGATGGCAGACGCCGGCATCGTGCCGTTCCGCGAGCCGTTTCCTGTGCTGCGCAGCCAGGGCACGATGCACGCCCGCGACCTGCAGTACGGCGAACTGCGCCGCATGTCCAAGTCGGCGGGCAACGTGGTGACGCCTGACAGCGTGGCCGAGACGCACGGCGCAGACGCGCTGCGGGTTTACCTGCTGTTCATGGCCCCCTTCGAGAACAACACCGTTTGGGATGCCGAAGGCATCAACGGCGCGCGCCGCTTCCTGGAGCGCACCTGGCGGCTGGTCAACGAGGTGGCTGACGCGTCCGCGGAGGGTGAAGACGCCCGCTTGCCGGTCGCAGCGGACGGAAAACTGGCCGCGGCGCTCCAGCGGACGGTGCGGGAGGTGACGGAGGACATCGCGACGCTGGCGTTCAACACGGCGGTGGCCGCGCTGATGAAGTGCCTGAATACCCTGATCGAAGCGCGCACCGCCCGCGGCGTCACTCCGGCGCTGCGCGGGGCCGTGCGTGAGTTCGTGCTGCTGCTAGCGCCCTTCGCACCCCATATTGCGGAAGAACTCTGGGAACGGTTGGGCGAGCCGTACAGCGTTCACCGCCAGTCCTGGCCTGCCCTGGAGGACGCCGCCACAACCGGCGGGGAGAGCATCACACTGGTGGTCCAGGTGGATGGCAAGGTGCGCGACCGGCTGGTGCTGCCGGCAGGCACGACCGCAGACGAGGTCCGCGTGCGTGCCCTGGCAAACCCTGCGGTGCAGCGCGCGCTGCGCGGCAGCGCGGTCGCACGCGTCATCCATGTGCCGGGCCGCCTGGTCAACATCGTGACAGGTTAGTCCGCAGTGCCAAGTGGCTGGAGTCGAGGCTTTAGCGTCTATCCGAAAAGTCGTAGTCTAGGGCCTTGTGCCCGTTAGTACGCCCACAAGGGGCTATGCTACCCCTTTTGGGGCCGTATACGCATGCAGGCAGCCTAACCGGCTAAAGCCTCGACTCCAGCTGCATTGGGAAATCGTGCCCCTCGATTTGACACATCAGCGGGCGGAGCCTACACTTGCAAATAAGTGGCATTTGCAACAAGTGGAGGTTCCCCTCATGTCGCCTCAATCTCAACTGCGCGACACGCTGCGCGGGTCGGGCCGGCGGCTGACCGACCAACGCCAGTTGCTGCTGGAACTGCTCCAGGAGCACGGCGGGCATTTGGACGCGCACGAGCTCTATCGCCTTGCGCAGGAGCGCGATCCCCGGCTGAATCTCTCCACAGTCTATCGCACCCTGAGCCTGCTGCGCGACCTCGGTCTGGTGGACGAGCAGCACCTGGGCGAAGACCACCACCACTACGAACTTAAAGCGCCTGCCACGCACTACCACCTCGTCTGCCGGAACTGCGGTTCGGTCATCGAGTTCACCAGCCCCCTCATCGAGCAACTGAAGGAGGCCGTGGGCCGCGAGCTGGGCTACACGATTGCCGATGCGCAGGTGGACCTGCTAGGCACTTGCGCGAACTGTCGCGTGACCGTCCAGCCGCCGGCTGCTCCCGAGGCCCCGCGCAAGACCGGCCCGCGTTCCCGTGTCGTCAACATCCTGCGCCGCTCCCTGCGTTCTGGGGATGCCGCGGCGACGGCTCAGCCGGACGCAGTCAATCCGGCCGAGTCGCTCGCCCTGCGCGCCCTGCCGATCGGCAGTTCCGCCCGCGTCGCCGCGCTGACGGGCGGGCATCAACTGATGGCGCGGCTGGCAGCGCTGGGCCTGACGCCGGGCACGCGTCTGGAAATGGCACAGAACCCAAGTAACGGGCCGGTCATCGTGTTGGTGCGAGATACGCGGCTCGTGCTGGGCCGCGGCGAGGCCGCCCATATTCTGGTCATTCCCGAAAAGGCAAATCATGGCGCACAAGGTGATTGAGCCGGTCCCCCTCACAGTCGCATTGGTCGGCCAGCCCAACGTCGGCAAGTCGATCATCTTCAACATGCTCACGGGGCTGTCGCAGCACGTCGCCAACTGGCCCGGCAAGACCAGCGAGCAGCGCGTGGGAGAATACCGGCAGAACGGGACGCGGCTGCGCGTGGTGGACCTGCCCGGCATCTACAGCCTCACAGCTAACTCCGAAGAAGAACGCATCGCGCGCGACTACATCATCTGCCAGCAGCCGGATGTCGTGGCGGTGATCGTCGATGCTGCGGCGCTGGAGCGCAACCTCTACCTGCTGGCCGAGCTGCTGGGCTTGCCCATCCCTATCGTCGTGGGCCTCAACCTGATGGACGTGGCCGCGCAGGAGGGGCTGCAGGTGGAGCCGCACGTGCTCGAAGCGGCGCTGGGCGTGCCGGTGGTTCCGATGGTGGCAACCCGCAACCAGGGAATACGTGAACTGATCGAAGCTGCCGCCCGCGCCGCGCGCCAACCCACCGGCCTGTCCCCGCGGCGCCCGGAGATTCGCGCGGACCATGCGGCGGTGCTGGCGGAGGTGGGCCGGCTCATTGCCGGGCAGGTGCCTGCACCCTACCCCGAGCACTGGGTCGCACTGAAGCTGTTGGAAGGCGATGCCGAAATCACCGCGCTGATGCGGCCGCGGCTGGGCGAGCGCTGGGCTGTCCTGCACGCCCTGCTGATGCGGCACGAAGACGCCGTGCTGGCAGTGGCGAGCGGCCGCTACGAGTGGATCGGGCGGATGGTGCGCGCGGCCGTCACGCGGCCGCGGCCTGGGCGGGTCTCCCTCACCAGTCGCATCGACCGGCTGGCGACGCACCCGGTCGGGGGATTGGTGATCCTGGCCGCCGTGCTGGGGCTGACGTTCTGGCTGACCTATGCCATCGGCACGCCGCTGCAAGCCTTCCTGGATACGCACCTGGTGCACGCGGGCGCAGCGTGGGCGCGTGCTGCGCTGGCCGGCGGGCCGCCCTGGGTTGGCAGCCTCGTGGCCGACGGAGTCATCGCCGGGGTGGGGCTGGTCCTGACGTTCCTGCCCATCCTGTTGATTTTCTTCGCGGCGCTGGGGCTGCTGGAGGATGTGGGCTATATCGCGCGCGCCGCCTACGTCACCGACCGCTTCATGCATTTCATGGGCCTGCACGGCAAGAGCTTCCTGCCCCTCTTTCTCGGCTTCGGCTGCAACGTGCCCGCCGTCATGGCTGCCCGCACCATCGACTCCACGAAAGCGCGGTTATTGACGATTCTCCTGGCTCCTTTTGTGCCCTGCCCCGCGCGCATGAGCGTGGTGGCGATCCTGACGCCGATCTTCTTCGTTGCACATGCGCCCTGGGTGGCGCTGGGCCTGATGGCCCTGGCTATGCTGGTGATGGTGTCGGTCGGCCTGCTGCTCCACGAGTTGCTGCTGGGCGGCGAGCACATCGCCTTCATTATGGAACTGCCGCTGTATCACCCGCCCGATGCGCGGGCGATTCTGCGCTCCATCTACGAACGGCTGGTTGACTTCCTGCGCGTGGCGGGCAGCATCATCCTGATTGTGTCGGTATTGCTGTGGGCGCTGCTCAACCTGCCGACGGGACAGGTGGAAACAAGCTACCTCGCCGCGTTTGGCCGGCTGCTGGAGCCGGTCGGCGCGCTGATGGGCCTGAGCTGGCAGTTGATGGTCGCGCTGGTGACGAGCTTCGTCCGCAAGGAGAACGTCATCGCCACCCTCGGCGTGTTGTATGGTTCAGGGGAGAGCGGGGCCGGACTGGCAGAGACACTGACTGGCATCGTGACGCCCGCCGCCGCGCTGGCCTTCATGGCCGTACAGATGCTGTTCGTGCCGTGCGTCGCGACGGTGGCCGCGATCAGGCAGGAGACGCGCAGCTGGGGTTGGACGGCTCTCAGCATCGCGGTGCCGCTAGTCATTTCGCTGGCGTTAGGCACGGTCATCTATCACATCGCACGGTGGCTGCTGTCGTTCTGATAGCCTTGCCGCTTGAGGCCGCTTCCCGCTAGCACCCCCGACGCGATGCCCAGGACGGCTATCGTGCTTTTCCTCACTTCTTGGTTTTGACACAAATAGCACAATGTGATACGCTTCATGTGGTCCTCATTACATTCAGACCGTAAATCTCCATCCCACCATCCTCAATGGAGAGAAAGGCACCATGAAGCGAACACTCGTAGTCCTTCTTGCATTGGTGGTCGTCCTGACCACCCTCGCGGCCTGTGCGGGCACCGCTGGTCCCGCCGGCCCTGCCGGTCCGCAAGGGCCTGCCGGTCCCGCTGGCCCTGCTGGCCCCGCTGGTCCTGCCGGTCCCGCAGGCCCCGCCGGTCCCGCTGGCGAAGCCGGCGTGACGATGGTCATCGACACGAAGACCCCGCCCGAAACCTGCGCAATCTGCCACAAGGATGCCGGTGAAAAGCACCAGGCGTCCTACGATGAGTTGTACCAGGACGGCGTGATCAAGGTCACGGATGTGGCCTATGCCTTCACAGCCGCGCCCGATACAACCACCATCACCTTCAAGATGACGAAGAACGGCGCGCCGTTCGACCCGAAGCAGGCTGACAACATCAGCATTTACTTCGTGCCCTACGCGAATGGCAAATTCCAGTTCGATCCGCCTGCGGAGCGATTGTCCCTGAAGGGCACGCTGACTTCGGATGGCGCCGGCAACGTGACGAGCACGCTGGTCGAGAAGGAAGCGGGCGCCGAGGATTTCGTTGACTACACCGACATCAGCGGCGTCAACGGGCTCATCGTCATCTACGGCCGCGACGAAACCGTCCAGCGGCTGCCGGGCACGCGCGTGGACCAGAACCGGTTCCCGTTCGCGGCCGTGCTGGAAACTGGCGCCGGCGTCGACTACGTTTCGCCGGCCAACAACGACGGCTGCGAACTCTGCCACACGCAGCCCTATCTCAAGCACAGCTACATCTACGGGCAGGTCGATAATGACTCGGCCACCGATTTCTACACCTGCAAGGCTTGCCATCTGGATAACGGCACCGGCGAGCACTTCGAATGGCAGCTCATGGTGGAGGATCCGCCGCTCGCGGCGCAGTTCCTGGCCGGTGAGGTGGAGCTGACCGAAGAGCAGCACGCGCAGTTCGCGTACGCGCCGAACGTCATGAACGACGTGCATATGTCGCATGCCATGGAGTTCCCGTACCCGCAATCCATGGCAAACTGCGTCACCTGCCACGCAGGCAAGCTCGAAACCGTGCTGACGGATGCCACGTTCAACATCACGACCTGCCGCAGCTGCCATCCCATGACCGGCGCGAAGGCTGAGGCCGCCGAAGGCGAAGACCCGGCCTACGACACGACTCCGCTGGCGCTGAAGACCATCCTGACCGGCCCGCACGCCGACATGGACCTGGCGACGACCGACTGCTCGACCTGCCACGGCGAAGGCAAGATGGCGGCGACCTGGAGCCTGGCGCACACCGGCTACGATACGATGATCTACACCGCGGATGGCATCAAGTATTCCGACGCCATCTCCGTCACCATCGAGAGCGCCACGCTGGACGGCGATACGCTCAGCGTGAAGTTCAGCGCGGCTGAATCGCCGGACATCGAAATTGTGGACACAGCCAACATCACACCGACCGTTCTGGTTGGCCTGTACGGCTGGGACACGAAGGACTTCATCGTCGGCGCGCACGAGCGCCTGATCGATGACAATGGCGACGGCACGCTCGACAGCAAGGACTCGCGCACGCTCGAGTTCGAGGTCGGCGCCGAGCACCCGCGCATGAAGACGGTCTCCGCCGAAGGCGGCAAATGGGAAATCACCGCCGATCTGTCGCCCTGGAAGGACCTCATCGCAGATGGCACCGTGAAGCGCGTGGAAGTGGGCGTGCTCCCGGCCCTGGTGGTCGATGGGCAGGAACTCGCCATCGATGCGACCACCAAAACGTTCGACCTGGCCGCAAATGCGTTTGACGACAAGTTCTTCCAGCCCATCGCGGACATCGAAAAGTGCCAGAACTGCCATGCCGCGCTCGCTACGAACTTCCACAGCCCGGATTACGGCGGCAGCGTAACCGCCTGCCGGATGTGCCATATCACCAAGTCGGGCGGCTCACACCTGGAGATGCAGTCGCGGTCGCTGGATTCCTATGCGCACGCGATCCACTCCGGCCAGGCCTTCGACATCAGCGACATCGACTTCGGCGACCCGGTGCAGGCGATGCACTACGAGCACCACATCGGGTTCCCGTATCCGACGCATGCCAACACGAACTGCGAGTCCTGTCACTTCCCGGGTACCTACGAAGTGCCGGACCAGGGCAAGTCGCTGCCGGGGCTGCTGTCGGCATCCGACGACAACGAGACGCTGGATCGGGACATCGAGAGCGTCCCATCCTACGTCACGGGGCCTGCCACGCGGGCCTGCGGCGGCTGTCACCGGGCCGAGCTGATCAAGGAAGACAACGCCGGTGGATTCGCCATGCTGAAAGAGCATATGGACATGGGCGGCTACTTCGTTGAAGCTGGGGAAAAACCGGCGGAGACGTTGAGGTCGGTCATCGACGAGATCATGCCGCTGTTCAAGTAAGCGGCAGCCAACCGTCGAGATGTTCTAGCGGAACGGCGTTACTGCTGCCGTTCCGCCGGAACATCTCGACGACAACCGGTAACACAAAGGAGGGTCCCCGTGAGGACCCTCCTTCTTTGTGTTGTGGTTCAGTCGCGCTCTGGCTACCGTGCTACCGTATCCACATACGTGCACAGCAAGGCTGCTAACTGTCTCCAGAGTTAGGTCGCCCCGTGCGGGCCCAGAAAACGCGCGCCATTGAAGTGAATCAGGTGCGATGGCGCATCCGCTACCCACACCTCGGTTTCCCAAGCGATTTCGCCAAGATAACGGCCCAGAGTGACCCGGTTAGGAAAGGCGGTCACATAGACGAGCCCGGCAGCCGAGCCGGCAAACAGCTTGGCAAGCTCGGCGTGCCGCTTCCCATCGACCGGCCCGTGGCTGGTGACAGATTCAACCAACAGCAGCCAGTTCTTAGCAGTGTAATGCAGCACCACGTCAGGCATCTTGCCGTGTGTATCCACATCGACACCCAGCCCGGCCAGCAGGGCGGCGTCGAAGTAGCCCCACTTGTCGCCCGTGTCGCCGACATAGACCAGCACGCTACCCGGCGCAAAGCACGGGGCGAAGTCCTCGATAATTGCCCGGATCAATTCGCTATGCTCTCCCGGGCTGAGGGTGATCCGCTGACCAGGTGCAATCTCAACCGGGACGCGGTTCTGTACGCGTTCCCTGGCATACTTGGCTACCAATGTTTCACGTTGAGCCAGATAGGCGGCGAGGTTGTCATGCCATGCCGGAGTGCCGAAGGTGCGCAGCAGGGCCAACGCGGCAGGTTCGATCTGATAAACCGCCTTCGGGCTATTCACCGGGCGGTTGGGCTTGTCCGGGTTGTAGAGGGCCACGCCAGCGTCGCAGAACTGGTGCATGGACCGGCGGCGGAATGTCTCGCGGGTGTTGGGCGCGTACTCCTTGCCGTAGTGCTCCCGTGCCCAATCCATAATCGGGGTGATGCCCATCAGCGGGTTTCCCGCATCGGCCCATGCCTTGCCCGGCGTGAGATTCAGAAGGACCAGCAGGCACAGGGCGGACCGCTCGTTCTGTTGGGCTTGAGGCAGGCCTAAGGACATGATGATCCGCTGTGCAGCCTCAATGTAGTCATTCTGGTCGTTCATACGATCAGGGTCCTTAGCTGGGCGTCGATCTGGTCTTGCGTGAGCATTCCTTGCTGCATGGCCCACTCGCCAACCCGGATCAGGGCATCCCGGCTCGGGTACTTCATCAGCCTGAGGTCAGTAGCATTGACCTGTGTGTGGCCGTTGAAGCGCCGGAAATGCTCATCTACGGCGGTCGTGTTCAGGAACACGGTCAGCCCACGGGCCAGAGCCTCAGGCAAGCCGCGTTTGTTCTCATGAAACAGGTTCATGTGGTTCTCGAAGCCAAGCACTGAATGATCGCCAAAGGCGGCAGGATCGACCACGCTGGCTACTATGCGGCGCTTTTCCTCTTTCGACGAGAAGCGGCGGACCACACAATAAAACCCGTTCGGGCAAAGCCACTTTTCCGTCTCATCATTTCGCATGATCGCGTTCGGCTTCTTCGAGCCTGGCGCGGGCCAGATGGTGCCGGTCATGCTCAAATGGCCGGAGTAAATCAGGGGCACGGTGCCAGGCTCGGGCATATCGCGCAGGTACGCTTTCAGGCGAAAATCAACTATCGGCCCGGTCGATACCTCCACACCAATGTCGGCCAGCGAATAGCGCACGGCAGGCGATAGCTCGATGGCGCTTTTCTCAGTCGTGGTCGGCACACGAATAAACCGCTCTGAGTCATCCGGGAACACGATCCGATCGAACGGGTGCTCGTGGGTGGTCAGGTCTGCAAAGCTGTCATCGGTGGAGGTCGAAACCGTGACCGGCCCCTGCTGGCCGCCGCGCTCCAAGTGAATGATGATATTCTCCTGCAGAACCTCGTCATCCTTGAATGCCTTGCTGCGAGACTCGAACAGGTGCATGTAACGGATGGCCGCCCGCTCAAGGATGAAGTCGCGGAACGGGCGGTAGTATGGGCCATTGCAGAAACTGCGCGGAATAATGGCCACGATCTGCCCGCGGGGCGTGGCTACGGCCACAGCCAGCGCCACAAAGGCAGAGTATAGATTCACTGTCTCAATGCCGATACGGCGCAAGGCCAGCCGATGAGATGAATCACTATTGATTTTCTTATAGGGCGGATTAAGAATCGCGTGCGTATAGCTTTTCAAGGATCTCGCAAACAGATTGCCGGACAGTGATTCAACCGCAGCATGGATGAAATCTTCTTGGTAGATACTGCTGGAAAAATCGCTCCTATAGCTATACCTATCCAGCGTTTGCGACAAGTGCGCAATCAAATCGTAATCCAGCTCAAAAGCCTCCACTTCAACGCGCTGAAAATGAAAACCGCCATCCCGCCATCTATCCAAAAAAGCCGCAGATAACGAACCGATCCCGGCTCCTGCATCTAAGAGACGACACACTCCTCTTCCATCCGGGAACAGCCCGGCCATAAACGCAGCAGTTCTTTCGGGCGTAAAGAACTGACCGAGCCGCGATTTTTTCCTGGCGTCGGTGCTTTTTGAGATTTGCAGTCTCTTCTGTTCGACCGCTGATAGCAACCGAGTATCTCCTTCTTTATGCCCAAACGACTCATTTCCCCGTGCTGTGCAAATCAAACATAGCACGAGGCATTCGAACATGCAACCGACTTTCGACCAGAGGGGGGTTTACTCCACGCGCCGCAGCGTAACACACCCCACTTTCAGCCCTGATACCAATCCTCCAAACTCAGACCTTGAAAGGAAAGATAGTCATTGCGATTGTATGTCACCAGTGTCAAGCCATTCGTAACCGCAATGGCTGCGATCTGTCCATCGGCAAATGGTGGCAGCTTGCCAATCCTTGCCAGTTGGGCCCGCTGCTCCGCATGCCAGGACGCCGCTCGCTGGTCATACGCCAGGATCGGAAGCGCACGACCAACCACATCTTTGAGATAAGCCTCGATTGCTGTGCGCTTGGATGATGGCGGCAGCCGATTGCAGCCGTACCATAACTCGTGCCAGACCACAGCGGCGATCGCGATCTCGGTCTGATGCTCCCGTAAATGATTCAGCACCTCCTGGTTGGGGACAGGTCGCAGTGGTTCAGAAATAACATTCGTGTCGAGGAGGTACTGCAGTGTCACCAGTTCATCTCCCGTCCGGGCGATGTATCCCGCACACCATCGAAAACATCTGGTTCGATGCCCTCCTTAGCCAGGTCTATCTTCTTGCGGAACGCGTCATAAGCACTTGTGAAGGTCACGGTACCCGCGCTGAGCCTCTCGAATTCCTCCACAGAGATCAAAATCGCCACCGGCCGGCCGCGCCGCGTCACCTCAACCCGCGAGACGTGTCGGAGGTCTTGGACAATCTCAGCAAAACGATTGCGCGCTTCGGCTATTGAATATCTGGGCATCATAGGAGCCTCCAAATGGCTATCTTAATAGCCATCTTACACCTTCTGCGTCTCGGTGTCAACCGCGCTCGTCTCCCCAATACCCGCAGTTTGGACACACCGACGACCGTAAGTGAGCACTCTACTCCACCCGCCGCGGCCGGTACTGGATCGCCTCCGCGATGTGCGCCGGCTGGATGCGCTCGCTCCCCGCCAGGTCCGCGATGGTGCGCGATAGCTTAAGAATCCGGTGATACGCCCGCGCGCTCAGGTTCATCTGCCGCATCGCCGCGCCGAGCAACTGCTTTCCAGCCTCGTCCACCTGGCAGAAGTCGCGCACCTCGGTCGGGCCCATGTCGGCATTACAGGTCAGGCCGGCCAGGGGCCGCGTACTGGAGCGTGCGCCGGTCTTCGTCCGCAACTCCACCGCGCCCTGTGCGAAGCGGGCCGTCTGGCGGGCCCGCGCCTCTTCCACCCTGGCCCGAATCACGGCCGAGGGTTCGCCCCGCCGTTCATCCGACAGCTTTTGGAACGGCACGCGCGGCACCTCGACATGGATGTCGATGCGGTCGAGCAGCGGGCCGGACAGCCGCTTCTGATACTTGCTGACCAGACCCGGGCTGCACGTGCAGGCGCGCTCCGGATCACCCGCATAACCACACGGACACGGATTCATCGCACCCACCAACATGAAATTCGCCGGAAAGGTCAGGCTGCCCTGCGCCCGGCTGATGGTGACGATCTTGTCTTCCAAGGGTTGTCTGAGGACTTCCAGCGTGTGCGATGAGAACTCCGGCATCTCGTCCAGGAACAACACGCCCCGGTGCGCCAGGCTGATTTCCCCGGGCCGCGGCCACTGCCCGCCGCCCACCAGCCCCGCATGCGAGATGGTGTGGTGCGGCGCACGGAAGGGCCGGTGACGGATGAGCGGCGCGTCGCTGGCGACCGTGTGCAGCATGTCCGCCACCGAGTAGATGCGCGTGACATCCAGCGCCTCGCCCAGCGTGAGCCGCGGCAGGATCGACGGCATCGAGCGCGCGAGCAACGTCTTGCCCGCACCTGGACTCCCCGTCATCAGACAGTTGTGCCCACCCGCCGCGGCCACCTCCAGTGCGCGCTTGACATGCTCCTGCCCCTTGATGTCCGAGAAGTCGCAGGCATACGGCGGCGGGTCGGTGTCCAGGTCGAAGGTGGTCCGGTACGGCTCGATGGGGTGGTAGTTGCGGAAGTGGGCGGCCAGCTGGCCCAGGGTGTCCACCGGGTAGACGTCGATGCCCTGCACCAGCGCGGCCTCCGGCGCATCGGCCTGGGGCACGAACACGGACTTGTAGCCTAGCTCCTGCGCCAGATGCGCCATCGGCAGCAGCCCGTTGACATGGCGCAGCGAGCCGTCGAGCGACAGCTCACCGAGGAACAGGCAGCCGTCCAGGTCCGGCGGGATCTGCTCGGCCAGCATCAGCAGCGCGACCGCGATGGGCAGGTCGTAGGCCGGCCCCTCCTTGCGCAGGTCCGCGGGCGCGAGGTTGACCGTCACCCGGCCGCGCGGGTAGTACAGGCCGGAGTTGACGATGGCCGCGCGCACGCGTTCGGTGGACTCTTTGACCGCCGCGTCGGGCAGGCCGACGAGCGTGACCGAGGGCAGGGACTTGGGGTTGAGGTCGGCCTCCACCTCGACGATGGCGCCGTCGAGGCCGATGAGCGCGCAACTGTGGACTTTGGCGAGCACGGCAGGATCTCCTGGCAGGGATGAGGGGAGAGTAGGAGCGCTCCCGCGAGAAGTCGACACATAATAACTTGCTTCCGCTCCGAGCGCAAGAAAACTCCTCTCAGCGTCACCTCGTGGGCATCTCAGCCGACTCGACCTGCCGTGCAGGCAAATGACCTTGCATACTGCCCTTGCGCGATATGACAGATGTCATGGTCACATATGGCGACTGATGATATGAATTACTGGGATAAGTTCTATTTTTCACGCAGTCTATAGGCGAGGCGGTTCCCCTGCCTCATCTTGGTGCGGTGCGGCTCCAAGCGCACCGTATCTTTCTTTCAGGACTGGAAACCGATTCATGAACGATGATCTCACAACCCTCGATATGGCTCCTCTGGATCAGATTCTCGAGGAGTACGCCGGACAGAAGGGCGCCGTGATCCCCATATTGCAGCACGCTCAGGAGGCCTACGGCTATCTGCCCAAAGAAGTCCTGATGGAGATATCCCGGCGCACGGGCATCCCGGTCAGCCGGCTCATGGGCGTGGCGACGTTCTACGCGCAGTTCCGCCTGAATCGCCGGGGCAAGCACCTGATTCGTGTGTGCGATGGCACAGCGTGCCATGTGCGCGGTGCGTCCAAGTGCATCGAGGCCGTGGAAAACGAGCTGCACGTATCTGCGGGCAGCACCTCGCCGGACTACGAGTACACCATGGAAATCGTCTACTGTCTCGGTTCCTGTGGGCTGGCCCCCGTCGCAGTAGTGGACGATAAGGTCTATGGCCGGTTAACGCCTAACAGCCTGGTGGAACAATTACAAACCCTGGAGTGACCCATATGCCCAAGCTGAAATCGCTGGATGACCTGAAGCGTGTGCGCGAGGAGGCCCAGCAGTCCCTCAAAACACGGCTGGACACCGGCACCACCATCATCGTGGGAATGGGGACGTGCGGCATCGCGGCCGGTGCGCGTGAGACGATGCACGCCATCCTCGAAGAACTGCACCGACGAGATATCAGCGCGCACGTCACCACCGTCGGCTGTATCGGCCAGTGCGTCAAAGAACCATTGGTGGATATCGAGCAGGCGGGCCAGCCGCGCATCACCTATGCCAATGTCAAACCTGACATGGTGCCTGAGATCATTGAGTCGCACCTCGTCAAGGGTCAGCCGGTGGATCGCTGGATCATCGGCCGCCTGGATAAGAATTGAGCTGGGAGAACACCATGGAACAATTCAACTCGATCGAAGCGGTCCTCAAGCGGGCTATCCAGCTTGAGATTGACGCCGCGACGCTCTATACGAATGCCGCCGCGTCCGTGAAGGACGATGCAGTCAGCGCCCGGCTCAGTGAAATGGCGGCCCAGGAGCGCGGACATCAAGCCAAGCTGGAGGATGTGCTGTCAGGCAACGTGCGATGGGCCATACGCCGCTCCAAGGCCGAGCCGGTCACCGACCTGCGCCTGAGCGACCATCTAGTCGCCGGCACGCTCGACCCGAACGCCGATTACCAGGACGTGCTGCTGTTTGCCGCCCGCAAAGAAAAGTCGGCGCACGAGTTCTACAAAGCGATGGCCGAGATGGTCGACGACAAACTGACCCAAAGCCTCTTTGAGATGCTGGCCGCTGAAGAGCTCCGGCACAAGTACGTTCTCGAAAAGACCTACGAGGAAGTGGTTTACAAGGACTTCTAAGATGGATATAGCCAATCCGATTGTCACGGGCTCCGACACCGAGGACCGGCACTATCGCGCGGATGTCCTCATCTGCGGCGGCACGGGCTGCCATTCCTCGGGCTCCCACGAAGTCACAGAAGCGCTGCGCGCGGAAGTGGCGCAGCGCGGGCTGGCCGGCGAGGTACGCGTGGTGCAAACCGGCTGTCGCGGCTTCTGCTCCATGGGGCCGGTCATGATGGTGTACCCCGAGGGCATTCTCTACTGCCAGGTCCAGCCGGGGGATGTGCCGGAAGTCGTGGAAGAGACCCTGCTCAAGGGCCGCCAGGTCCAGCGGCTGGCCTATGCCGAGCCGCAGCAGCACCAGGCGCTGCCCTTCTATCACGACATTCCCTTCTACGGCAAGCAGATGCGCATTGCCTTGCGCAACTGTGGTTTGATTAACCCGGAGAGCATCGACGAGTACATCGCGCGCGACGGTTATGCGGCGTTGGGCAAAGTCCTCAACACCATGACGCCCGAAGACGTGCTGCGCGAGATGAAGGATTCGGGGCTGCGGGGCCGTGGCGGCGCGGGCTTCCTGACGGGCCTCAAGTGGGAGTTCGCGCGGCGCAGCCAGAACTATCCGAAGTACGTCATCTGCAACGCAGATGAAGGCGACCCGGGGGCCTTCATGGATCGCTCGATCCTCGAAGGCGACCCGCACAGCGTCATGGAAGGCATGGCGATTGCAGGCTATGCGATGGGCGCAAACGAGGGCTATGTCTACTGCCGTGCGGAGTACCCGCTGGCGATTGACCGGCTCAAGACCGCCATCGCGCAGGCGGAAGAGTACGGCGTGCTGGGCGACGACATCCTCGGCTCAGGCTTCAGCTTCCACCTGCACGTCAAAGAGGGCGCGGGCGCGTTCGTCTGCGGCGAGGAAACCGCGTTGATGGCCTCGATCGAAGGCAAGCGCGGCGAGCCGCGGCCGCGGCCCCCGTTCCCCGCGGTGGCGGGCCTGTGGAACAAGCCGTCCAACGTCAACAACGTCAAGTCCTACGCGATGTCGCCCCAGATTATCCTGCACGGCGCGCCCTGGTTCAAGGCCATCGGTCCCGAGAAATCGCCGGGCACGGCCATCTTTGCGCTCACGGGCAAGATCAACAACACCGGCCTGATCGAAGTGCCGATGGGCATCTCCCTGGGCGAGATCATCTTCGACGTGGGCGGCGGCATCCCGAAGGACAAGCCGTTCAAGGCCGTGCAGACCGGCGGCCCGCTCGGCGGGTGTCTGCCGGCTTCCGCGCTCAACACCCCGGTGGACTTTGATTCGCTGACGGCCGCGGGCGCCACGATGGGCTCCGGCGGCATGATCGTGGTGGACGACGACACCTGCATGGTTGAGTTCGCCAAGTACTTCCTGGAGTTCGCCACCGCCGAGTCGTGCGGCAAGTGCGTCCCCTGCCGCATCGGCGGCGTGCGCCTGCTGGAAACGCTCACGCGCATCACCGAAGGCAAGGGCACGCTGGCCGACGTGGACACCATCAAGTACATCTCGCAGAACATGCGCGAGGGTGCGCTCTGCTCGCTGGGCCAACTGACGCCCGGCCCGGTGATGTCGGCCATCCGCTTCTTCGGCGACGAGTTCGTCAAGCACATCGAGGATAAGACCTGCATCGCAGGACAATGTAAGGCCCTGGTGCGCGCCAAGTGCATCAACGCCTGTCCGGCGAGCGTCGAGAGCCCGGCCTATCTGGCGCTGGTGGCCCAGGGCCGCTATGCTGAGGGGCTGGCGATCCACCGCGAGCGCAACCCGTTCGCATCCATCTGCGGCCGCATCTGCCCCGCGTTCTGCGAGCAGCGGTGTCGCCGCGGCGAGATCGATGAGTCCATCAGCATCCGCAGCGTCAAGCGTTTCATGGCCGACCACGAGTATACGACACCCTGGACGCCCCCGCACACGGAGCGCGCCAAGCAGCTCAAGGTCGGCGTGGTGGGTGCAGGACCGGGCGGCCTGACCGCCGCACTGCGCCTGGCGCAGCTGGGCTACAAGGTGACGGTGTTCGAGAAGCTGCCCATCCCCGGCGGCATGATGGCGGTGGGCATCCCGGAATACCGCCTGCCGACCGACCAGTTGATGGCCGAAGTGGCAAACATCCAACGCGCGGGCGTCGAGATTCGCTATAACCAGGCGCTCGGCACTGACTTCACGCTCGACGAGCTGTTCGAGCGGGAAGGCTGCCATGCCGTCGTGTTGGCCATCGGCGCGCATCGCAGCCGCAAGCTGGGCGTGCCCGGCGAAGACAAGGCCGGCGTGCTGCACGGCACCGACTTCCTGCGCGAGATCGGGCTCATCAATCGCGGCGGCGGCGCAGGCCGGACAATGCCCGAGATGCAGGGCAAGCGGGTGGCGGTTGTCGGCGGCGGCAACGTGGCGCTGGACGCAGCCCGCACAGCCTGGCGCCTGGGTGCGCAGGAAGTGCATGTCATCTATCGCCGCGCCCGTGCCGATATGCCGGCGTACAAGGAAGAAGTGGATGCCGCCTACCATGAGGGCATTCAGTTCCACTTCCTGGTCAACCCGGTTGAGATCGTGGGTGACGGGCAGGTGACCGGCGTCGTGCTCCAGCGCCAGCGCCTGGGCGAATTCGACAACGGCGGGCGGCGCCGGCCCGTGCCGATCGAGGGCGACCGCTTCACGTTGCCGGTGGATATGGTGATCCCGGCCATCGGTCAGACGACCGATACATCCTGGATGCAGAAGGCCGGCATCGAGGCGACACGGTCCAGCACGTTCGTGGTCGGCCCGGCCTACAACACTTCGCGCGGCGGGGTTTTCGCCTGCGGCGACGCAGTGAGCGGCCCGGCGACGGTCATCGAAGCCGTGGCCCAGGGCAACCTGGTCGCGGTAGCGGTGGACCACTGGCTCAAGACGGCCACGTATGAGAAGCCGGTCTACACGACCGAGCGGCCCGACATCGCCAACCTGCACAACCTGGACGATTATGCCAATGCGCGACGGCCCGGCATGCCGGAACTGCCGCTGGCCGAGCGTCAGGCCAACTTCCGCGAGGTCGAGCTCGGGTTGGACGAGCACGCGGCGCGCGAGGAAGCCCGGCGCTGCCTGCGCTGCGACCTGGAGTGGCTGGACTACATGAAGCTCCCGCGGCCGGAGATCGTGCTGGAAACCGCGTAGGGACGCACCGCGCTCGTCCTACGCCTGCCGGCATAATGAAAGCGGGTTCCCGTGCGAAGCGTATCTTTGCCGTGGAACCCGCTTTTACGTGGCCTTGCCCTGGCCGGAAGTCAACCCCTGTACCGCGCCGGAACCTTCAGCGTGCAGCCCGGCGCTCCGCCAGCCACGCCACCCACGCGTCCAGCCCGTCGCCGGTGCGACAGGAGACGACAAACAGCGGTGCGTCGGGGTTGACCATGTCCAGCCCGCGGCGGAAATACGCCACGTCGAAGTCGAAGTATGCGATGAGGTCCGCCTTGTTGAGCAGCACCGCGTCCGCGGCGGCAAATATGCCAGGGTACTTGTAAGGCTTGTCGTGGCCTTCCGGCACGCTGGCGACGACGACTGCGGCCTGCGCGCCCAGGTCGAACTCTGCGGGGCACACGAGGTTGCCGACGTTCTCGATGAACAGCAGAGAGGTCGTAGCGAGAGGCAGCCGCGGCAGCGCGGCACGCACCATCGGCGCGTCCAGGTGACAGTTGCCGCCGGTGTTGATCTGGACTGCGGGGATACCGCTCGCGAGCAGCGTATCCGTGTCGATGCTCGATGCGAGGTCGCCTTCGATGACCGCCGGGCGCAGGTCAGCGGGCAAGCGCGACGCGGTCGCCAGGATGAGGCTGGTCTTGCCCGCGCCCGGGGAGGCCATAATGTTGATGGCGAGAATGCCGTGGCTATCGAAAAACGCACGGTTTTCGGCTGCAACCTCGTCGTTCGCGCTCAGGATGCGCTGGGTGATGTCGATTTTCACGCTGTCTGGCCCTGCCCGTCCGCTTCGATGCTCTCGACGCGCAGCTCGCGGCCGCCGGTCACGCGCAGCCGTGCAGCACCACAGGCCGGACACGCCGGCGGCAGCGGCGGACGAACGGTGAATGTATGGCTGCACGCCGCGCAGGTCAGGATGGCGGGCCGCCGCTCGAAAGTCAGGCTGGCTCCTTCTGCAGCGGTGCCCTTGCTCAACAGGTCGAAGTAGAACTGCACCGAGTCATCCACGATACTGCTCAGGTCCCCGACGACGAGATGGACGGCTGTCACGCGGGCGAGGTTCGCATCCCGCGCCGCGGCCAGCGCAATGTCGAGGATGCCCTGGGTGATGGATAACTCGTGCAAGAACGGCTCCAAAAGATAATCTGACACATAAGAATAACATGCAAACGGCCGGTTCCCAACTTGGGCGGGAGATATAGGCGTTCAGCGCGACCTCGTACCATAAGGTCTCGGGTCCGTCAGCCGGCCCACGGACCCCGTCTCTGTGCGAAGCATAGCATCGTCGTGAAACCGGGTTTGTAACAGTAAACCGCTACCGAGACGCCGAAAATGAAGCGGACGACCAGTAAGCCATCGTCCATGCGCAGATGCACTACCTCCACACCGGGCGCAATCGCCCCATCCGGGTGTACGAGACGTTCGATGCGCGCTTCCTGCTGGAGGATATGTTCGCCAAGATTGCACGCTTTGCGCGCCAGGCGGCATGACCAGCGGTCAGGGAATCTCGATCGGCGGCCCCGTCACCTCCATGCCGTAGGCGCGCCACAGCGCGGGCTCTGGCACGGGCATCCGGTTCTCCGGCGTCACCAGCCGGAAGAAGGCCTCCATCTGGCCTGCGGGCGAAAAGGTCACCAGGAGGCGTCCCACCGCAGCGCCCACATGCGCAGGCGCATGGGGCACGCGGCGCGGGGCCAACACCGAGTCTCCCGGCTGCAGCCGGAACTGCTCGCCGCCGACCTCGACGATGAACTCACCCTCGAGCACGTAGAACCACTCGTCCTGCGCGTAGTGTAGATGGCGGGCGGGGCCGCCCTGCGCATGGAAGGTGGTCTCCAGCACTAACAGGCCCTGCTCGCCCTGTCCGGCAACCTTGAATGCCATCGTGCTGACGCCCAGGCTCCAGCGTTGGCCGTAGATGTCCTGGCCCGCTGGAACGAACGTCGCGGCGGAAGTGGTCGTCACGGTCGCACCTCTTGGGGGTGCGGGCGAGGTTACCTCGCCCCTACCAGCTGCTCTGGCCGCACCGGCAGGTCCGGCACATACTCGTAGGCCGGATCAACCTGCTGCTTGCGCAGGATCGCGATGATGCCCTGCCACGTCTCCACCAGCCCGACCGGGCAGTGCGGCAGGTCCGGCTTGATGGCCTGGTGCAGCTTACCCAGGTTGTAGCACGGCACGGCCGCGTACATATGATGCTC
>DAOUGK010000193.1:0-10333 GCA_034429055.1 Anaerolineae bacterium | reverse complement strand
TAGCCGTCCTCGCCCAGGATGTTCATGCTCACATCGCCCCAGCCGCGGTAGTGCGGCAGCCGCGACCAGGACGCGTCGAGCGTACAGATGGTCCCGTCGGTCATGCTGAACGAGAGCAGGCCCGCGTCGTCGATTTCGAGGTCGTGGAACAGCGTGCCCGCCTCCGCATACACCTCCGCGAACTCCGCGCCGGTGAACCAGCGGATGAGGTCCGCGACGTGGACCGTGTGATCCATCACCGCGCCGCCGCCCGACTGTGCCCGGTCCACGAACCAGCCGCCGGGCATCCAGCCCCGGTTGGCCCCCGCGATGGCGAGGATCCTGCCGAGCTTGCCCGCGTCCAGCTGCTCCTTGACCCGCGCGACCGCGGGCAGATAGCGGCAGGGAAAGGCAGTGCCCAAGAAGACGCCCGCGCGGGCACACGCGTCGATCATCGCGCGGCCGTCCGCGACGGCCGTCGCAAGGGGCTTCTCGCACAGCACGTGCTTGCCCGCGGCCGCGGCATCCAGGGTCATGGCCGCGTGCTCGACGTTGGCCGTCGTGACAATGACTGCATCGATATCATCTCTGGCGAGCAACTCGCGATGGTCTGTATACAGCGGCACGCCGAACCGCCCGGCCCACGTCTGGCCGCGCTGGGGGTCGGGGTCGGCCACCGCGACCAGCTCGGTGTCTGGGTTGGCCTGGATGCAGCGCGCATAGCTGGTCGCGTGCATGTGCGCAAAGCTGATGATGCCGAACCGCAAGGGCCTGGCAGCTGGTGGCAGGGTCATTGCGCACCTCCTACGGTCACAGGTTGGCCGGTCCGCACGGATTCGAGCGCGGCCAATGACACCTCGAGCGCCTTGACGGCATCCTCGATGCCGACCAGCGGCGCGCGGCCCGTCTCGATGGAGTCGATGAAGTGGGCAATCTCCGCCTGGTGCGGGCCGACGACCAGCGGGCTCTCCGGCGCGGCAGTAGAAGTCCCCTCGACGTTCCAGTACCCCCGGATGGACATGCTGCTCTGATTGTCGAACGACATCAGGCCGCGCGAGCCGGCGACCTCGACCTTCGTCACGAAGGGGCCGCGCGGCGGCACCGCCCACGAAACCTCGACATGGGCCATCGCGCCGCCGGCAAACCGCAGCACGATGAGGCTGTGGTCGCGGCTGTCGCCCTGTGCCAGATGGCTGTAGGCCAGCCCGCGGGCAAACACGCGCGTCACCTCGCCGCAGGTCCAGCGCAGCCAGTCGAGCTCGTGGCAGGCCAGGTCGAGGATGACGCCGCCGGATTGGTCCAGGTCGCCCATCCAATTCTGATAGCTCCACGGCGGGAACGCGCCCACGCGCACCGTATGGACGACGCGCGGCGCGCCCACCTCGCCCGCGGCGATCAGGTCATGGGCGCGGGCGTATTCAGGGAAGAAGCGCACGACGTGGCCGACGGTGAACATCCCGGCAGCCCGCTCGACCGCCGCGGCCACCTGCCGCGCCTCTTCCAGCGTGCGGGTGACGGGTTTCTCGCACATGACGTGCTTGCCCGCTTCGAGCGCGCGGATCGTATGGCTCGCGTGCAGCGGGGTCGGCAGGCAGATGTCGATGACATCGACATCCACCGCGGCCAGCAAGTCATCCAGCGTGGCGAACTGCCGGCTGCCGTACCGCTCGCCCACTTCCGCAGCCTTTTCCGGCCGGATATCCGCCACCGCGACAAGCTCTGCGTTGCGCAGGTTGCCGTAGGCGCGCGCGTGGACCTGACCGATCAGGCCCGCGCCGACCAAACCGACTCGTAACATATGGCCCCCTTATACTTGCTCCGCCTGCGCCCGGTACTCGGCCATGTTCACGACCGATCCGTTCCGCCGCGACTCTTCGGCGGCAAAGGCCATCAGGTGGCTCTCAAGCGACTCACGGCCGCCGGTGAGCGGCCGGTCTTCCCCGCGCACCGCACGGACGAATCCGCGCATCAACCCGAAGTCGCCGCCGCCGTGGCCGCTTGGCCCGGATGCCAGGTCCACGACCTCGCACCGCTGCGTGAGGTGGTCATGGATTTCGATGACCCCGCCCGCATAGTCGAACTTGGCGCGCAGCGTCGCGCGCGTGCCGTCGTAACGCATGGTGCGTTGTTCCTCATAGGAATGTCCGTGCATGAACAGCGTCATCGTCGCGCCGCTGGGGAACTCCATGTTGACGGTCTGCGTGTCTACCACGTCGTTGTCGCAGCGCCAGACGCAGCGGCCGTACGGCCCGGTCTGCAGCGCGCGCCAACGCCCCTCGGGGCTAAGGTCCTCGGTGACCGCGGTGACCGGCCAGCCGGTGATCTCCGGCCGCATGTACAGCCGCCGCGCGTCGTATTTGCACTCGACCGGGCAGCCGTCCGTGCAGCGCATGGTCGCGCCGGCTGGCAGGTGCTCCGACCGGAAGTGCATGAGCGAACCGAAGGATTGGAGCTTGCTGACGGGCATGCCCATGTTCCAATACAGGATGTCGAGGTCATGGCAGCACTTGGCGAGGATCATGGGGCTGGAGAGCCCGGCGTTGCGCCAATGCCCGCGCACGAAGCTGTGCGCCATGTGCCAGAACGCAACGTTCTCCCGGTGCTCGACCGTGATGATCTCGCCGATGCGTCCGCTGGCAAGGATATCGTGGAGGTTGGAGAACATGTTGGTGTAGCGCAGCACGTGGCAGACTTGCAGCAATCGGTTCGCCCGCTCCGCAGCCTGCACGAGGCTAACCACATGCTCCAGCCGCTCGGCCATCGGCTTTTCGAGCAGAATGTGATAGCCCGCCTCGATTGCGGCCATCGTCGAGGGATAGTGCATCCGGTCCTGCGTGCAGTTGAGCAGGACATCGGCCATCTGCCCCTTCGCCAGCAGGTCTTCCCAGGTCGTGAACTGGTTCTCCGGCGCGATGTTGTGCGCCTCCGCAAAGCGCGCCCGGCGCAGCGGATCAGGTTCAGCCACGGCGACGAAACGCAGCTCGTCCGGGTGTTCCAGCGCATAGGGTGCGTACGAGTAGAACCCGCGTCCCCCCGCGCCCAGCAGTACTGCAGTTACCGGTTGTGACATGATATCCTCAGGAATGTGATGAAAACGAGAAGTGCGTTACTCGTTACTGGTTACTCATTACTCGTTACTGATGGTGGATTCGGAAATGAGTAACCAGTAACGAGTAATGTCGAAAAAGGGATCGCGTTGGTTAATCGCGGACGGCCGCTGTCGCAACGTGTCCCACGAAGCCCGCGCCCGGCCCCGCGCGGCAGACGAAGATGCCCGGCGTGCGGCCCGTCGTGGCCTGGTAGCGTTCGGCCACGCGCGCCTCGAACGCCGGCACGGCGCCCGCGGCGACCAGCGCAACCATGCAGCCGCCCCAGCCCGCGCCGGTCAGCCGCGCGCCCGCGACGCCGTCCACCTTGCGCGCCGCGTTGACCAGCACCTCGATCTCAGGACAGCTGATCTCGTAGTCGTCGCGCGCGCTGGCGTGTGCCGCATTGAGCAAGTCGCCGAGCGTCGCGATACCCCCGCCGGTCATCGCGTCCATTGCCGCCAGCACGCGGCGGTTCTCGGTCCAGACATGGCGGCAGCGCGACCGCACGCGCAGCACCGCATCATCACGCACGCCGGGCAGGTCGCCCAGCACGACGCCCTGCTCACGCAGGGCTGCCAGCGTCGTTTCCTCAGGCAGATCGGGTGCGAGGTCATCCCAAGCCTGCTCCTGAACGTCGCGCAGGTGCGTGATGCCGGGGAAGCGCGGCCGCAGCAGGCCAACGCCCGCACGGCACTCCGCGACGCGCTGGTTGTACCCGCCGCCCACGTTGCGGTGATGCACGCCGCTGTCCACGACGAGCAGCCGGTAGCCCTCCGGCAGCGGCACGTGCTCGGTGCGGTACTCGCCGTCGGTCCCGGGCCGGCAGTCGAGGAACATCGCGTGGCCCCTGCGCCCCAGGACCGAGGCGAAGTGGTCCATGATGCCCCCGCGCGTGCCGACGTACCATTCCGCGTCCGCGCAGAGCCGGGCGAAGTGGGCATCGTGCGACGTGCCGTCGCCCAGCCCGTTCAGATGCGCGACCGTGACCGCCGCCGCGACGGTCAGCGCGGAGGACGAGCTGAGCCCCGACCCGCGCGGGACGCCGTACGGCGCTGCGCTGACCACCAGCCCGTCGAACCCCTGCAGCGGGCGGGCCGCCGCGCGCGCGAGGGCCTGCGCCGCGCCGCGGACGTAGTTGCTCCATGCGCCGGGCCCATCAGACGGGATGTCGGCGGAGATGTCGAACTTGACCGCCGCATAGCCGCCCTCGACATTCGCCAGCCACACGGCCGCATCCGGCCGCGGCCGCGCCAGGATGACCGCGTCCTTGTCCAGCGCGACCGGCAGCACGAAGCCGTGGTTGTAGTCCGTGTGCTCGCCGATCAGATTGACGCGGCCCGGCGCGCGATAGATAGCAACGTCGCCTGCGCCGTACAGCCGGGCGAACTCGGCCAGCGCGGCGGCATAGCGCGGGGCCTGTGCGGCCGCGCCGTCGCCGTAGATGGGTTCGAGAAGGGTGGATAATGGCATGGATGAAAGACCTCACCCCCCTGCCCCCTCTCCTGAGCCGACAAGGACCGGCTCAGGAGAGGGGGCAGGTCAAAGACGCTCCCCCTCTTCTGAACACGTTACTGGGTGTTCGGGAGAGGGGGCCGGGGGGTGAGGACCGTTCGCCTTCTCAGCAACAGGAAACACACCCCTGCCAGCAGTCCCGCGACGCCGAAGACCGCGAACATGAACGGGAAGCCGCCGGCCTGCGCCAGCGTGCCGCCCAGCAGCAGCCCGGCCAACTGGCCCGCGCCCGTCACCGTGTTGAACAGGCCGCTGTGTCGCCCGCGCGTCGACGCGTCCGCGGACTCGACCGCGAAGGTCATCGCGTTGCCCGTGTATGCGGCAAAGACGACCCCGCGCACGACCTGCACGCCGACCAGCGCGGGCAGCACGCGGCTCAACAGGACGTAGCCCAGCATCACGACCGCCGCGCCGATGCCGCCCGCGGCCAAGAGCACGCTGCGCCCGACGACGTCGGAGAGCTGGCCGGTCAGCCGCAGAGCCGGCGCCTCTACCAGGCCGGCGATGCCCCAGAGGGTGCTGATGGTGGTCTTGCTGTGGCCGAGCGTGGACATGTAGTTCGGCCACATCGACGCCTGCCCGTTCCAGGCCATCGTCCATAGGAAGACGCCCGCGACAAAGAGCAGCGGCAGGCCGGCAGCCAGCCCTCGGAAGGGAGCAGGCCGAGTGCCCGGCTCGGTCGCCGCGGGTGCGCGCTCGACGGGCGGCACACGCGTCTCGCGCAGCAGCAGGGCCTCGCCTGCGGCCAGCGCATAGAGGACGGCGCAGGCGATGAACACCGTGCGCAGCGATGTGGCGTCGGCCAGCCGTCCGCCCAACAGCGCGCCGCCTGCGAAGGCCAACGAGCCGATCCCGCGGTACGTGCCCATGCGCTGCCCGCGGCGGTCGCGCTGGGCCAGCAGGTCGCCGACGAACGCGAGGCTGGACGTGCTGTAGGCCGCGACGAATGCAGCCTCGACCAGCCGGACGGCCCATGCCGCAGACGCGGAGGTCGCCCGGCTGAGCAGGATGTACGTCACGACCAGCCCGCCCAGCCCCACGATCAGCAGGGGCTTGCGCCTGCCGAGTGCATCGGACGCGCGGCCCCACCCGTAGCTGCTGAACAGGCTGACCGCGGCGACGGTCGCCAGGATGACGGCAATCTGTGCGTAACTCGCGCCGAGCGCCTCCAGGTAGAGGGTCATCAGCGGGGAACTGATGCCGACCGCCGCGAAGACGAGCGCGATGATCAGGGTCAGCAGGAGCAGGCTGTCCAAGAGCCGCCGGCCCTACAGCACTTCTTTGGCGAAGGCCAGCTGTGCGAGGCTGTCCTCCAGCCCGCCCGGCCGGCTGCGCGCCAGCCAGAGCGCCCGCTGCTCGGCCACCAGGGCCTTCGCTTCCTCCGCCAGCTCCCGCTTCAAGGCTTCGAGGTCGGACCCGTCGCCGAACGACAGCCGGCCGCGACGCGTCGCATGGCGTAGCAGCGCGGCCGCGTGCTCGATCTCGCGACGGAGCAGGTCCGCATCGGTTCGCCCGATCTGCGCGCCGTCCAGCGGAGCCATCGCCGCATCGATCGCCGCGCTTGCGCGTTCCAGCGCGTCCGCGGGCAGGTCGACCAGCCGCGCGTTGCCCTTGAGCTCATCGGGCGCCAGCTGCAGAATCCAGAAGAGCACGGATGAGTTGTGCGGCGTCGCGCCCGCGGCCTTGTAGACGTTCCCCAGGTCATACGCGACGCGGCCCGCGTTGCCCGTCGGGTCACGGAACGCGTACACGCTCGTCGCCTGGCTGATATCCATATCGCGGTTGGCCTGGTAGGCCCAGGAGACGGCCGCACCGTAGGCGAAGCCCAGATAGCTGGCCCACGGCTGCTGCCAGTGGCCCCGGTCGCCCCAGTCCGTGTTAAGGAAGCCGACCGCGCCGTGCTTCAGGCCGTTCTCCGCCGCGTTGCGCAGGTTGCCGACCGTGTTATCCGTCCGGCCCACGAGCGTGTTCCAGGTGGACGTGCCGGGGCAGACATAGAAGGGCACGCCTGACGCGGCAAAGATGGCGCTGTTGGCGTCGAAGGGATGATTGGCCTCGTAGCCCCACTCCAGCGCCACCGCATCGCGCGGCAGTTCCGGCACGAGTTCCGGGTACTTGACGATAATGTCGCCCCAGAACTGCATCGTGCGGCCGCGCGCCTTCACCTCGCGGTAGATCTGCATCAGGAAGTCGAGGTAGACGCGGCCCTTGCCCTGCTCCGCGCACACATCCTTGCTGCGGCCCTGTCCCAGGTCGATGGTCTCATCGCAGCCGACGTTGAACTGGCTGCTGCTGAAGTGCGGCAGCAGCTCGTCGTACATGCTGCGCAGCAGGTTCAGGCTGCCCGGATCGACGGGGGTGATGCTGAAGGGGCCTTTCATCTTCAGCGTGCCCCAGCCCGTATCGAACCAGTCGTGGGTCTCGGCCAACGACTGATAACGGTCAAACTTGAGCCACCGGTGCATGTGGCCGAACGAGTTCTGGTTCGGCACCAGCTCGATAAACCGCTCGCGGCAGAACGCGTCGAGCGCGAGGATCTCCTCACCGGTGAAAGGCGATGCCTGCGCCCACACTTCGGGGTGGCTGCGGTAGGCGAAGGTGTGCTCCGTGTAGAGCTGGACCTGGTTGACCTTCCAGCTTGCCAGCATGTCCACCAGCGCGAGGAGCTCCTGCATCTTGGGCACCCGGTCGCGGGCGACATCGAGCATGACCCCGCGCGCCGCGAAGTCGGGCCAATCGCTGATGCGGCAGAGCGGCAGGTCGCGTCCAACCCGGTCGATCAGCTGGATAAGGGTCAACGCGCCGTAGAATGCGCCGGCCGGCTCACCCGCGACGATGTAGACGCCCGCGGGCGTGACGGTCAGCTCGTAGCCCTGCGGATGTCGCGTCCCCCGCGGCACGACGCTCAGCGTGATGCCGGCCTGCTCGCCGGGCACGGCATTTCCGGCGACGATTTCCCACGGCAGGTTGAGGCGGCGCAGCGCATCCTGCACCCGTTGCGCCGCGTGCAGCAGCGCGAGCGGGGCAGAACTCTCGATGACGATCAACTGCTTTTCCGGCAGAGAGAAGGTCCCGCCGGTCAGCGCCATCTCGCGCGGCCGGGGCAAAAGAAGCGGCAGTTCGGACATGATATGCATAACTCCTGATATAAGTTCGTAGCAGGCACTGGCGTGCCTGCTACGAACAAGGTGGTTCGTAGTAGGGGCTTCAGCCCCTCACGATGGCGCTGAAGCGCCTACTACGAACGGGAAGCCTTACTTCGGATGAATGGTCCCGTCGAGAATCATCATCACGATCGGGTTGTCGCCGTACAGCGCGTTCTTCCAGATTTTGTCGCTGTCATCCGGCGCGCCGGTAAACCGGGTGTCGGACAGCGGGCTGTTGCCGTAGCGCTCCCACAGCGGGATGACCGGCAGCAACTGGTTGAAGGCCTTCGCGATGGTCACCACGTTGGCCTTCTGCGCTTCGAGGTCCAGCCCTTCAGCCGAGGCCACGATGACCGCTTCGAGGTCAACTTCCGCGCCGTCGATGGTCTGCGTCATCGAGAAGTTGATGCCTTTACCTTCGGTCGCCGCAATGTAGTTGCGGGAGAAGAGGACGGTCTGGTAGCCGAAGTACGGGTGCGGGTTGGCCGCGCCCCAGCCCGGGATCGCAATCTCGAAGTTGCCCTGGTTCACTTCCGCGGTAATCTGCTGGAAGTTGACGCCGCCTTGCCGGATTCACCCAGCGAGACGGTACCGTACTGCTGCCGGTCGATGGCGAAGACCACGGCCTGGCGGAACTCCACCTTGTCGAACGGAGCGACTTCATGGTTAAAGAAGAGCGCCGGGCCTGAGTAGGTCGGTGCACGCGTGATGCGCAGACCCATGTCCTTGTACTGCGATGCGCGCAGAAAGCGTCGTTCGAAATGAGTACCGATCCCCGCGGTAGGTGGAAACCACCCACTCAACCGGCGTGCGGTCGGCAGCCAGCGTCAGGCGGCGCATGCGCAGCACGGCCGCGGGGGCCGCAATCTGCAAGAGCTCCAGCTCGCGCGGGGTGGCTAACCCCGCTTCGATTCGCTGTTCCGCATGGGTGAGCTGGAGCTTGTAGTCGCGCTCCAGGACGTCGTAGAGCGACTCGACGGTGAAATCGTGGTCCAGCAGCAGCCCGGGCACCAGCGCAGCGGGCAAATAGGCTGTCTCAAAGGCAAGCGGCAATCCATCCGCCAGGCGCAGGCGCGCCAGGATGACCACGTCATCGCCACCCGTCAGCCCCAGGGCCGCGGCTGCGTCCGGGTTCGCGTGGCTGATGCGCGCCTCCAGCACGCGGCTGGACGGCCGATTGCCGCGCAGCCGGATTTCGTGGCTGAAACCACTGAGGGACTGGAGTTGCTGGTCGATCTTGGGCGCGGCGACGAATGTACCCTTGCCGATGCGCGTGTAGACGGCCCCGTCGTTGACGAGGGCCAGTAGGGCGTGACGCGCCGTCATGCGACTGACGCCGAATTGTTCAGAGAGTTCGCGCTCAGAAGGCAGACGCTCGTGCCGCCGGTACACTCCGGCGCGTATCTGCGTCTCCAGGGTGTCCTTGAGCTGAAGATAGAGTGGATTGGGGGCTTCACGTTGGAGTGGCACGGCACCTTTGCTCGCAGTCCGAAGTGTGGCGGGCTGGACCGTCATACCGGTATAGACCACTGAGCACAGTCTAGCATTTGAGTCTGAGGCTGTCAAGAAATGCGCCCAACTTCACGAACTGGCGGAGGAAGTTGCAGCGGAACTAACCGCCCTACTGCGTCGTCCTATGACCATGCGGGGCAGACGAATGACTGTGAGAGTGAGGAAGACCCCGTTCGGGAGGACAAGCATGTTTCGGATGACGACAGTGGCATTATTGACGAGGACTTGGGTGCGCATCGCGCTGGCGGTGGCCTTGCTGCTCATCGGCCTCGCGCCTATCGGCGCGCCCATCCTTTCAGATAATAGCTGGCGCGAGGCGCCGGCGGATACGACCGCGGCCGCGCCCCTTGCGCAACCGTTCACCTACCGCTGGGCTAACGACGCAGAAACCGCTCGTATCGAGCGCAGCGATGACGGCGGCCAGACGTGGTACGGCGTCGCCAGCCTGCCGGAGCGCGTGGAGCAGATTCAACCCGTGACCGGCGATGAGCAGTCCGTGGTTGCCCGCACTGCGCGCACCATCTGGGTCAGCCGGGACGCGGGCGCAACCTGGGCGCAGACTGCGGCCGTGCCGAGCAAGCCGCTGGCGCTGGCCGTGACCGGCAAGGCCACGAACCTGCTGGCCGTCGGCACCGAGTCCGTAGGGCTGATGTTCAGCCGCGACCTCGGCGCAACGTGGCAGCAGAGCACTGATCCGGTCCTCCTGGGTGGCGGCGGCGCGCCGGTTGCGGTGACGGCGCTGAACGTCAACCCGGCAGATGACACTATCCTGTACGCGGCGACCGGCGTCTGGCTCGGCACGAGCACGACCCGCCTGACCCCGCTCGGCATCCTGGTGAGCGCAGATGGCGGGCAGCATTGGACGATGATGGAGCAGTTGCCGCTGAGCGCGGCGCCGGTTTTGCGGCTCACGCCGGTGGCTGACCAGCCGCTGACCGTGATCGCGGGCGACGATGCGAGCACCCATACCGTCTCGCTGGCCGCGACGCCGGAGCTACTGGCTGCGCTGGAGAGTGAAGACGCGGGTGTGCGCGGTGCAACGGCCCGCCTGTTGGGACTGATCGGAGACCCGATTGCTGCGCCGGCGCTGCTGGC
>DAOUGK010000192.1:0-2875 GCA_034429055.1 Anaerolineae bacterium | reverse complement strand
GCGCTGCCAGGTTAAGCCCGGCCGTCAGGGCATCGATGGCGCCTAAGCGCGGTGCAGTTTCAGCTTTCATCACTCCCATTTTACCACAAAATGGGTGTATTTCATAAACGCGACGGGTCGTCCAATCGTTATAATAGCACAAATGTGTCATTATTGCAACCTGGTCGTGATGTCTGGGCGTGTTCCATACTGGGGGCGAACGCGGCCATCGCGAATAAGCAAAAGCGCCTGCGGGCGCGCCACGAATACGCGAATCGGGCAGCCGCGGCGCGCCCGGTTCGCGTATCCGCAGGCTGATTCGCGTATTCGCGATGGCCGCGCCCCGAGATTCAGACACACCCGCGATGCTTATGGCCGTGCGGAAATGTAGCAGGCACAACCAGTTGACGGGCCATACGCTCTGGGGTAGAATCCGTGACAGGGGCCACCCATCCTGTGCGCGCGGCGCCGCTCAACCGAGAAACATGACGATTGTCACCCTGACGACCGACTTCGGCCTGGCCGATGGTTATGTGGGCGCCATGAAGGGCGTCCTCTTGAACATTGCCCCCGGTGCGCACCTGGTTGACGTGAGCCATGACATTGCCCCTCAGGACGTGCGACAGGCCGCCTATGTCTTGCGCCGCGCGGCCCCCTATTTCCCACGCGGCACGGTGCATCTGGCGGTGGTTGACCCCGGCGTCGGCAGCGCGCGGCGGCCCCTGCTCGTGCAGACGCCCGACGCCTGCTTTGTGGGGCCGGACAACGGCTTGTTCACCTTTGCGCTGGACCAGCCCGGCGCGACGGCCTACGAGCTGAACCGGCGTGAATTCTGGCGGCCCGTCGTGAGCCGGACGTTCCACGGCCGCGACATCTTTGCACCGGTGGCTGCGCATCTGGCGAACGGCCGGCTGCCTGCTGACCTGGGCCCGCCGGTGGCTGACCCGGCGCGCCTGCCGGAGCTGATCGCGATCCAAGTTAAGTCAGGGCATCTGCGCGGTCACGTCATCCACATCGACCGCTTTGGCAACCTCATTACATCGATTCCGGCTGCGTGGGTGGCGGCAGGCGAATGGGTCTGCGATATCGCTGGCCGGCGCATCGTGGGGATTCAGCAGACCTACGCGGCAGCCCAGCCTGGGGCTTTGGTCGCCCTGGTCAGCAGCGGCGACACGGTCGAGGTCGCGGTGCGCGACGGCAGCGCCGCGGCTCTGCTCGGCGTCCAGACAGGTGAAACGGTGGACTTGCAACGTATCTCAGGATAAAGGAGCATTTCATGGACAAGTTCGTCATCGAAGGCGGCTATCCACTGAACGGAGATGTCACTCCGGCCGGCAACAAGAATGCAGCGTTGCCTCTGTTAGCGGCCGTGCTCCTCACCGAGGGGGAGGTTGTCCTGCACAACATCCCGCACATCGGTGATGTCGGCACCATGTGTCAGTTGTTGGGCGAGCTGGGGGTCACAGTGCAGAAGGAGAACGGTGCGCTGCGGCTGTGTGCGCGCAACGCCGGCTTTGCCCACTTCCGCGCCGAGCTGTTCCAGCAGATTCGCGGCTCCATGCTGCTGGCCGGTCCGATGTTGGGCCGGTTCGGCCAGGCCGTGCTGCCGCTGCCCGGCGGCGACCGCATCGGCCGGCGCCGCGTCGATACGCACCTGCTGGCGCTGGAGAGCCTCGGCACCCACGTGGACTTCAACGCAAAGGACTTCACCATGAAGGCCGACGCGCTGCGCGGGGCCGATATCCTGCTGGACGAGATGAGTGTTACCGGCACGGAGAACGCGGTGATGGCCGCGGTGCTGGCAAAGGGAACGACGGTGATCCGCAACGCTGCGTCCGAGCCGCACGTGCAAGACCTGTGCAACTTCCTGAGCTGCCTGGGCGCGCAGATCGAGGGCATCGGCAGCAACACGATCATCATTCACGGGGTGGACCGCCTGGGGAGCGGCGAGTTCACCATCTCGCCGGATTACCTGGAGGTCGGCAGCTTCCTCGGCCTCGGCGCGGTGACGCGCGGCGAGATTCGCATTCACGGGGTCGTGCGCGAGCACATGCGCATGATCAACTGGGTGTTTGCCGAGCGCCTCAACGTCAACCTGCGGATGGAGGGCGATACGCTCATCATCGCCGACGAGCAGGACCTGCACATCCAGGAGGATATCGGCGGCGCGGTGCCGAAAATCGACGATGCGCCCTGGCCCCAGTTCCCCGCCGACCTGATGAGCATCGCGTTGATTGTTGCGACGCAGGCCAAGGGTACCGTGCTGATGCACGAGAAGATGTTCGAGAGCCGGCTCTATTTCGTGGACAAGCTGATCGGCATGGGCGCGAAGATCATCCTGTGCGACCCGCACCGGGCCGTCATCGTCGGCCCCTGCCCGCTGTACGGCCAGGAACTCAGCAGCCCGGACATCCGCGCCGGCATGGCTCTGCTGATTGCCGCGTTGGCCGCGAAGGGCACGAGCACCATCGGCAACGTCGGCCAGATCGACCGGGGGTATCAGAACATCGACCGGAAGCTGCAAGCCCTCGGCGCGCACCTGGAGCGCGTCACGCTGGCGTGACGGGGACGGGGTGAACGGGAGAACAGGGGAACAGGGGAAGAGGTGAGGAGCCTGCATCTGAGGATGCAAGCGGCGACCATGACCGAGCAATGTGGAGTCGAGGCTTCAGCCGGTTACACTGTCAACGTGAACCCACAGCCAAACCGGCTAAAGCCTCGACTCCACATCACCTCTTCACCTGTTCCCCTGTTCGCCTCTTCATTCGTTCCCCGATTCGCGCTTCTCCGCGGGGGTGAAGAGGGCGATCAGGCGGTCGAACTGCTCGTAGATGAAGTTCTGGCGGAAGCCCGCGAGCACCGCGGCCAGGTAAGGCAGGAGTCGCGCGCCGGTGCT
>DAOUGK010000191.1:0-5945 GCA_034429055.1 Anaerolineae bacterium | reverse complement strand
CGCAGCACGGCCTTGCTGCAATTGTATGCGCTTTTGAGGTTCGCCGCCAATACGGTATCCCAGTCATCTTCGCTCATCATCATGAGCAGCATGTCGCGGGTGGTGCCCGCGTTGTTGACGAGGATATCGACCCGGCCAAAGCGATCCACTGTGGCCTTGATGAGCGCCTGCGCATCGGCCAGGCGGCTGACATCCGCCTGCACCGCGACCGCTTGGCTGCCGCGCTCGGTCAGACCGGCGACGACGGCTTCGGCCTGCGCTGCGCTGTCGCGGTGATTGACGACGACGTGCGCGCCCTGGCTCGCCAGTTCCGCCGCGATCGCGGCGCCGATGCCTCGTGAGGCCCCGGTGACAATGGCAACCTTGTCCTGTAGCATGTCGTGTTGAGCTCCTCAGGTTCGTAGTGGGCGCTTTAGCGCCGCTACAAACGACTAAACTCCTTCCAGGGTGGAATCCACAGTCAAGACCTTCGAGGTCTCGCAGACCTCGAAGGTCTGCCATGTAGTTTCCACTGTGGAAGCGGTTTAGACCGCCGGAATATCCTCCGGCGTGCGCACGTTAGCCGTGGTCGCATCGGGCAGGATGCGCTTCATCAGGCCGGCCAACACGTCGCCGGGGCCGACTTCTACGAAGCGCGTGACGCCCAGCGCGGCCATCGCCTGGATGGACGCAGTCCAGCGCACGGAAGCGGTCAGTTGGCCGACCAGCTCTTCCCGGATGGCCGCGACGGTTTGGAGGGGCCGGGCCTGGATGTTGCCGATGATGGGCACGGCCGGCTCACGGAACGGGGTCGCGGCGACGGCTTCGGCAAATGCGGCCGCAGCGGGCGCCATCAGCGCGGAATGGGCGGCAATGCTGACGGCAAGGGGCCGGGGCCGCGCACCGGCCGCGCGGGCCAGCTCGACGGCCGCGGCGACGCCCACGGGTCCGCCCGAAATGACGACCTGGCCGGGCGCGTTGTAGTTGGCAACCTGGACGCTGTCGCCGCTCTCACGGCTGGCCTGTTCGCACAGCGCGGCGACCTGTTCGTCATCCAGCTTGAGGATCGCGGCCATGCCGCCGGGATGCGCGCGGCCGGCCGCAGCCATGAGCTCCCCACGCGTGCGGGTCAGCCGGACGGCGTCTGCAAAGGCGAGCGCGCCTGCGGCGACCAATGCGCTGTACTCACCCAAGCTGTGACCCGCGACGCAGCAGGGCGCGGGCAGGTCAGGCCGGGCGGCGTGCAGGGCGCGCCATGCGGCGATGCTGGTGGTCAGGATGGCGGGTTGCGCGTTGGTGGTCTCGGTCAGCGTCTCTGCCGGACCCGCGAAGCATAATTCGGACAGCGGGAACCCGAGGATGGCGTCCGCTTCGGCGTAGGTCTCGCGCGCGACGGGATAGACGTCCGCCAGGGCACGGCCCATGCCGGCGACCTGGGACCCCTGGCCGGGGAAGAGGTAGGCAATGTCACAGCTCATGGGTCTGATAGGGCCTACTTTCGATGAGGTGTGTTAATTCAGACAAGAGAGGGGACATGGGTCAGACCCAGGTCCCCCCTGCTGCCGGTACGATGGCTGGTGTGTGCTGCCGGTGGCTTGGCTGGCCTGCCTGCCCCAGCTGCGGCGTAGTGTAGGGCCTTGTGCCCGTCCCGACGCCCACAAGGGGCCAGGCTACAGCCAGCAAAACCAGCCTGAGGCACTACTGGCTCTTCTTCTCCGACTCCACTTCGAAGACGGTTTCGCCCTTGTAGGTGCCGCAATCCGGGCAGGCGTGATGCGGGAGCCGCATCGCGCCGCACTGCGGGCAGCGCACGACGTGGGTGGCGGGCAGGGAATCGTGGGCGCGGCGGCGGTCGCGGCGGCCCTTGGAAAGCTTACGTTTTGGCTGAGGTGGCACTGGTTATACTCCTTATGCGTTCTGATCGTCTGCACGATCGTTTTCACTTTGGTTGAGAAGGTCCGTCAGCGGGCCCCACCGGGGATCCGGTTCCGGCTCGCAGTCGCACGGTCCTTCGTTCAGGTTTTGGCCGCAGGTGGGACACAGCCCGCGGCAGGTCTCGCGGCAGACTGCGTTCAGCGGTGCGGCCAGCAGCGCATTCTGGCGGACCACTTCGGTCAGGTCCAGAATGTGGTGCTCGTCGATCCAGAGCGCCTGGTCTTCCTCTTCCGGCGCGACAGTACGGCCCGTCAGGAGGTCGATCGTCGGGAGAAAGAGCTCCTCGATTTCGAACTCCAGCGGCACCGTGACCGGCTCCAGGCAGCGCGCGCAGGCCAGGGTCGCTGCACCTGCGAGCTGTCCCTGCACCAGGATGCCCGCGTTGGTGTTCATCAAGCGCACCGGACCGCGCAACTCGTGGCTGCGGTCACCGCCGCTCAGTTCCGGCGCGAGTTCGTGCAGGTTGACAGCTATCTCAGCCTTGCGCGATGACCCGACGACATCCCTGAGCAGTTGTGCGACATTGAAGCGCAAATCGTTCATTACAGACTGTTCCATTCAACAGGGCGCCATATCAGCCGTCCGGGTACGAGCCTCCACACGGCGCGTGAAGCCCGGCGACCAAGCGCCAAGCGATTATTATAGGTGAGAGGGGGTGCAATGTCAAGAAGTGCGCCCGGCGCTGTCGCGGTCCGGGCCGGGCTCACCGGCCTGGCTCAGCGCGCGCTGGCCGGCCTGCACTTCCCGCAGCACCCGCACCAGGCGGGCTTCCAGCGCGGCGAACTGGTTGATGACGTACTGGTCGGCTTCGGCCCGGAGGCTGGCGGCGGCCTTCTCGGCGTCCTGCTGAATCTCGCGCGCCCGCTGGCGGGCCGTCTGGATGACGCTCTGCTCGTCCAGGCGGGCGTTGGACTGGGCCTGGGCTTCCTCGACGATGTGCCGCGCCTGGGCACGCGCCTCCGCGAGGATGCGGTCGCGCTCGCCGGAGATGCGCTGGCCGACGCGGAGTTCGTCGGGCATGGCCGCGCGCATGTTCTTGATGATCTGGCGCAGCGCGCCCTCATCCATCAGGAGCTTGCCGCCGAGGGGCATCTTGTTCGCTGTCTGTACGAGTTCCTCGAGCTCATCTATCAGTGCTTGCATGTTCAAATCACCCCTATCGTCAGTCGCGCGAGGTCCGGATGGGCACGGAGGCGGTCGCATCCGGATGAAGGCCCGCAAAGCGTGCGTGCAGCGCAGTCCGAATGGGCGGTGGCGCCAGGTGTTGCACGTCGCCGCCCAGCAGTGCCACTTCCTTGAGAATGGACGAGCTGAGGTAGGCATATTCCAGGCTGGTCATCAGGCAGATGACTTCGAGCCCGGGGTCGAGCTTCTTGTTCGTCAGCGCCATCTGGAACTCGAACTCGAAATCCGAGATAGCCCGCAGCCCGCGCACCAGGACGGAGGCGCCGATCTCACGCGCAAATGTGACGGTCAATCCATGATAGGGCATGACCCGCACGTTGGGCAAATGGGCGAGGCACTCGTGCGCCAGGGCGATGCGCTGCGCCGTTTCGAACGTCAGCGTCTTGGGCGGGCTATCGTAGATGCCGATGACCAGCTCATCGAACAGGCCCGCGGCCCGTGTCGCAATGTCGATGTGCCCGTTGTGGATCGGGTCAAAGGTGCCGGGATACAGCGCTCGCATTAATGTTGCTCCGCTTGGTTGTGGCTCGGTGGCACGGTTGGCTGTGGCACGGTCGGAGACCGGCCACAGCCAACCGTGTGCTGTGGCCGGTCTCCGACCGTGCCACAGCGTGTGTTCTTAACTGACGTCGCCCGCGCCGCGCCAGAACGCAGCCACCTGGGCTGCCAGGCCGCGGTGCTGCGGCAGGGACAGGTCGGGGTCGGCTGCAAACATCGCCTGTGCAGCCGCACGGGCCAGTTCGAGCGTCCGCATGTCGCTCAACTGCGCGGTGCGCAGCGGCGGCAGGCCGCTCTGCCGCGTGCCAAAGAAGTCGCCCGGCCCGCGCAGGTCCAGGTCGATCTGGGCCAGCGCAAAGCCGTCGTTGTTGGTCTCCAGAGCCTGGAGACGGCGCACGCCGTCGCCCTGTTCCACATCGGAGATGAGGATGCAGTAGGAGGCGTGCGGGCCGCGGCCCACGCGGCCGCGGAACTGGTGCAGTTGGGCCAGGCCAAAACGCTCCGCGCCCTCGATGAGGATGACGGTGGCGTTGGGCACGTCGATGCCGACCTCGACCACGGAGGTCGCCACGAGCACATCCAACTCGCCCGCGCTGAACGCGCGCATCACCGCGTCCTTTTCCTCGCCCTTCAGCCGCCCGTGGAGCAGCCCGACGCGCAGCTCGGAGAAGACGGTCTGCTGCAGCCGCGCGTGTTCATCGACCGCAGCTTTGGCATCGGTGGTCTCCGATTCCTCGACAAGGGGATAGACGACGAACGCCTGCCGGCCGGTCTGCGCCTGGCGGCGGATGAAGTCGTAGGCGCGCTCGCGTTGGGCGGTGGTCAGCCACTTGGTCTTGATGGGCGTGCGGCCCGCGGGCATCTCGTCGATGACGGAGATGTCCAGGTCGCCGTAGATGGTGAGGGCCAGCGAGCGGGGGATGGGCGTCGCGCTCATGACGAGCATGTGCGGCTGGTGGCCCAGCGACTGGGACCCCTTTTGCCGCAGCGCGGCGCGCTGCTCCACGCCGAAGCGATGCTGTTCATCTACGACGGCCACGGCGAGGTCGCGGAATTCGACGCCTTCCTGCACGAGCGCGTGTGTGCCGACCGCGATATCCGCGTCGCCCGCGGCCAGCGCAGCCAGCGCCTCCGCGCGTTCGGCCGCGCGCAGGCTGCCCGTCAGCGTGACGACCCGGATGGGCCGGCCGAGTGTGGGGTGGATCAGCCCCTCGAACATGCGGCCAAAGGAGCGCGCGTGCTGCTCCGCGAGGATTTCGGTCGGGGCCATGATCGCGCCCTGTGCGCCGTTGGCGACCGCAGCCCACAGCGCGGCCGCGGCGACCGCGGTCTTGCCTGAGCCGACGTCGCCCTGCAGCATCCGGCTCATGGGCCGCGTCTGGGCGAGGTCTGCCAGGATGCCATCCAGTGCGCGGCGCTGCGCCCCGGTCAGGCTGAAGGGCAGGGACGTGAGGAAGGGGGCCAGCAGCGCCTCGTCCGTCTGGAGTGCGCGGCCCGCCTGACCCTGGAACCGCTGCCGCGCAGCCAGCACGCCGAGCTGGAGGATGAAGAACTCGTCGAAACTCAGGCGTTGGTGCGCGGCCGCGAGCTGCGCCTGGCTGTCGGGGAAGTGAATCTGGGTCAGTGCCTGCGCGAGCGGCAGCAGGCCCGCCGCACGGCGCACCTCGTCGGGCAGGAAATCCACCGTCTCCTCGGCCCAGGTGTTGATCGCGCTGCGCATGAGCTTGAGCAGCCAGTTGTTCGACAGGCCCTCGGTCAGCGGGTAGATGGGCACGAGGCGGCCCGTGTTGAGCTGGTTGCGGTCGAGGGGCTCGAAGTTGGGGTGGCGCATGGTCATCACCCCGCGGTAGCTGTCCACCTTGCCGCTGAACGCGTACGCATAGCCCGTGTGGAGCTGCTTTTCGATGAACGGGTTGAACCACGTCATCTGCATCTCGCCGGTCCCGTCGCCCACGACGGCGGTGACCATCTTGCGGTCGTCCCCGATGGGCCGGCTCTTGATGCTCCAGACGGTGCCGATGACCGTGACTTCCTCGCCCCATTTCAGCCGGTTGATGGTTTGCAGCTTGCTGTAGTCATCATAACGGTGGGGCAGCAGGTAGAGCAGGTCGCGCACGGTCTCGACGCCCAGCTTGGCCAGCTTCTGCGCGAAGCTGGGGCCGACGCCGGGCAGACGGGTGACGGGCGCATCCAGGCCCAGACCGGGTGCGGCAGGCTCGCCAACGGGCGCACGCGCCGATTCGCGGCGCGGCGGCTCAGGCGCGCGCGGCGCGCTCTCGCGCGGGGGTGCGCTCACAGGCGGCACGGCGGCGGGCGGGTGGGGCGGTTCGGCGCGCGGCGGCATCGGT
>DAOUGK010000190.1:0-10290 GCA_034429055.1 Anaerolineae bacterium | reverse complement strand
GTGGCAGGAGTCAGATAGACAGTAGGTGGAAAATCAGTAAGTCGTTTTAAGCAAAAACGGCCAACTGACAGGGGGTCAAATAGCCGTAATCACTCGGGGCCAGGGATTCGAACCCCAAACTTCTGATCCAGAGTCAGATGTTTTACCATTAAACTATCCCCGATTGATATTCGAGATTCTACCACTGCGGGCGGAATCGTGCAAATCTGGACGGGGTTTTCCTTCGACTGCGCTGGCGCTCCGCTCAGGAAGCTCCTTCGACTGCGTGCGGCATTGCCGCCCTCCGCTCAGGATGCGCCTTTGATGCTGCACGAGCTGTCCAACCCGCTCGGTGCTGCCGTTACTCGTCCGGCGGGCGAGGGCAGAGGAACGGCTGCGCAGCCTCGAGCAGTTCTGCGGGCAGGCTGTCGCCGGCGGAGGGAAGCCCCGGGAACGGGGCATATGATGGCCGTGAAAGCGAGCGATTCGCGGCCTGCGCATAGACGGCCGCAGCAAAGATGGCCCGCTTCGGCGTCCAGCCCGAGGCAAAGTACTTCGATAGCTTAACCATTTCTTTGCCGGGCAACTGCCACGGGTCCATAATCTCGCCATCCTGGTCGCTGAGGCTCATGAGCCGCACCCAGTGCTGGTTGAGCGTGCCGCCCGGCGTCGAGTCCACCTGTAGCACCACGGCCGCACCATCCTCGAGCGCCGCGGTCAGCCTGTCCAGCGGCATCTCGTTGTTCTCGGCTCGGATGAACGCGCTCAGCTTCAGGCCGAGCGCGGCGACACTGTTGAACACGAACAGGTTGCCGCTGGCAAAGCCCTTGTTTTCGCGCAGCCAGTGGTTCAGATAGCCGGGCGACATCGAGTAGCTCGTCATGTCTGTCACCACCGAGGCAACCGATGTCACCAGGCAGCCTACTTCGCCCATGGTCGGCGGATTCGAGCCGAGCCGGTCCTGCGACCACTCTGTATCGCGCTGCGAATAGGGTGTGACCATTAGTTTACTCCCGGAAGAAGGTCGGCCGCGACGCGGAACGTGACGAACGAATAACCCTCGGTGGCCTGCAGGTAGGCCTGGGTCAGGGTGCCGCCCTCGCGCAGCCAGGGCGGGTAAAAAATGCTCCCCAGCAGCCGGGCCGGCCGGTGATCCGGCTGCGGCACCTCCTCCACCTCGTTGGACCACTCGCACAGGAAGACATGCCTCAGACCCTCGCTCAGGCCCCCGCCCCTTACACCCGACAGGTTATTGGCCTGGTAGGGCCAGAGGTCCGGTCCAAACGCGTCCTTGTCGGGGTCGTCGCTGTAGAGCATCAGCAGCTCCGACATGGTCGGCAGACGATAGCGGCGGCCCTCCTGCGTGCTGAGCCAATCGCAGTACTCGCGGGCCGAGGTCTGCGAGGCATAGATCACGGGCGCTGTGCCCGATGCCGGGAGGGTCAATGCGTGAGGCATGGGCTGGCCCACCTCGCGCAGATAGCGTTTGTAGGATTCACGGGTCACCGGCTGTGCGCCGATCACGCAGTGTACGCCGTGCCCGTTGAGTGTCTTGATTTCGGTCATGCTGTCATCTGGGTTTCTAGCAGATGTTCGGCCTCTCGGCAGCGCGCCAGCACGCGATCCTGGCCCAAGGCCATGAAGCTGCCAAACAGCGGGGGCGCCACGTTCTTGCCCGTCGTCGCCACGCGCAACAGCCCGAAGACCTGGCCGGGTTTGAGGCCCAGCCGGTCGGCCAGCTCGCGCAGCGCCGGGTCCAGCGCCGTCTCATCGAAGGGCAGTTCCTCCAGCAGGCGGCGGCTGGCCTGCAGCGCTGCCAGCGCGCGGCCGGCAGCCAGCCCTTTGGGGATGAGCATCGCGGGATCGTAGGCGATCTGGTCCTCGAAGATGAAATCGACCCACGGCCAAGCCTCATCCAGGGTCTTCAGCCGCTCCGCGACCAGCGGCGCGACATGGGGCAGACCGGGATGCCGTGCCAGCTCCGCCTCAGGCCACCCGGACGTGCGGCTGAGGAACGGCAGCAGCCGGTCGGTCAGCTCCTCGCGGTCCAGCTCGCGGATGTAGTGGCCGTTCATCCACTGGAGCTTGCTCAGCGGTAGCGCGCCCGCAGCCGGATTGATGTCGGTGATATCGAACTGCGCGACCGCCTGCGCCCGCGTGAACAGGTCGGTGTCTGCGCTGTAGGCCCAGCCCATGTTGGCGAGGAAGTTGAACATCGCTTCGGGCAGATAGCCGGCCTCGCGGTACTCGCGGATGTAGGTCAGCAGTTCCTCGTCGCCCTCGCCCTTCTTCTTGCGCTTGCTGAGCTTGCCCTCGCCGCTGGGGTCCAGGATCAGCGGCAGGTGGGCAAATGCAGGAATCTCCCAGCCGAGCGCGTCATACAGGTTCACGTGCAGCGGCACGCTGCTCAACCACTCGTCCCCGCGCAGGATGTGCGTAATCTCCATGAAGTGGTCATCGAGCACGTTGGCGAAGTGGTAGGTCGGAAAACCGTCCGTCTTGACCAGCACCGGGTCGCGATACTGGTTGTTGTCGAAGGGTTTGATCTTGCGCAGCAGGTCGGTGAAGTGCGTCTCCCCGTCCATCGGCATGGCGAAGCGGACAACGGACGGCGCGCCGGAGGCCTCCAGCTCAGCCCGCGCCGCGCGGGTGAGCGTGCGGCAGTGGCGGTCATAGCCGATGACGGGGCTCTTGTTCGCGCGTTGCTCGGCGCGGAGCGCGTCCAGACGCTCGGCGGTGCAGTAACAGCGGTACGCATGGCCGGACGCAATGAGCCGCTCCGCCCATTCGTGGTAGAAGGGCAGGCGCTCCGACTGGAAGTAGGGGCCGTACGCGCCGCCCACGCCGGGGCCTTCGTCGTAGTCCAACCCCAGCCAGGCCAGGCTGTCCATGATGTCCTGCAGCGAGTCCGGCACGAAACGCGTGCGGTCGGTGTCCTCGATGCGCAGGATGAACTTGCCGCCCGTGTGCCGGGCATAGAGCCAGTTGAAGAGGGCAGTACGCGCGCTGCCCAGGTGGAAATAACCCGTGGGGCTGGGCGCCATCCGTACGCGCACCGGCTGGTCAGAGAGTGCCATGGCTGTGTCCTTAGATGCTCTATCGGTTTGTAGTAGGCGCTCCAGCGCCGTCGCGCACCTGAGGCGCTGATGCGCCCACTACAAACGCTGTTTGCGCAATTCCACACTATATCAACCCATTATAGCATATATCTGCCCGATCACCACACGGCAAAGGAGTACGCACTCTGCGCAAACAGCTCAGCGATTCCTGCTGTCGCATCGGGCCCGGCCGCGTAGCTCAGGATCCACAGCTCGGTATCGGTCGCGATGAAATACTGGTGGCCTGTGACCTGGCCCGGCGCACCGTCGCGTCCGGTAAACGGGAAGCTGTAGGTGATGGTCGCGGCGGCGCGGCCGTTAATGATGAGGTCCGTGCGCGTGGCGATGTCTGCGAAGGCCAGTTCGCGGTACTGCTCGACAATCGGCTGAATCAGCCCGGCCATCTCGGGTGCAGGCTGGCCGCCGAGCGAGGTGCGCCGGATGTTCAGGTTGTCCACGAACACACTGCCCGGCGCAACCGGGTCGAAGGCCCAGAGCGCGACATCGTGCAGCGCATCCGCGCTGCCGATGATGCCGGCCAGCAGGGGGTTCTGTGCCTGGAATTCAGCAAAGCGCGCCGCAAGGTCATCCGCGTCCGGTTGCAGCACCGTCCAATCCTCGGGCAGCCACAGTGCGAAATCCGGCGTGCGGTGCTCGACCCAGCCCGCGGGCAGCGGGACGGCGGTCGGCTGGCTGGGCGCAGCGGTCGCGGTGGGCGTTACCACGGGTGCAGGCGCGGTCGCGGTGGCCGCGGGCGTGGTAGACGGCGCCGGCGTGGGCGTGGACCGGGCCGGACACGCGGCCAGGACCATCACGACGAGCAGCCAGCCAGGAATGCGACGGAAGTGTGTCATGGGCATCAGTGACGAGTGACGAGTAACGAGTAATTGCTGGTTTACTCATTACTTGTTACTCGTTTCTTACTTCATCGGTCAAACTTCATCGGTCAAACCCGATCTTCTTGTGCTGCAGGATGACGCTCTCGGCCAGGCCGATGCCGATGAGCATGGTCCAGAGCGAGCTGCCGCCGTAACTGACGAACGGCAGTGGAACGCCGGTGGCCGGCAGGATGCGCAGGTTCATGCCGATGTTGACGACAACCTGGAAGAAGATCATCGTCGTAACCCCTACGACAATCAACATGCCGAAGGTGTCGCGCGCCAGCCCGGCGATACGCACCAGCCGCAGCAGCAGCGCGCCGAACAGGAGGATCAGCAGCGCGGCGCCGATGAAGCCCAGTTCCTCCGCTGTCACCGAGAAGATGAAGTCGGTGTGGCGCACGCGCAGGAAGTGAAGCTGGCTCTGCGAGCCGCGGAACAGGCCCCGACCCAGCCACCCGCCCGACCCGATGCCGATGATGGCCTGCTCGACGTTGTATAGGTCGTCGGGCGAGGCCCCGCTTGGGTTGACGAGCATCAGGACGCGCTCGCGCATGTAGTCTTGCAGCAGGAACTTCCAGGCAGGCACCACCGCGGCCGCACCCGCAGCGCCGAACAGCACCATGTGCCGGAAGCGCAGGCCGCTCATCAGGAGCATCACCCCGCCGATGACGACCACGGAAAGCGCAGTGCTCAGATTGGGCTGCAGATAGATCAAGACCACCGGCGGCGCAATGAGCAGCAGCGCGCCGATGGGCGTCAGCAGGCTCCCCATCTTTTCTTCGCGGCTCGACAGGTAGTGTGCGAGCGCGACGATGAGCACCACCTTGATGAGCTCGGAGGGCTGGAGCAGGAACTCGCCCAGCTCGAACCACCGCTGCGCACCGCCGGACACCGTGCCGACCACGGCAATGGCTGCCAGAATCGCGAGCATAACGAGGTACGCTGGAAAAGCCAGGCTCGCCAGCAGGCGATAGTCCACGGCCGCTGCCAGGAACAGGAGAACCAGACCGAAACCCAAGAACGCGGCCTGGCGCCACGGCCAGGAGCTGAGCACCTGGTTGCCCGCCAACGCGCTCGCTATCATCAGCACGCCGAACCCACTCAGGATGAGCACGAGGCTCAGCAGCACGTAATCGAAACGGCGATTGAAGACGAGTCTCATACGCTACGGTTGCGCCTCCGCGGGTACGGGTGCAGTGGCTTCGGCGCCCAAGGCCTCTGCCTCCGCGGCCGCTTCCTCGGCAGCCAGGCGCGCCTGGATGTCGAAGTAGGCTTGCAGCACCTTCTGTGCGATGGGCGCGGCCACGGCCGAGCCTTCGCCGCCGTTGGCAACGAAGACCGTCACGACAATCTCCGGCTCCACATAGGGTGCAAAGGCCGAGAACCAGGCGTGGGTGGGCAGGTTGCCGTCCTTGTCGCGATCGGGTTGACCATCCTTATCCTCGTCGCGCGCGAACTCTGCCGTGCCGGTCTTGCCTGCGATGACAATGCCCGGCACCTGGACCCGTGTGGCCGTCCCGTGCGACCAGTTGATTGCACCGTACATGCCTTCGCGCACGATGTCCAGCAGCTCAGGCGCGACGGGCACTTCGTGAATCAGGTGCGGCTCGAACGGGCGGACTATCTGGCCTTCCGCATCCGTCATGTAGTCCACCAGTTGGGGCTTCCAGAGCTTGCCGCGATTCGCGACCGCCGCGGTGGCGTTCGCCATCTGCAGCGGGGTCGCCAGGATGTAGCCCTGGCCGATGCTCATGTTGTAGGTGTCGCCGGTCAGCCAGTTTTCGGCATAGTTCAGGCGTTTCCACTTGGAGTCGGGGACCAGCCCCCGGGTTTCGCCCGGCAGCTCGATGCCGGTGATCGCGCCTAACCCGAACGCGCGTGCGTACTGGCCGACGCGCTTGGAGCCCAGTCCCTCGAAGCGGTCAGGATAGCCGCCGCCCAGCATATAGAAGTAGATGTCGTCGGAGACGGCCAGTGCATCGCGCACCCCGACAGAGCCATGTCCCCGGCCGTACTTGTGAATCCAGGAATAAAAAGGCGTCGCGAGGGACAGGTCCCAGGGGAAGTACTGGTTGGGCAGCCAGATGATGCCATCGTTGCGCCCGTCGAAGCCATCCCCCAGGGGCGTGCGTGCGTTGATAACCCCCTCCGCCAGCCCACCGGCTGCCACTACTATCTTGAAGACCGAGCCGGGCGGATACTGCCCGCCGACCGCGCGATCGAAGAGCGGCAGATTCGGATCGGTGGTGAGCGCGTTCCAGGCCTCGCCGGTGATACCCTTGACAAAGAGGTTGTTGTCATAGTTGGGCAGGCTGACCAGCGCAAGGACCTGACCGTTGCGCGGGTCGAGCGCCAGGACCGCACCCTGGGTGGCCTTGGTGAAGCCGGAGGATGCGTCGAAAGCCTCCTGCAGCGCCTGCGTGGCCGCAGTTTGGAGCTCCAGGTCGAGGCTCAACACCAGATTGTAGCCCGGCTGAGCGGGCGTCGTCTCGCCGACCGTGCGGATGCGGCGGCCATGCACATCGACTTCGATGGTCTGGTGGCCCGGCTGTCCGCGCAACTCCTTCTCGAACCAGACTTCCAGCGCGGTCAGGCCCACCTGCTCATCGCGCTGGTAGCCTTCCGCAACGTAGTCCTCCAGGAGACCCTCGGGGATGTGGCCCATGTAGCCGATGATGTGCGCGGTGAGCGCACCGCTCGGATAATCGCGGATGGGCTGCAGGGTGATCTGCACGCCTTCCAGGTTGACCGCGTCCTCCGCGATGCGGAAGGCGGTGGCCTCTTTGACATAACGTGCGATCACGACGGGCCGGTAAGCGCCGCCCAGCAAGCCATCCTGAATCTTCTGCTCGATTTCGGCGCGCGGCATGATCCAGGGTTGGCGCTCCGGAATCGCCATGATCGGGAGCGGCGTGGGGCTGGGAGTGGGGTTCCTGGGCGGCACCGCCGTAGGCGAGGGCGTCGCCTGCGGGTCCACGGTTGGAGAAGGGGTGGGTGACGCACGCAGGTCAGGCACCGGCTCGTTCAGGATCGCGAGCAGCCGGTCCAGGACTGCCGCGGCTGCGGAGTTGGTATCCTGCTCCTCCACCGGCTCATCTTCGGGGTCCTGGGGCAGGTCGCCGGGGATGATGACCACCGTGAAGCTGGGCCGGTTCCGGGCCAGGATTTCGCCCTGCCGGTCGTAGATCACCCCGCGCGGCGCGGGCACGTCCACATCGCGCAGCCGGTTCTGGTCGGACAGCAGGCGATACTGCTCCCCCGCAATCATCTGGATCTGCCAGAGACGGCCGGTGAGGATGACCGCCGCGAGCACGATGATCCCGCGCAGCAGCAGCAAGCGCATGAACGCGGGCGTACGGCTCGGTGATGGTGTTCCGCGCATAGCCTAGACATCCATGACCGGCACGCCGATGCGGCCTGCCAGCCGGCGCAAGCCCGGATAGACCGGGAGCGTTATCACGATATTCAGCACCAGCTCCGGCAGAATGATGCGCACGGTGCTGCCCACCCAATCGACCGGCACCCCGCGCAACTGCTGGGTCAGCAGGACCAGCCAGCCGTGGAGCGGCGTCGCCAGGACGACGAGCAGGAGCGGCCAGAAGATATTCTGGGCGAAGATGCTGCTGCGTCCGATGCCGGCGAGAAAACAGGTGGGCATCAGGGCCAGGGGCGAAGTGCCCAACGGCAGACCCGAAACCAGGTCAATGCCCAGCCCTCCGACGAACGCCCACACCAGTCCCTCTTCCACGTTGCGCGCCAGGCTCCAGCAGACCACGGTCACGAGCAGTAAGTTGGCGCCGACGCCCACGATGCGCACGCGCGATAGCAGCGTGCCCTGGATGAGAATGACCAGGCTCAGGATTGCCAGCCCCAGGTAAAGATCGGCCCGTCCGCTCTTGCTCATGGCCGGCGCCTGCCCACGATTCGCGACCTCACCCGACGCTCTCCAACTCTTCGGGCTGGCCGGGCAGCGGCTTGAAGTTGGTAATGACCAGGACGAACTCCAGGCGGACGAAGTTGACCGTGGGCCGAATGACCGCCTGCTGATACATATCGTAGTCATGCCGGATGACTTCGATGACCTGGCCGATGGCGACGTTCTTTGGGAAATTGCCGCCCAGGCCGGAGGTAATCACTTCGTCGCCGACGCTGATGTCCGCATCCATCGGGATGTATTCCATCACCGGCAGCGCGCCCGCGCGGCCGTTCACCACACCGACGGCCCGATTGCGCTTGACCAGGGATTGGACGCCGCTGGACGGGTCGATGATGAGCAGTACCGTGGCCGAGTTGGGCCCCACCTTGTCCACCCGCCCGATCAGGCCCTGCTCGTTTACGACGGGCATGCCCCGCGCGATGCCCTGCTCGGAGCCGAGGTCGATGGACAGGCTGGAGAGATAGTTGGTCTCCGCCTGGCTGATAACCCGTGCGATGACCTGCCCGCCGCGATAGTCGTAGGTCGGATTGAGCTGCTTGAACCGGAGCAGCTCGCGCAACTGCTGGTTCTCGGCCTCGACCTCGGTCAGGCGCAGGTTGTCGATGGTGAGGGTGTCTACCCGGCTCTTGAGCTGCTGGTTCAGCGTGCGCAGCGTGCTCAGCTCGCGCGCGGTCGTCACGAGTTCGCTGAACTGGTGGCCGATCGTATTGAAGGCATTGAGGAACGGGCGCGTGACGACGCTCGCCGCGCTCTCGACGGGCGCCATTTGCCCGGAACTGGACAGGATGAGCAGCGCGATGCTGATGCCCGCGAGGATGAAAAAGAGCGTCGTCCGGCCGGATACGCGTGTCATGGTCGCAACGGATGCCGGGCGATAGGCGAGGGATCAATATGCAGCCGGGATGCTCGCCGGTCGACCGCCCTCCGTCTTCCGTCCTTTATCAGTGTAACGTGCTTCCGCGCTGCATGCTGGCAAGCGTCTTCTGCAGCACGTCGAAGTTCTCCAGAACCATGCCCGAACCGCGCGCGACGCAACTGAGCGAGTCTTCGGCAACGTAGACACGCATCTTCGTTTCCTCAGTGAGTCGCTGGTCCAGGCCTTTGAGCAGCGCGCCGCCGCCCGCCAGGGCGATGCCGTGCTCCATCAGGTCCGCGATGAGCTCGGGCGGCGTCTCGTCGATGGCCTGGCGCACCGTGTCGATGATGGTGCTGACCGAGTTGCGCAGCGCCTCGCGCATTTCCACGCTGCTCACCTCGATGCCCTCGGGCAGGCCGGAGACAAGGTTGCGCCCGCGCAGTTCGACCGTGATTTCGGGGTCGAGCGGGTAGGCCGACCCCGCCTCGATCTTGACGCGCTCGGCCATCTGCTCGCCGATCAGCAGGTTGTATTTCTGCTTGGCGTAGTTGATGATGTCCTCATTCATCTCGTCGCCCGCGACGCGGATCGAGCGCGCCACGACGATGCCGCCCAGCGATGTCACCGCGACTTCGGTGGTGCCGCCGCCGATGTCCACGATCATGCTGCCCAGGGCTTCCGCGACGGGCAGGCTGGCCCCGATGGCTGCAGCCATCGGTTCCTCGATCAGGTAGGCCTCGCGCGCGCCCGCGCTGATGGTCGCATCGTAGACCGCGCGCTTCTCGACCTCTGTCACGCCGCTGGGGATGCCGACGACCACCCGCGGTCGCGGCACGCGCAGCAACATGCGGTGATGCACCTTGTCGATGAAGTAATGGAGCATCTGCTCCGTCACGTCAAAGTCCGAGATGACGCCATCGCGCAGAGGCCGGATGGCGACGATGTTGCCCGGCGTGCGCCCGACCATCTCCTTCGCTTCCGACCCGATGGCGAGCACCTTCTTGGTGCGCCGGTCAATGGCGACCACCGAAGGCTCGTTGATCAGGATGCCGCGATTGCGGACATAGACGAGGGTATTGGCTGTGCCGAGGTCAATACCGATATCGAGCGAAAACAGGCCGAGAAGCCAGTTGAGTGGGCTAACCACGCGGTGTGCTCCTGCGTCGTATTCAAAGGTGCGCGATCGGCGCGCACAAGTAGAAGATTATATCACCCGGTTTCACAAACGGCCAAAATGCCCGGCGGACTTCGGGTGCTGCCCAGCATTATACACCGGCGCGGGTCAAAGCGGAAACCGCGCTCCGAGGAATTCTTAACGTAGCCGCCAGCGGAGGCACCCTGAGCGGCGGGCCGGCCAAAAAGCAGGCCGGCCCGCAGTCGAAGGGGCCGGAGCGGGCCGACGCGGAGGACCGCATCCTTCGACTGGCCGCATCTGGTCAGCGACGTCGAGCCGTCCACCCGCTCAGGATGCTGTGCGGCGGCTGCGCTGACGCCGTGCGCCCGCATATTCGGAATCGCTCCTGCGGCGCACTGTTTCCG
>DAOUGK010000189.1:0-18475 GCA_034429055.1 Anaerolineae bacterium | reverse complement strand
GCTCTACCAACCGTATCGCGTGCTGGCCGGCACCGAACTTGGCCCGTACATGGTCTTCCGCGACCAGGAACTGGCCGACCGCATCGGCTTCCTCTACCAGCATCTGCCCGGCCAGCAGGCCGCAGAAGACTTGATTTACCGGCTGCTGGAGATTCGCCGCCGGCTGAACGACGCAGAGACGCCCTATCTCGTCCCCATCATCCTCGACGGCGAGAACTGCTGGGAGCACTACGAGCAGAACGGGGATGTCTTCCTCAATGCGCTCTATGGCGAGTTGAGCCGCCGGCCGGAGCTGCGTGCGGTCACGGTCAGCGAGTATCTCGCGCTGCGCCGCCAGCCCGCGGCCACGCTCGCGCGGCTGGCAACCGGCTCATGGATCGGCGGCGACCTGACGACGTGGATCGGCGACCCGGAGCACAACCGGGCCTGGGCTGCCCTGCGGCAGACGCGCGAGCACCTCGTCGCGCGGACGGCAGAGTTTGCCCGCGTGCCCGAGGATGTACGTGCCACGGCAGGCCTGAAGCGAGCCTGGCATGCGCTCTATGCTGCCGAGGGCAGCGATTGGTTCTGGTGGTATTCGCACCGTAATTCCTCGCAGCAGGACGCCTTGTTCGACCGGCTGTACCGGCACGACCTGGCCGCCGTCTTCGAGGCGCTGGGCGACCCCGTGCCGGAGTGGCTCGCCCAGTCGATCCAGCAGGCGCCCGCAGCCGCCGACCACCGGCCCGCACAGGGCTACGTCAGTCCCACACTGACGGCCGCGGCCTATCCGAGCGAAGCCTGGGCCAACGCGGCGCAGTTCCGCCCGGCGTCCGCTTCCAGCGGCACGATGCAGCGCGGGGATGGCGGTCCCATCGAGCGGCTGTTCGTCGGCCATGACCCGCGCAACCTCTATCTGCGGCTGGACCTGCGCGCGGCACTCGACGCATACGACCTGGCGATTTACCTGTCCGGCAGCGCGGGCGGTCCCGCCGGGCAGCAGATTCGCAGCCACTACCGCTATCCGGCGGAGCCGCCCGCGCAGTTGGCCGTACAGTGGGAGGTGCGCCGCGAAGGGGGGCAGGCCGCGCCGTTCCTCTATCACGCAGACGGCCGCGGCGGGTGGAGCGCGCAGGGACCGGTGGCCGCGGCCCTGGGCGAGAAGGCGCTCGAAGTGAGCATCCCCCTGACGGCGCTCGGTCTGACTCAGGCCGCCGAAACCGTCCCGCAACTGCGCGTGCTGGTCGTCCTGGCGCAGAACGGCGATGTGGTCGCGCAACTGCCCGAGACCGCAATGGGCACGGTCTCGCTCGGCAAGTTCTAGCTCAACCACGGAATACGCGGAGCACGCGGAATTCAAGCCTTCCGCGTGCTCCGTGTATTCCGTGGTCATGGTCCCTATCTCTTGGTGCAGCAGTCCTCCTGTGCTATACTCTCTCCTGACCGCCGACCCAACCGGGCGGCGAGCACGAACTCAGTAATCACAACCAGTCGCTCGTATCGCGTATATGCGACCGCATCTGCGACCGAGACGGCAGCCATACGCCAACCGGGCCGGGCATGATCCCGCGCCGGTAGGATGATGCGCTTTGCCAGCCTCCGCAGTTGCGGGGGCTTTTTTTGTTGTTATATGGGGGAAGATATGACACGCAAGAAGGTTACGATCCTGGCCTTGCAGGAGAAGACGGACCGCGGCGAGCCGATCACCATGGTGACGGCTTACGACTACCCGTCCGCGCTGGCCGCGGACCGAGCCGGGCTGGACACCATCCTCGTCGGGGATTCGTTGGGCATGGTCGTCCTGGGCTACGAGTCCACCGTGGCCGTCACGATGGAAGAGATGCTACATCACTGCAGGGCGGTGCGCCGCGGCGCGCAGTTCGCCTACCTGATCGGGGATATGCCCTTCCTTTCCTATCAGGCCGACCGCGCGGAAGCCGTGCGCAACGCGGGGCGGTTCCTCAAAGAGGCCGGCATGGATGCCGTCAAGCTGGAGGGGGGCCGCGAAATGGCCGACACGGTACGGGCCATCACCGCGGCAGGCATCACGGTCGTCGGGCACATCGGCCTGACGCCCCAGTCCGCGGGCAAGCTGGGCGGCTACCGCGTGCAGGGCAAGACCGCGGCCGATGCACAGCGCCTGCTGGACGACGCCCGCGCGCTCGAAGCCGCGGGGGCAGCGATGATCGTCCTGGAGATGGTGCCGGACCGCGTGGCCGAGCGCATCTCGCAGCAGCTCCACATCCCCACCATCGGCATCGGCGCGGGCGGCGGCTGCGATGGGCAGGTGCTCGTGCTCCACGACCTGCTCGGCATGTTCGACCGCTTCACTCCGCGCTTCGTGAAGCGTTACGCCGAGATGTTCCCGCAGATGGAGCGGGCGCTGGCGGAGTACTGTGCGGATGTGGCGGGCCGGCGCTTCCCCGCCGCGGAGCACGCGTTCCCGATGGATGATGTGGAATGGGCCGCGTGGGAAGAAGGAGATTGAACCGCGAAGACGCCAAGGACGCGAAGACAGTTTTGTTCTTCTTTGCGTCCTTCGCGTCTTTGCGGTTCAAATAGGAGGCTCACCATGCGCGTGTTCATTCTGGGCACTGGCGCACTGGGGTGCGTGTACGCCGCCCGGCTTGCGGCTCACGCAGACGTGACCATGCTCGGCACATGGGTGCAGGGCGTGGACGCGATTCGCGCCGCGGGCATCCGCGTGACCGACCCGGACGGCCGCACCTGGACCGCGCACGTGCGCGCGGAGCACGACCCGGAAGCCGTCGCGCCGGCCGACATCGCGCTCATCCTGGTCAAGAGCTATCAGACGCGGCGCGCGGCCGGGTGGGCGGCGCGGCTGCTGGCGCAGGATGGCCTGGCCGTGACGTTGCAGAACGGGCTGGACAACCTGCCTGTGGTAGTCGAGGCGGTGGGCGCGTCGCGCGCAGCCGTCGGCGTGACATTTAACGCAGCCACGCTGCTCGGTCCGGGGGAGGCGCGCCACGTCGTCAGCCTGCCGACCTACCTGAGCCTGGCCGCGCAGCCGGTGGCCGCGGCCTACGCGCAGCTTGAGGCGTTGGCCGGGCTGTTGAATGCGGCGGGGCTGGCCGCGCAGGTAAGCGACGACGTCGAGGGCCGCCTGTGGGGCAAGGCGGTCGTCAACGCGGCCATCAACCCATTGACCGCGCTGTGGCGCGTGACGAACGGCGAGCTGTTGGCCCGGCCTGAGCGCCGCCGCCTGCTCGCCGCGTTGGCCTGTGAGGCGGCCGCGGTGGCGCACGCGCGCGGGATCGCGCTGCCCTTTGCCGAGCCGATCGCGTATGTCGAAGGGGTCTGCCAGGCGACCGGGGCGAACCGGTCGTCCATGCTGCAGGATATCGAGCGGGGTCGCCCCACCGAGATCGACAGCATCAGCGGCATCATTGCCGCCGAGGGCGCTCGGCTGGGCGTCGCCACGCCGCTGACCGAGGCGGTCTGGCGGCTGGTACAGGCGTTATGATTTTGCCACAGAATACACAGAGACAACAGAGCTTTTTAATACGGATTGCACGGATTGTGCAGATTCGTTCGACGAAGAGGCCCTGATCTGTGTCAAGCCGTGGAATCCGTGTCGCAAAACCAAAAGGTCTCTGTGGTCTCTGTGAACTCTGTGGCTAACATTTCGAGGTACAGATGCAAGTTGTCGAATCTGTCAGTGATGTCCGCCGGATCCGGCGCGCCGGTTCCGGAAGCTGGGGGCTTGTCCCCACGATGGGATTTCTTCATGCGGGCCACCTCGCGCTCGTCACCCGCGCGCGGCAGGAGAATGACCACGTCGGCGTTTCCATCTTCGTCAACCCGACGCAGTTCGGGCCGCAGGAGGACCTGGCCGCGTATCCGCGCGACCTCGACCGGGACCTGGCGCAGCTAGAGGCCGCCGGCGCAGACCTCGTGTGGGTCCCGCCCGTCGAGGAGGTTTATCCCCCGCACTTCCAGACGTATATCAGCGTCGAAGAAGTGACGCGGCCCCTGGAAGGCGCGGCCCGGCCCGGCCACTTCCGCGGGGTCGCCACCGTCGTTGCCAAGCTGTTCAACGTCTTCCAGCCGGACCGCGCTTACTTCGGACAGAAGGATGCGCAGCAGGTGGTGGTCATCCAGCGTATGGCCGCGGACCTCAACTTCCCGCTGGAGATTGTCGTCTGCCCGACGGTGCGCGAACCGGACGGCCTGGCGCTGTCGTCGCGCAACGTCTACCTGTCGCCGGAGCAGCGCGCGGCCGCGCCGGTGCTCTACCGGGCGCTCAGCGCAGCGCGCGACGCCTGGCACGCCGGCGAGCGCAGCGGCGACCGTCTGCGCGGCGTCATGGCGGACATGCTGGCTGCGGAGCCGCTGGCCCGCGTCGACTACGTCAGCGCAGCGGACCCGCTCACGCTGGCCGAGCTGGAGACCGCTGCCGAGCCGGAGCCGCCGCGCGGCGTGCTCCTTTCGATGGCTGTCCGCATCGGGCGGGCGCGGCTCATCGACAACATTCTCATCGCTGATTCGGAGGGTTGATGGTTCGCACTTTCTTGTTCGCGAAGATACACCGCGCGACGGTCACCGCGGCCAACGTGCATTACGTCGGCTCGATCACCATCGACAGCGACCTGCTGCGGCAGACGGGCATCCGTCCTTACGAGCGCGTGCAGGTCGTGGACGTGGACAACGGGGAACGCCTGGAGACCTACGTGATTGAGGGCGCGGCGGGCAGCGGCGCGATCGAGCTGAACGGCGCAGCCGCGCGATTGGTTGCCGTGGGCGACAAGGTCATCATCATGGCCTACGCGCAGGTCGCAGAGCCGATCCCCGATGACTGGTCGCCGGTCGTGCTGATTATGGGCGAGGGCAACCGGGTGGCCGAGGTGCGCCGCTCGGAGAATGCGCACGAAGAGTGCTGTTGATGGAGTCTAGAAACCCGTTTTCGTGTGAAGCGAAGCTTCACACGAAAACGGGTTTCTGAAAACGGAGCCTGGCATGTTTCTTGCAGTTGACATAGGCAACACAAACATCACCCTGGGGCTTTACCGGCAGGACGCGCTGGTCGCAACGTGGCGGCTGGCGACGGTCCACGAGCGGATGCCCGACGAGTACGGCATCCTGCTGGCGCAACTGATCGCCTATCGGGGCTTCGATCCGGCGGAGGTGCATGGCGTCGCAATTGCCAGCGTCGTGCCATCGCTGACCGGCACGTTCCGCCGCGTCGCCGCAGACTACCTGCGGCAGGAGGCGCTCGTCGTGGATGCGGGTGTAAAGACCGGCGTGCGCATTCGCTACGAGAACCCGCGCGACGTGGGCGCGGACCGGGTGGTGGATTGCGCAGCCGTGCAGGCCCGGTACGGCGGGCCGGCGTGCGTCGTGGACTTCGGCACCGCGACGACATTCGACGGCATCTCGCGCGAGGGCGATTACCTGGGCGGTGCCATCGCGCCGGGCATTGGCATCGCGGCGGAGGCGTTGTTCGCGCGCGCATCCAAGCTGTACCGGGTGGAGATTGCGCCGCCCGCGCGCGCCATCGGCACCAACACCGTAACGGCCATGCAGTCCGGCATCTTCTTCGGTTACGTCGGGCTGGTGGAAGGGCTCGTGGCGCGCTTCCGCCGTGAGCTGGGCGACGACATGAAGGTTATCGCGACCGGCGGGCTGGCCGAGGTCGTCGCGCAGGAGACGCCGATCATCCAGCACGTCGACCCGTGGCTCACGCTCGACGGCCTGCGGATTATCTACGAGATGAACCGATAGATAGAACGCTGATGACGCTGATTATCATGATTTAGGTTGATCACTGTGATCAACTCATGAATTATCAGCGCAGATCATAACTATCTGCGTCATCAGCGTTCTATCGTCTTCCGAAATCCCTCACTCCGTCACAACGGCCAGTGTGAAGCCGTCATAGCCTTTTGCGCCGACCGTCTGCATAACCGTGGCCTGCACGCGCGGCTCGGCGGCTACCCGTTCGTGGAAGCGTCGGGCAGCCTGCACGTTCGCGTCGCGGTGCTGCGGGTCTGCGACGTTGCCGCTGCGCACCACGTTGTCTGCGAAGATGAGCGTGCCGGGGCGGGCCAGCTTCAGCGACCAGTCGAAGTAATCGACGTAGCCGGGCTTGTCTGCGTCGATGAAGATGAAGTCGAACGGCTCGTGGCCCTCTGCCACCAGCCCGCGCAGCGTATCCACCGCCTGGCCCTGCCGGAGCTGCACCACTTCGCTCAACCCGGCCCGCGCGATGTTGCTCAGCGCGACCTCCGCGTGCAGGGGGTTGGCCTCCAGCGTCATCAGCCGGCCGCCGGGCGGCAGCGCCCGCGCCAGCCAGATCGTGCTATAGCCGCCCAGCGTGCCGATTTCGAGGATGCGCCGCGCGCCCTGGCCGCGCGCGAGCACCATCAGCAGCTTGCCCTGGTTGGCCGACACATTGATGGCCGGCAAGCCGGCCGCCTGGCTGGTCGCCAGCGCAGCGTCGAGCACGCCGTCGGGCTGCACGACCGCATCGACAAGATAACGATCCACGTCGCTCCACAATTCCCGGTCCATAGCACCTCGCAATGATCTTGTTTCCGTCACCTCTGGCAAAATGACACATTACGTCCTTCCCCCTGCGGGCGCAGTCGCACACCATCCATTTCGCGTCAGGCATCCTGCGCCGGAACGTCTCTGCCCTTACTGTGTGGTGTGCGCAAACCCCCTATACTGACCCTGATAATGGTGATCAGGAGCAGCAACATGACAGAACAATCACAGGCGGGAACCGCGGCAAACCGTGAGGTCGCCATCCTGGGCGGCGGGTGTTTCTGGTGTCTCGAGGCCGTGTATGACGATGTGCGCGGGGTGACGGATGTCGTCTCCGGCTATGCGGGCGGGCATGTGACAAACCCGACGTACCAGCAGGTCTGCACGGGCACGACGGGCCATGCGGAGGTCGTGAAGGTGACGTTCGACCCGCAAGTCATCAGCTACCGGGAGATTCTCGAAGTCTTCTTCGCCATCCACGACCCGACGACGCTGAACCGCCAGGGCGCGGATGTGGGGCCGCAGTACCGTTCGGCCATCTACTACTACGACCTGGCACAGCAGCAGACCGCGGAGCAGGTGATCCGTGAGCTGGAGGAGCGCAAGCTGTTCAGCCGGCCGATCGTGACCGAGGTGACGCCGTTCCAGGTGTTCTACGCGGCGGAGGACTATCACCAGGAGTACTTCGCGCGCAACCCGTCGCAGGGCTACTGCCAGTTCGTGATCGCGCCGAAAGTCAGCAAGTTTCGCAAGGAGCACCTGGCGCGACTGAAGCGGTGACGGGGTGACAGGGTGACGGGGTGACAGGGTGACGGGGTGACAGGGTGACGGGGTGATGTTGGAGCCGAGGCTTCAGCCGGTAGGCTATGGCCGGTCTCCGACCGAGCCATAGCACGCTGTAGACCCGCGTTCACTGCGTAGCCGGCTAAAGCCTCGGCTCCGAGATTACTCATTCACCTTGTCACCTCTTCACCCAGTCACCTTGTCACGTCCGCCCAGCGCAGGCGGACGAACACCCACGGCCAGGCGGCGAAGGCCCAGAAGACCGTGATTGCGTAGCGGATGATGAGCAGGGCAAGGCTAATGGCGGGGAGGCCATCGGGCGCGGCCAGCGTGGCAAGCGCGCTCAGGCCCGCGAAGATGAGGCCGCTTGTTGCGCCGCCGCCGAGATAGCGCAGCAGCCGCTGCCGGAAGGTCCCCGCCACGACGAAACGCACGTAGCGCATCTCGACCGCCAGCGCGATCCACAGTCCCATGACGACGCCTGCGAGCGAACCGGTCTCGTGCTGCGCGGCCAGGCGACCCGCAATGATGAGTTCTTCCGCAGCCGGCCGGGTGGCGAGCTGGACGATGAGTCCCCATGAGTGCATCCCCAGGACCGCGAGCGCGCTCAGCAGGGCCAGCAGGACGTGGGTTCGCAGCGGCAGCCGCGCGAGGACGGGCGCCAGCCGCGGCTTCACATGCACGTAGACGGCCAGCACTGTCAGTCCCGCAAGCACGCCAACCAAGATATCGCCCGGGAAGTGCACCCCCAGGTATACGCGCGATAGAGAGATGAGGACCACCAGCAGCGCCAACAGGACGGCGGCAACCACGCGCGCGACGATCCGCCACGGGCTGCGGGCTGCGAGATACGCGAGCCCGCCAAACACAACCGCTGACGATTGCGCGTGGCCGCTGGGAAAGGAGAAGCTGGTGGCTGAACCGCGCTGCAAACTCGCATCTAGCCAGAAGGGCCGCGGCGCCTTGAAGAATGACTTGAGGCTGAAGTTAACAAAGCTGGAGCCGATCAGCAGGATCGACAGGTCAATGCCCGCAGATTTGCTGATGCTCCAGTAGAGCAAGGGGATCAGGACGACGAGGAACTCCTGGCCCAGAAAGGTGAGCAGACGCATCGGCGTGAGCGCCCAGTCGCCCAGGCCCTGCACCGTCCGCACCCAGTCCAGGCTCCACAGCGGCGATGTATCCATGCGTCAGTCGGACCTCACCCGCGGCCAGGGCTGCCTCTCAGGCGATTACGTCAGTATTGAACCGCCAAGGCGCCAAGTGCGCAAAGGCTTGAAGCTATTGTTCCGCGTGCTTGGCGTCTTCGCGGTTCCATCGTCCATCACCACTGCGCGCCCAGCGCCGCGCCCAGCATCACCGCGAGCAGCACGACCGCCAGGTACAGGTTCGAAGTGTGGAAAAGGCGATAGGCGTGGCGTTTGGTCGGCTCGATGACCAGGGCCGTGCCCTGCCACAACAGCACCGCGGTCGCGATGACCACCGGAACGGTGTAGACCGGCCCCATGTCTGGCCGCAGCGCCAGCCCGACGCCTGCGGCGCCCGCGCCGACCCCGTGAATCAGACCCCAAAGCGCAGCCGTGCGGGCGCTTGTGGTCACGGGCAGCATGGGCACGTTGGCGCGGGCATAGTCTTCACGATAGACCAGTGCCAGCGCCCAGAAGTGGATCGGCGTCCAGAAGAAGAGCAGGATTGCCAGCGCGATGACGCCGGGATCGGTCCAGGCGCCGGCTGCGGCCGCGCCGCTGAAGACCGCGGCGCTGCCCGCCGCGCCGCCGATGACGATGTTAAGGTGCGTCCGCGGCTTAAGCCAGATCGTGTAAATAACTACATAGATAAACGCGCCGAGCGCCAGGAAGAAGGCCAGTGCGGGATTGGAAGGCAGCACAACGGCCACCGGCGCGGCAATCATGGCCGTGGCAACGTAGGGCACCCACCCCGGCCGCGCGATCGCACCCGTCACCAGCGGACGTTTGCGCGTGCGCGTCATCAGCGCGTCGCTGGTGCGTTCGAGATACTGGTTCCATGCGGATGCGCCCATCGCCGCCAGCCCCCCGGTGACGAGAATCAGCAGCAGCGGTCCGCCGCCGGGCCAGCCATGTGCGGCCAGAAATGCGCCGCCGAGCGCGGCCAGCAGCAGCAAGACCACGATGCGGATTTTGAAGAGCACCATGAGGTCCGAGAACAGGTTAGACCGGGTCGCGCGAGCAACATCCTGTTGATTGAGCATGACACCTCCGTGGTTGAGCCACGTAAGAACTGGGATTGGTATACTATTTCACAGGAAGCCCTATGCGTCTGCAAGCTGGATAGCATTGGGGGGCTTGAAAACGCCAGTTGACACACGCTGCGCAGGACATTATACTCACCTCGTGCAGTCTCACAAGGACGCTGCATGTGGATAGTTGTAATCTAGCTTGTATCGAATGCGCCAAGGAGGGCAGATCATGTCTCGACGTTACTTGTACTTGCTCAGCGCACTGGTCATTGTGGCCGTCATCGCGTCCTGCGCGCCGGTGCCGACCGCGCCCGCGCCGGCGGCTGAACCCGCAGCGGCTGAACAGCCCGCGACCGAGGGCGAAACCGTCACCCTGACATGGGGTTTCTGGGGCAGCCCGGAAGAGAAGGCCAGCCACGAGCGCGTGGCTGAGGAGTACATGAAGACGCACCCGAACGTCAAGTTCGAGTACTTCTTTGCCCCGTGGGACGAGTATTTCACCACCCTCAAGACCCGCTGGGCGGGCGACGCGGCATCCATCCCGGATGTCCTGTTCCTGTGGCCGACCCCGTCCTACGCGGCGACGGGCGTGCTGGAGAACCTGCAACCTTACATCGAGAAGAGCGGCTACGATCTGTCGGATTACTGGCCGTTCCTGCTGGACTCCGCGCGCTACGAGGGCAATGTCTACGGCCTGCCTCGTGACATCGAGGCGCACGCGCTGTATTACAATAAGAAGCTGTTCGATGAGGCGGGCGTCGCTTACCCGACCGACGAGTGGACCTGGGATGACCTGTTGGCCGCGGCGGAGAAGCTGACCAAGCGCGACGGCGACCGCGTGACGCAGTACGCACTCGGCATGGAGGGCGGCAAGTGGGCCTTGTGGGTCGGCCAGGCGGGCGGCATCATGCTCGACGACCTGACCAACCCGTCCAAGTGCACGCTCGACACGTCGGAGGCCATGCAGGGCTTGCAGTTCTTCTATGACCTGATGGATAAGGGCTACGCGATGCGCAGCGCGACGCTCGGCCAGCAAGGCGGCGACGCCGCGGTGTTCGAGACCGGCCAGGTCGCGATGATTATCCAGAATTCGTCGCGCGTGCCGGTGTTCAATGCCAACAGCAACCTGGATTACGACGTGGCAGCCGTGCCGGTCATGCCCGGCGGCAAGCGGTATGACTTCAACGGCGGCGCCGCCTGGGTCATCAGCGCAGGGTCGGACAGCAAGGAAGCCGCGTGGGAGTTCCTGAGCTGGTTGCAAAGCCAGGGCGGCGGTGAGTCGTTCTATACGCAGAACGGCGAGATCTTCCCGGCGCTGCGCTCCGTTGCCAACAGCGATGACTTTCTTGCCAGTCCCAAGCCCGCGAACCGCAAGGCCTTCCTGCTCGCGGCAGAGGCTGCGCAGCCGGGCGGCTTCGCCTATTTCCCCGAGTGGGACGAGCTGAGCGGCTCGATCATCGGTCCGCAGCTCGAGCGGCTGTGGGCGGGCGAGGCCACGCCGGAGGAAGTCGTGCCGGAACTATGCCGGGCGGTTAATCAGTTCCTGGTCAACAACGGGTATCCCAAGTAAGGCGTTTGGAACACGAAGGCGCGAAGGGCGTGAAGGACGCGAAGCGCGAAGAGCGCGAAGGACCTGTTGAGGGGCGTGCCGTAGTTGACCCTTCGCGTCTTCGCGCTTCGAGCGCTTCGTCGTCTTCGCGCCTTCGTGTTCCTGAGTTGCCTGGCGCAGCCGACCCCGCCTATGACCGCCGTCTCCGCTGGTACCGGTGGCAGCGGCAGTATGAGGCATATTTCTTCCTCGCGCCCAACATTACCGGCTTCCTGCTCTTTACTGCGTTTCCGGTCATCGCGTCGCTCGCGTTGAGCATGTTCCGGTGGGACTTGCTGACGCCGCCGGTGTATGTCGGCGCAGCACAGTTCCGTGAGCTGCTGTTCACCGACCAGCAGTTTGCACGCGTGGCCCTCAACACCTTCTACTTCACCTTCGGCACGGTCCCGCTGCGCGTCATCCTATCCCTGGTGCTGGCGATGGCGCTCAACCAGGGGCTGCGCGGGACGACGGCCTATCGGGTCGTCTACTTCATGCCGGTCGTCACGTCGCTCGTCGCGGCGGCGCTCGTGTTCCAGTGGATTTTCAACGGCAACTTCGGCATCCTCAACACCTTCCTGCGCAACCTGGGCGACCTGTTCGGCCTCGACATCAGCCCGCCCGACTGGCTCAACAGTTCGCGCTGGTCGATGCCCGCGGTGATGATCCTGAACCTGTGGAAGAACGTGGGCTTCACGATGGTCATCTACCTGGCGGGCCTCCAGGCTGTGCCGCAGGAGTTGTACGAGGCGGCAGAGGTGGACGGCGGCGGCGCGTGGGCCAAGTTCAGGTATATCACGCTGCCGATGGTGTCACCGACGACCTTCTTCGTGGTCATCATGTCCCTCATCTGGGCCTTCCAGGTCTTCGAGGAGGCGTACATCATGACCAAGGGCGGGCCGGCCTTCGCGACGACCACTCTGGTCTACTACATCTACCTCAACGCGTTCCGCTGGTCGCGCATGGGCAAGGCCGCAGCGCTCGCCTGGCTGCTGTTCGCCGTCATTTTCGTCTTCACCTTCTTCCAGGTGCGGCTGCAGGATCGGTGGGTGCATTACGAGGCCGATCGTGAGTAGCATCTCAACAGGCTGTGGCCGGTCTCTGACCGTGCCACCCATGACCGACTACTGTGGCTCGGTCGGAGACCGGCCACAACACGACCGGCCACAGCACGCAGAGGCCGACCGTGAGTAGGCGCGGGTTGTCGCTGCCGGGACGCATCGCCCTCCACGCCGCCCTGATTGTGGTCGGGTTCTTCATGTTGGCGCCGCTGTTGTGGATGCTCTCGACCTCGCTCAAGGAACCGGGCGACATCTTCATCTACCCGCCCCAGTGGATTCCCGACCCGGTCGTCTGGCAGAACTACGTCGAAACGGTGACGGTCATGCCGTTTGGCCGCTTCTATTTCAACAGCACCTTCCAGGCCGCCGCAGTGACGGTGCTGCAACTGCTGACCTCGTCGCTGGCTGCATTTGCGTTCGCGCGACTGCGCTTCCGCGGACGTGACCTGCTGTTCCTGCTCTACCTGGGCACGATGATGATTCCCTTCCCGGTGACGATGATTCCCAACTTCGTCATCGTGCGCCTGCTCGGCTGGATCGACACCTTCAAGGCGCTCATCCTGCCGCCCGCCTTCTCTGCGTTCAGCACATTCCTCCTGCGCCAGTACTTCCTGTCGCTGCCGATCGAGCTGGATGATGCGGCGCGCGTCGACGGCGCGTCATCGTTTCGCATCTGGTGGCAGGTTCTCCTGCCGCTGACCGGCCCCGCGCTTGCAACGCTCGCCATCTTTACGTTTCTCGGCCAGTGGAACAACTTCCTGTGGCCGCTGATCGTCACCAACTCCGAGCACATGCGCACGCTGCCCGTCGGCCTGGCCGCGTTCCAGGGTCAATATCGCGTCGAGTGGCACCTACTGATGGCCGGCTCGGTCATTGCGCTGGTGCCCATCCTGGTCATCTATATCATCGGCCAGAAGTGGTTCGTCCGCGGCATCACGCTCACCGGGATGGGCGGACGATAGAGGCAGGCGTCACCACGGAATACGCGGAGCACACGGAACAGGTCTATTAGAATCTTCCGCGTGTTCTGCGTATTCCGTGGTGACTACGAGTCTATCCGAGAATTGCGCTGGCCGATCTCGGCTGTGGCTTCGCCACAGCCGAGATCGGCCCCAGCGGTTTTTCGGATGGATACTACGTGCTTCGTATGGGAGGGGCAAGGTGATCTCACTGGAGATGGCACGGAGGCTGAAAGAAGCCGGCATGAACTGGGAGCCGCGTCAGGGCGACCGGTTTGGCCTGGCCGACCGGGATATGGACGACCGGGTCTTTGTCATCAACGACATGGCCGCGATGGTGGAGATGCTGCAGGGTTTCCCTGCGGTCATGTTCCACGGCACACCCGAATGGGCGCTGGACTACGTGTTCCTCGGGGATGTCATCTGGCTGCCGGAGGAAGGTCACCTGCGCCAGCGGCTGCAGCGCGCACTTGATGAGACTGCGACGCCGGAGTTCGACCTGCTCTATGCCGACGGGGTCTATACCTGCCGCCTGGCCTGGCAGGGCGAGGCGCTCGCCTTCCGCGCGCCCGATGCCGCTGAGGCGTACGCGCAGGCGCTGATGTATGTGATGACGAGTAACGAGTAAGGAGTAACGAGTAAGAATTACTCTTTACTCGTCACTCGTTACACATTCCTAATTCTCCCCACTCCTCCGGCGTATTCACGTTCACGAACGAGCGCAGCGCCGGGTCAAAGGGCAGCATTTCCTCCGGCGTGACATAACGCACCTGTATATCGTCGAAGAAGCTCACGACGCGGCGGCGCCCGGCGTCGAGCTGCGCGCGGATGGCGGGGAGGCAGGTGCGCCGATAGACGGCGTGCAGCGGCTCCGGTTCCAGCGTGTCGCCGTGGGGCGTGAGCGGCACGACTGCGTCATACCCCTCACTCAGGTCGAGCAGGTGGCTGACGAGCGCAGGGTTGACAAAGGGCATGTCCGTGGCGACCGCAAAGACGAGCTCGTGGGCGGCTGCGGCCAGCCCCGCCTCCAGCCCGGCCAGCGGCCCGGCGTCGGGGTAGCGGTCCAGGACCGCGGCCGCGGGCAGCGGCAGCCGGGCGCAGAGCGCGGCGTACGGCTCCGGCTCGCGCGCGCTGAACAGCACCTCGCCGGCCAGGCCCGCGAGGCGCTGCACCACCCGCTCGACGAGCGGCAGTCCGTCGATTGCGAGCCAGGCCTTGTCGCGGCCCATGCGCCGGCTGCGCCCGCCCGCCATGACGAGCAACGTGACGGGGGGAGTTGGGACAGGATTGCTGGGATATTCGAGATCAGGCTTTTCGACAGGATTCACAGGATTTTGTATATCGACAGGATTGGCAGGATTTATATGATTGCAATCCCATCAATCCTGTCCAATCACGGGAGTAGCAAGAGGCCCACCCCGGTGCGCACCAGCGTGGGCCTCTTGCGAACTCCGCAGCGCGCAGCTCAGGCGCTCGCCTTGTCCAGGTAGGTCACGGCCTCACCGACCGTCGTGATCTTCTGCGCATCCTCGTCGGAGATCGCGCCGCCGAACTCTTCCTCGAAGGCCATGATCAGCTCGACCAGGTCCAGGGAATCGGCCTTCAGGTCCTCGCGGAACCGCGCTTCGGGCACAATCTTCGCCTCATCGACGTTCAGCTTATCGATGATGATTTCTTTGACCTTTTCGTAAATGGCTTCGTTCATCAAAGGTTCTCCTTGTGTGGCCTGACGGGCCGGATGTATCTGGGTCGCACGCAGGCAGCGCCTGCGCCGCGCAGGAATATGACGCGCCGGAATGATGCGGCGCATTTTAGCAGCCGCAGCCGTGAGTGTCAAAACCGTATCACGACTTGCTTTGACATCCCTCCGCGTGACTGGTAAGATGCACACGGCCCTCAGCTTGCTAAATAGAACACCCCCCGACGGGGAAAGTTGCGTCCGTTTTCGGAGGTCATCTTGGTCCACGACCGCCGCAAGGCAGATCATATCCGCATTAACCTGGAAGAAGAAGTCCAGTTTCCCAACCTCACGACCGGGTTTGAGCGGTTCCGCCTGGTGCACCAGGCCCTGCCGGAGCTGGACCTCGCGGCCATCGACACGCGTGTGACGTTTCTCGGCAAACGGTTGGCGCTGCCCCTGTTGATTTCGTCGATGACCGGCGGGACGGATGCGGCGCAGGCCATCAATCGTCACCTGGCAGAGGGCGCACAGGCGCGGGGGCTGGCGATGGGCGTCGGCTCGCAGCGGACCGGCATCGAGCAGGCCGGCACCGTGGTCACGTTTCGCGTGCGTGATATCGCGCCCGATATCCTGCTCTTTGCCAACCTCGGCGCGGTGCAGCTCAACTATCGCTATGGCGTGGATGAATGCCGCCGGGCCGTGGAGATGATCGGCGCGGATGCGCTGATTCTCCACCTCAACCCGTTGCAGGAGGCGCTGCAGGCCGATGGCGATTGGAACTGGCAGGGCTTGCTGGGCAAGATCGAAACGGTCTGCCGGACGCTGGGCGTGCCCGTGATTGCCAAAGAGGTCGGCTGGGGCCTCAGCGAGAGCGCGGCCCGCCGGCTGGCAGAGGCAGGCGTCGCGGCGCTGGACGTTGCCGGCTCCGGCGGCACCTCCTGGAGCGAGGTCGAATACCACCGCGCGCCGACAGAGCGGCTGCGCAAGCTGGCGCGCGCGTTCGCAGACTGGGGCATCCCGACCGCCGACTCGTTGCGGCTGGCGCGGCGCGGCGCACCGGATCTGCCGTTGATTGCGAGCGGCGGGATGCGCACCGGCATCGAAGCGGCCAAGGCGCTCGCGCTGGATGCCGCACTGGTCGGCATCGCGTCGCCTTTCCTCAAGGCGGCGGCCGCAGGGCCGGAGGAAGTCATCGCGGCGGTGGATCTGTTCGCGGATGAGCTGCGCACCGCGATGTTCTGCGCAGGGGCAGGGGATGTTGCGGCGCTGGCCGCGCCCGGCCGCATCGTCGAAGTCGGACTGTGAGGAATCCATGCACCTGAGCCAGGCGTTTGCCACCTATCTGCCGCTCATCGAGGCGGAAATCCGCGCCGTGCTGGAGCCGCCCGCGGCGCCGGCACGCGGGCACTACGAAATCATGCAGTACCACATGGGCTGGCGCGATCCGCAGTTGCAGCCCGCGGACGTGCCGGGCGGCAAGCGGGTTCGGCCCATGCTGTGCGTGCTGGCGTGCGCGGCCGCGGGCGCAGACCCGCAGCGCGCGCTGCCTGTTGCGGCCGGGCTGGAACTGCTCCACAACTTCTCGCTGCTGCACGACGATATCGAGGACAACAGCCCCACCCGGCGTCACCGCGCGACCGCGTGGACGCTGTTCGGCATGCCCATCGCCTGCAACGCGGGCGACGGCATGTTCAGCCTGGCCCACCTGGCCTTCTTCCGGCTGGCGGAGCGCGGGGTGTCTGCGGACCGGCTGCTGGTCGCGCTGCGCCGGTTCGATGAGACCTGCCTCGCGCTGACCGAGGGGCAGTTCCTCGACATGTCGTTCGAGGCGCGGCTCGACGTAACAGTTGCGGATTACTTCACGATGATTGCCGGGAAGACGGGCGCGCTGCTGGCCGCCGCGCCGGAACTCGGCGCGCTCGTGGGGGGCGCGGCGCCGGACATCGTGGCTGCGTACCACGAGTACGGTGCGCGACTGGGCCGCGCGTTCCAGCTTCAGGATGACATCCTGGGCATCTGGGGCGACGAGGCTGTCACCGGCAAGTCCGCGGCCAGCGATATCCTGAGCAAGAAGAAGTCGCTGCCCGTGCTGCACGCGCTGAACCACCCGGCCGTCGGCCCGCGGCTGGCGGAGCTATATGCCGGGCCCGCGTTCACCCCGGCGGACGTGCCCCCGGTGCTCGCGCTGCTGGAAGAGGCAGCCGCGCGGCGCATCACCGAGGCGCACGTGCGCGAGTCCACCGCCGCGGCCCATGCCGCGCTGGCGCGCGTCCGGCCTGCTGCCGAACCTGCCGCGCACACCCTCCTGGCCGAGTTGCTCGACTCGCTCGTCGGGCGCCAGAGCTGAGTGAAACGCTGAGACGCGGCCATCAACGAATACGCGAATGCGCCTGCGGCCGCGCTACGGATAAGCGAATGGGCTGCGCCGCGGCGCACCTCTATTCGCTTATTCGTGGAAGGATTCGATTATTCGTTGATGGCCCCCACCAACTGCGCGACGGCTGCGCGGCGGGGCAGCGAGGGCTGTGCGCCCAGGACGGTGCAGGCCAGCGCACCCGCGGCACAGCCCCAGGCCGCGGCTGCCACGGGCGACTGTCCTTCGCTGAGCGCGACGCCGAACGCCGCGACAAATGCATCCCCCGCCGCGGTGCTGTCCACGACTGTCACCGGGTATGACGGCACACGCGCAGCCGTATCGCCGTCCAGTACCAGCGCGCCTGCCGCGCCCAGCGTCACCACCACCGCGCGCGGGCCGAGCGCCTGCACGCGGCGCGCCAGTGTCTCCGCGTCATCCGCCGGCCCGCCGGCCAGCAGCGCGGCCTCGTGCTCGTTGGGGATGAGATAGGTGACGTGGCGCAGCAGGACAGGCGGCAGCGGCTGCGCGGGTGCTGGATTCAGAATGACCGGCACGCCGCGAGCCGCGGCAATCGCCGCTGCGGCCTGCACCGCGGGCAGCGGCACCTCGAGCTGGAGCAGCAGCGCATCCGCCTGCCCGATGATGTCTGCGCAAGCCTGCACATCCTCCGGCGTGACCGTCCCGTTGGCGCCGGGCGCGAGGACGATCGTGTTCTCGCCCGCCGCGCTGACCGTGATGAGCGCGACGCCGGTCGCCTCAGATGAGCGCGTCACGTGCTCGACATCCACGCCCGCGGCCGCGAGATTGGCGCGCAGCGCATCGCCGAACGCGTCCGGCCCGACCTTGCCGATCATCGTAACATCTGCGCCGAGCCGCGCGGCGGCGACGGCCTGGTTGGCGCCCTTCCCGCCGGGAATCGTCAGGAACGCGCTGCCGGTGAGCGTCTCGCCCGGCTGTGGGTGGCGCAGCGCGCGAATCACGAGGTCCATGTTGAGGCTGCCAACGATTACGAGATGTGCGGTCATGTTTGCTGGTCTCCTGGGGTGCGGGTAGTTATGACGGCGCGGGAGCCGGTGGCGATTACCCTGCGCCTTGTTTGACTCGCTCCGCAATCTTCCGATCCGTCACGGGGAAGGCGTAGTCGGTCAGCGCGTCCGGCGCGACCCAGCGCGTCTCGGCGCAGGTCACGCATGCGGGCGTGCCGCCCGTCCAGGTGCAGGCGAAGGCGTGCAGCGTGATGCGGAAATGCGTGTACGCGTGCCTGACCTGCTCGAGGAGCGCGCCTGCCGTTACTGTGATGCCGACCTGCTCGCGCACGGTGCGTTCGACGGCCGCGGGCAGCG
>DAOUGK010000188.1:0-20387 GCA_034429055.1 Anaerolineae bacterium | reverse complement strand
GCGACCTCCCGCGGCGCGCGGGGCGGGTTCCGCGAGTGCGGCGACGGCGGCATCTACGTGCGCGTGGACCTCTGCCTGGATTGGATTCGCGAAGTGACCGGCGCCGAAATCGCGCAGGCCGACCACTAAGGGTCTGTAAAAGTATTACTTCCTGCTCTGGCCGGTCTCCGACCGTGCCAGCGGCGGAACTTATTCTTTTACGAGCCCTAAGAATAACTAACGATACCTGCAGGGGCGACCGCCGGTCGCCCCTGCAGAAGCGCGACCCGCCAAAACTCAGGTGTTGAGACCGGTAAGGCGATCCAGGCAAGGAGGTTTGACAATGCCCAAGGAATTGAATTTCCAGACACAGGAAGTCCTGCGCGAGACGCTCATAGGTCTGTATCTGGATGTCAAGGAAATCAGGGTGGTCGCAAAGGACTCGCAGCTTAACCTCGGGCGCATTGACTGGGGCGGCACGCCGCAGGTCGTGTGGCAGAGCGTCCTCGATGAGGCCAATAAGCAGGGCAAGGTCAGGGTGCTCGCCCAGCGCGTGCTGCAGGATTATCCCAACGAGAATCAAATCCAGTTGGCTGCCGAAGGAACGCTGACGGCCCTCCCCACCCCTTCGCTGCCGCCGGGTGAGCAGGAGCGGCTGAAAAGCCAGGGCAACCTCGAAAAGATCATCCGTGGGGCCAGCACGTTTCGGCCCATTGCGTTCCTGGAACGCGGGACCCAGGTTGCACGCGCAGTCTGTCGCGTCGTGCTGCCCCTGACTGAGGAGCAGCGCAAGCACGCGCAGTTGCCCAGTACGGGGACCGGCTTTCTCATCCCCGGCAACATCCTCATCACCAACCATCACGTCCTGCCGGACATCGCGACCGCCCGCGCCGCGCACATCGAGTTCAACTATCAGACGAACGAACTGGGCACAGAACTGACGCCTGTCTCCTACGACCTCGATCCCGATGCGCCCAACGGCTTCGCGACCTCTCCGCTGGATGAGCGGGGGGGTGATGACTGGACCGCGGTCAAGGTCAAGGGCGATCTCGCCGAGTGGGGCGCGCTGCCCATCTTCGAGATCGAGCCTGGCACGCCCAAAGAGAAGGATGAGGTCATCATCATCCAGCATCCCGGCGGCGGGCGCAAGCAGATTGCCCTCTCGCATAACACGGTCGTGGACGCCAATGATCGCCGCATCCAGTACCTGACCGACACGGAGGAAGGTTCTTCCGGTTCACCCGTCTTTGATATGAAGTGGCGCGTCGTTGGGCTGCACCACGCGGGCGACTGGCTGACGGGCGTGACGACCGGGAGGTCGATCTACGCCAATCAGGGCATCCACATCAACAAGGTTGTCGCCGGGTTGAGAAAAGCCGGCATGTTGGCGGACGGCTCATGAGGAGGTAGGATCATGGTGTGGCACGCATCGCTGGACAGGCTGGTGCAACTTCTGGCGGCTCTCTACGATACTGAAGGACAGGCACGCATCCCTGCCAAGGGCGCCGGGCTGGACCTGACCCGTATTGCATTCAACGGCAGCCCCCAGGTTTTCTGGGATGCAATCATAACGGAGGCGCAGAAGCAGGATAAGGTGCTGGCGCTTATCGACCGGGTGCGCGCCGATTTCCCGAGCGATACGGATTTGCAGCAGGCGCGGGCAGATTACCTCACCTGGCAGCAGGAGGCGGCTGCCGCGCCTGTCGCGCCAGCGCCCGCCGTCCCGCGCATCTACCAGTTGACGCCGCAGCAGAAACGACAGCTTGTCGATGCGCTGGCCAACTGCCCGACGATGCAAGACCAGGCGGCCCGTGACGCCGTCGTGGAATACCTGCGCTCCGACATCAAGAACAATGTCAGACGGCACAGCGCCCTCCGACTGGATGTGAACAGCATCGTCAGCACCGCGCTGTTCTACGCGGGCGGGCTGGAAGAGTTGATCGAGGCGGTGCGCGATAATGAGCGTGCCTCGGCGCCGATGGCCGAAGTGGATCGGGTGATCGCTTCATTCGGATGAAGGGTAGTATAGCCCCTTGTGGGCGTTCTGACGGGCACAAGGCCCTATGCTACGAGTTGTTCGGCCAGGCTTTTATCAGAAGGGGGCAGGGACATGGACGTCGCCAAACAGCGGGAGATCGTGGAGGCGCTCACAGCCTGCCCCAGCATGGGCAGCGAGCAGCGCCGCAACGCGGTCGTGGATGAGCTGCGCGAGGGCATCCGCTCCGCGATCGACCGCAGCGCCGCTGACCGTGACGACATCACAGCCATTGTGCGTGCCAGTCTCCAGTTCTTCAACGGGCTGGAGGAACTGGTGGCCGCCGTGCGCGCGCGGGATCAGGGCTCCCTCCCGATGCAGAACCTCGACCGGGTCATCCTGCGCGTGTTCAGCTTCGACCTGGCGCAGGAGGAGATAGGCCTGCGCCTGCTGGCGGCCCTGGCGGGCATTCAGGCCGCGCCGGAAGACCTCCAACGTACCTACCGGCGCCTCCTGCCGCCTGATGTGCCGCCCGCGTCGGATGCGCGCGGCCTGTTCAGCGTGTTGCCGCACCTGTGGCAGGTGTCGCGGGAGCTGGCTGCGCAGAGCCGGACCGGCAACGTACCGATACTAGATTTCGTCGAGCAACTGGCGCGCGATGCGCCGGGCAGCGTCGCGGGCCAATTGCGCGGCTGGGCGACAGAGGTAACGTCCGTCGTGTTATCGACCGGGCCAGCCGGCCGCCCCGCCGATCTGGTCGTTGGCGGCACCGGCACGGGTACGGGCGATGGCGGGGTCAGCGCGTTGGACCCGCGGCTCGCGATCCTCGCCAGCGTGCTCGCGGCCTTCTATCCTACCATCGAGGCTTCGGGCGAGCTGGTGGCCGCGGCGCGGCTGAACCCCGTCGGCATCGAGTTCCGCGAATTGCCTTCGCTCAACTGGCACAACATCCTGACGGCCGCCGCGCGGCGCGGCCGCGTCCGCAACTTGCTCGAAGCTGCGTTGTTGGACCAGCCGGAGAATCCGTGGCTGAAGGTGGCGCTGGCCGAGCAGCAGACGGTTCGCGCCGCCCGGACGCGGCAATCGGAGGCGCCCGCGCCAAGGGAAGAGCCCGCGGCGCCCGTGAGAAACCTGCCGCCCGCCTGGCCGCAGCATATCAGCTTCCTGCAGGAAGCCCTGAGCCGTGCCCAGGCGGTGGTGCTCATCCAACTGCAAGTGCCCAATGGGATCAGCGGCACGGGTTTTCTCGTACGCGGTGATCTGCTGATCACGGCTGGATTCAACATCCGCACGGCGGACGAGGCACGCGCGGCCATCGTCCGCTGTAATTTCCAGCGTACTATGGGCGAACTGGTGACGACCCCCGAGGAACTCCGCCTTGTACCGGAGGAAGGTTTCGCGACCAGTCAGGAGCAAATCTGGACGGCGGTGCGGGTGGCCGGTAAGCCGACCGAGCGTATGGGCTATCTGTCGCTGGAGCCGGCCACCCCGCAGGCGAACGATCGGCTCAGCCTGATCTATCATCCTGGCGGCGGACCGAAGCAACTGGAGCTGCTGAACCGGGCAGTGGTCGATGTCGATAAGGCCAGGCTGCAATATAACACGGAGAACCCCCTGCACAACATCAAGCAGCCCGGGGCAGGGGGGGCGCCCATCTTCGATGTGAACTGGCGGGTCGTCGGGATGCATCTGGCTCATGGCAAGTTAAAAGGTCTTTCGAGCGGCGATAGCCGCTTTTGCGGCCAAGGGGTGCACGTCGATGTTATCATCGAGGGATTGAAGGCCGCCGGTCTGTACGTCGGCAAGGAGGAAGGAGAGACAGAATGACGTTCGAGGATATCGTGCGCCGGCTGGCGGACCTGCTGGCCGAGTTGTTCCCCGCGGCAGCCGATGGGCCGCGTGTCGCCCAGGCCGCCGGCATCGAGCTGGATGACAGCCTGTTGGCCGGCGGCTCGGATCGTGTGGCTTGGTGGCGCGCCGCGCTCCGCACGGTGACGGAGGAACAGGTGGGCAGTCTCCTGGCCCTGGCCCAGCAGGAACGCGCCGGCTCGTTCCAGTTGTTGATCCTGCAGAGCGAATTCGAGCGGTGGTGGCGCGAGCGTCACCAGGTCTACCGCAGCGCCAAACCGGGGGCCAGGCCGGAGCCCGCTCCCCCGGCAGCGGCTTCGCCAGCCCCTATTCCGAAGGATGTGGAGCTGGAGACTACCGGGCCATCCGCCCCGCAATCCTCCTTTCCGACTGCGGACGCCGCGGTGACCACCCTGCGGCTGGATGCGGCCGTGCCGGAGCGCGTCGTGGTGGGCCGCCCGTTCACGATTGCCGTCGCCGTCCGCCAGCTGGCCTCTCCGCGGCTGAGCGAGGCGGATATGCCCGTCATGCGCTCCGGCGATGCTCAGGTATTCTGGCCGGCAGGGCAGCCGTTTGTGCGGCTGCGCCTGGAGGTCTCCTCGGCGTATTGCACGATGAACGACGAGACCTCGCGTGCCTTCAGGCTCTTCCAGGGCCACGACTCACCCACATTCTATTTTTCGTTGACGCCCACCGTCACCGGTCAGATCGATGTGCGCATCGAGCTGTACCAGGAAGAGGACCTCATCGGCAGCACCCGCATCAACACCACGTCGGATGAACAGCTCCAGCGACTGGCAGGCACAGTGGAAATCGTCATGCACAGCCAGACCGTCGAGGCCGCGCGCATGACTGCCGCCGCGAAGATGACGCTGGCAAAGTCGCTGTTGCGTTGTCCCACGGTCCTCGACCGGCAGAATCGGGATGCGATCGTCAATGACCTGTCTGAGGAAATCCGGTTGGGGGTGAGTCGCAGCGATTCAGCCCTGCTCGACGTGCAGAACATCATCGGGCTGGCATTGAACTACGAGGGCGGGCTGAACGCCTTCATCGAGGGGGTGCGCCTGTTCGAAGGCAATTCGCTGCCTATGGCTGAAGTGGACCGCGTCCTGGGCGAGATCGGCTGGGTCAGGCAGGGCGGCTGACTGCGCAGCGATCAGCCGATGAGCACCTGGGCTTCGGGGTAGGCGACCGGCTGGGGCGGGGCGGTCTGTGCCAGCGCGGCGACGATGGTCAGGGCGCCCAGCCGCCCCCAGAACATCACAAAGATGATGACGAGCTGGCCGAAGAGATTGAGTTGGTCCGTGAAGGCCAGCGACAGGCCGGTGGTGGCAAATGCTGAGACCACCTCGAACAGCGCGGTGTCGAGCGTGGTGCGGTGGGTCATCAGGATCAGCCAGGTTGCGATGCCGACCACAAACAGGGAGACGGTCAGCACGGCGCCGGCGCGGCGGACGGTCTCCGTCCCGATGGACCGGCCCCCAATCTGCGCGACCGGCTGGCCCTGAGCATACGCCCAGAGCGAGAGTGTCAGAACGGCGAATGTGCCGGTCGTGATGCCCCCGCCCATGGAGGCCGGCGCGGAACCGATCAACATCAGCGCCATGATGAGCCACTGGCTGGCCGGGGTCAACTGCTCGAAGCCTGCCAGGGCTGCAAACCCCGCGGTGCGTGCTGAGATCGACTGGAACAGCGACATGCTGATGCGCTCGAACCAGGCCATGTGCGCCATCGTGCCGCTCAACCTGGACTCAGCCAGCAGGATGCCCAGCCACCCCACTCCGATCAACCCCGCATAGACTGCAAAAGTGATCTTTGTGTGCAAGGTGAGCTTGCCCCGCTGCCAGAACAGGTCTGAGAGCACGGGGATGCCCAGCCCGCCCAAGATGATCAGCCCCGCAAAGACGCCGAGGGTGAACGGGTCGGTGGGGATGCCGCCGGTATAGCCGGGCGTGCCCGTGAACAGCTCGAACCCCGCATTGCAGAAGGCGGATGTCGCGTGGAAGATGGCATAGAAGAGCGCGCGGCCATTGCCCAACATCTGCCGCCAGCTCAGCCACAGGAGCGCCGCGCCCGCCCCCTGAATCGCCAGCGAAGTCAGGAAGACCCGGCCCGCAATGTTCAGGATGGCACGCGGCTCCAGCAGACCCAACGAGTCGCGCAGTGCCAGCCGGTCGGCCAGCGAGATTCTCCGCCCCAGCAGTCGCAGAATGACTACTGCGGCGGACATGAAGCCGACCCCACCGACCTGGATGAGCAGCAGGAGAATCACCTGCCCCGTAAGGTTGAGGTCTCGCCCCGGCACAATGATCGAGAGTCCCGTCACGGCCAGTGCGGAGGTTGCGGTAAAAAGGGCCTCGTTGCCTGCCAGCGGCCGCGTGGCAACCCCTGGAAGCAGAAACAGGAGCGTGCCGAGCAGGATCAGCACCCCCAGTCCGCCTACCAGCCGGACGGCGGTCGGGATACGGCGACGCCGTAGTTTGCGGACGGTCCGCGCACGTTCCATGATGGAGGCGGCCGCTATGAGATCCTGGTCAGTCGGTCAAGGTTCGCGTTCGAGCCAATCACGACGAGCAAGTCTTCCTCCTGCATAATCACGTCTGCGGATGGCGATATCAGAAATTCCTCCTGCCGCTTGATCGCCAGCAGGGTGATCGCGAAACGACCGCGCAAGTCGACCTGACGCAGGCTCCGGCCCACGAAAGAGGCTGGCGTGCGGAGTTCAGTGATCGTGTGATTCGCATCCAGCACCAGTTGGTCGAGCAGCAAGGGCATGGTCAGGCTGTAAGCGAGCCGCTGGCCGGCCTCATATTCGGGTAGGACGACGCGATCCGCGCCGACCTTCAACAGGATAGTCTGCTGGCGTTCGCTCAGGGCTTTGCAGACAACCCGGCGCACGCCCAGGCTCTTCAGCGCCACGGTTGCCATCAGGTTGCTCTCGAAGTCCGCGCCGATGGCGACCACAACCGTATCGAACGACGCAATATCGATGGCCCGCAGCGCATCCTCATCGGTAGCATCCAGGGCCACCGTCTGCGTCAGTTCATCGGCAAACTCCTGTACCAGGGCGCGGTCGCGATCGATGCCGACGACCGTGTACCCGCGACCGACGAGCGTCAGCGCGAGGCTGCTGCCGAAACGGCCGAGGCCGATCACCGCAAATTCAGGTTGGTTGTTCCGTGCCATAGACGTGGGTTCCTCGAGCAGTCAAGCTGGGGTGTTCATGTGCCAGGGATTCCAAATGTGCGCGAGGGTGCAGGCATGCTGAACGGAGGCCGCCGCTGGCGGTGAGCGCAGTCGAAGCACGCCGGCACCGTGGCGATCCTTCGACTGCGGCCCTGCGGGCCTCCGCTCAGGATGCTGTGCCGCCTACATTTGGAATTCTTGGTTCATGTGCAGTCTACTCGCGTCCCGTGTCTTTCGCAAACGGCAAATGTCGCAAATGGTATTTAAGGTCCCTGTCTATAGCAAGGTTTTGTGATAGCTTTGTCAACAGACGATCCCGGCGCGACCTTCACACTGTTGGCTGGAGTTGCCAACATTCTACAACAGCTATACAATGGCTCGTGTAACAGACGGGCTTGACCATCACTGCTGACCAGGACGAGGACACTATCATGCCAAAGATTGCCATTACCGGAAAAGGCGGCGTCGGCAAGACGACGCTGACCGCACTGCTCTCCTACGTCTATGCCCGCCGGGGCCACGATGTCATTGCCATCGATGCGGACCCCGCGGGCAACCTGGGGATGGCCTTCGGGCTGAGTGCGGCGTTGGATGCTGATCTCAAACCCATCGCAGAGATGGAAGCCTTGATCTACGAGCGCACCGGCGCGCAGCCCGGCACGGTCGGCGGCTGGTTCAAGCTCAACCCGAAGGTGGACGATATCCCCGAGAGCTTCAGCGTACATCATCGGGGCGTACGGCTCCTGCGCCTGGGTACGGTGCGCGGAGGCGGCACCGGTTGTCTCTGCCCCGAAAATGCACTCCTCAAGGCCCTGGTCACGCATCTGCTGTTGCGCAAGAACCAGACGCTCATCCTGGACATGGAGGCGGGCGTCGAGCACCTGGGGCGGGGCACAGCCGGCTCGGTCGATGCGTTCGTGATTGTCGTGGAGCCGGGCCTGCGCAGCCTGGGCACGGCAGAGCAGATTCGCGGGTTGGCCGCGGAGATCGGCATCCACCGGGTGTACCTGGTGGCGAACAAGACGCGCCACGCGGAAGATGAAGCCTTCATCCGCGCGCATGCGGACGGCCTGCCTGTGCTGGGCAGCCTGCCGTATACACCGGATGCGGTCGCAGCGGATCAGGGTGGGCTGGCCGTGTTTGACCAGGCGCCGGAGTTGTTGGCGGCTGCAGAACGCATCGCGGACGCCCTGGCGGAACTGACAGTAGCGTGAGGCGAGGTGGCTATGACTGAGGAAGCGCGCTTGAGTTCGTATGACGATGCGCCTGTCTACACCATCAAGACGGTCGTACAGGAGACGGGCATCCCGCCGGCCACGCTGCGCGCGTGGGAGCGGCGTTACGGGGTGCTGTCGCCCGGTCGCAGCGACGGCGGCTACCGGCTCTACTCGGAGCGCGATATTGCCATCCTGCGCTGGCTGAAAACTCAGGTGGATACGGGCGTCTCCATCAGTCGGGCTGTGGCGCTGCTGGAATTGCGGCACCAGGCCGGTGAGGAGCCCGAACGCAAGCTCACCCGCACCGGACCAGACCCGGCGCTGCTCCCGCCCGCAGGCGCACGCAGCGCCGAGGCCATCGGCGAGGAAATGGTTGAGGCGCTGCTGGCGTTTCAGGAGGCGCGCGTGGAAGCCATCCTGAACGAAGCCTTTGCGCTGTATCCGGTGGAAGCGGTGGCAGAGGACATCATCGCCCCCGTACTGGTGGAGATCGGTGAGATGTGGCACCAGGGCGAGGCCAGCATCGTGCAGGAGCACTTCGCGACCGCGATCCTGCGCCGCCGGCTGACGGCCCTGTTCCATGCTTACGCCCAACCCGCCACCGGGCCGCTGGCGATGACGGGCTCCGGCCCGTCCGAATGGCATGATGTGGGCATCCTGCTGGTCAGCCTGGTGCTGCGCCGGCTGGGGTGGCGGGTCATCTATCTCGGCCAGAATGTACCTGCGGACCACCTGGGACAGGAGATCGTCCGGCTGCGGCCCGCGCTTGTCTGCCTCTCGGCCAGCACGCGCGAAAGCGCGCACGCGCTGGGGGAGGTGTACGAGCTGGTGCGCGGCCTGCCGGAGCCGCGGCCCCGCCTGATCTTTGGTGGCCGCGCGTTCAACGTCCATCCCGAACTGCGGAGCCGCTTTGCCGGCACCTACATTGCGGGCAGCGCCCGTGAGCTCGCACAGGAACTCAACCTCGTCTAGCCCCTGAGTCGAGACGCTCCACTGAGCGTCTCGACCACAGCCCCCCAATCTTCTCTAACAAACTATAAACAAACTATTGACATCTGTTTACTTCTGTGCTATAGTAAGAACGTACTGAAATAGCAACGGGAGAGCGCCAGAAGTGAACATGAATCCGAATGAGCTGGCAGGCGAGACAGACACTCAGCCTGTGTACAACATCAAGGCAGTGGTAGAAGCGACCGGTCTGCCCGCGGCAACCTTGCGTGCCTGGGAGCGGCGCTATGGCGCGCTGGCGCCCGGCCGCACCGACAGCGGCTACCGGCTCTACTCGGCCCAGGATATTAATGTGCTGCGTTGGCTCAAGGCGCGCGTGGCAGAAGGACTTACCATCAGTCAGGCGATTGCCCTGCACAAGCACCGCCGGTTGGACGACCGGCCTGCCGTCGCAGCCTCTGCTGAGCGCCGTCTGGAGAACCGCCAGGGTCTCACTGCCGCGCGGGATGCGCTGCTGGCTGCGCTGGTGGATTTCGAGGAAGTGCGGGCCGACCGGCTCCTGGAAGAGGCCTTCGCCGTGTACGGCCTCGAGGCTGTCACCGAGCATCTCATCGGGCCGGCCATGGTGCAGATCGGCGACCGCTGGCACCGTGGCGAACTGAGTACCGCGGTCGAGCACTTTGCCAGCAACTATTTGCGCCGCAAGATCGATGCCATCATCAACGCGGCGCCGCGGAACACGACCGGCCCCCTGGTGGTGCTGGGCTGCGCGCCGGATGACTGGCATGAGCTGGGCCTGCTCCTCATCTACCTGCTGCTGCGCCGCCGCGGTGTGCGCACGCTCTATCTGGGCCAAAACGTGCCCGTGCTGCAATTCGTCGAAGAGATGGAACGTCTGCGCCCGGCCATCGTCATTATTGCGGCCACCACCGTTGAAACCGTGCGCGGTGTCGGTGAGCTCGCGGCTGCGCTACAGAGCCTGCCGGAGCCGCGGCCGTTGTTCGCCTTCGGCGGCCGCGCCTTCAACGTGCAGCCTGCATTGCGCCAGGAGATTCCGGGCATCTTCCTGGGCGAGAATGCCCGGACCGCCGTGGAATATGTGGCAGCTCTGTTGGAAGACATGAAAACCGCCAATCCCTAGCCGGCCTGACAGCATCGAGTGCGGCAACCTGAAGGGAAGATTAAGAATTAATTAACAGCTTTGACAAACTATTGACATATGGCTGATTTTCACTTATACTCTTGAGAGTAATTGGAGTGAGAATCACAGACCGGTGGTAGTACGGCGTGCAAAGGGGAGGTGTTCTGATGGTGCATCGAGGGAAGCAGCGTTCGGTACCGGAGATCTTAATCGAACTCCGCGAAGACGATCCCGAATTCAAGCAAGCAATCACGGCGCAGTCGATCCGCGCAGGCCAAACTATCGCGGAACCCGATGTGCTGGCGCGTAACCTGTTTACCCTGATGAAGGGCCGGGTGCAGTTGATTCGTGAAGGTCCCAACGGGCGGCGGCTGGCAATTGCCACGTTGGGCCCGGGTTCGATGTTCGGTGAAGGCGCGCTGCTGGGCGCGGCGGATCCGTGTGTGAAGGCCGTGGCCTTGACCGATTGTGTGCTCTGGATGGTGCCGCAGCCGCAGGCGCAAACCCTCGCGCTGCGCTACCCGGTGCTGAGCTGGGGATTGCTGCAGACCGTGGGCCAGCGTCTCGCCCAGGTCGAGAATCGGATGGAAGAAGTCGCGTACAAGCGGCTGCCGGAGCGGCTGGCGAGCCTCCTGCTGGAGCTGGCGAACGGCGGGAAAGCCATCCGCGGCACGAGCCACCAGGCGCTCGCGGACATGTTGGGCACGTACCGCGAGACCATCAGCGCCATCCTGCGCAGCTTCAAGGATGACGGGCTGGTCGAGCTTGGCTACCGGAAGATCGAGCTGCGGGATGTGCGCGGCCTGCGCATGGCTGCCGGCAGCATCGAATAAGGTTTTAGCTTAGTGTCTATCTGAGAATTGCTCTGGGCGGTCTCGGCAACCGGAGGTTGCACAACCGAGCCAGGGGGCACGGTCGGAGACCGGCCCCAGCGGTTTTTCGGATAGACTCTTAGTCCGTTTACGGGAGCAGCGCACTGGCGTTGCTCCCGTATTGTTTAAGGGGCCGAAACCGTGTATGATACGCAGTAGAGGCGATGAAGATGGAGTATGGCATGTTGGCGGGTAAGGTTGCCTGGGTCACCGGGGCCACGGGCGGCGTAGGGCCGGCTGTCGTCAAGGCGCTGGCTGATGCGGGGGCCACCGTGCTGGCGAGCGCACGCGATGAGGTTGCGGTCGCGGCGCTGGCCGCGGAGCACGGCATCCCCGCGGAGCGGTGGCTGGCGTTGCCCGTAGACCTGACCGACGACGCGGCAGTCCAGGCTGCCGTCGCGCGCGGCGTGGCCCGATTCGGCAGGATCGACATCCTGGCGGCGGTGGCGGGCAAGTGGCGCGGCGGCGCAACCGTGGCCGAGACCGATGGGGCGACGCTGGACTTCCTGTGGCGCGTGAACGTGCAGACGGCGTTCAACGCCTGCCGCGCGGTTCTGCCCCACATGACTGAGCACGGCTGGGGGCGCATCATCACCTTCAGCGCGCGTGCAGCCGTGGCAGGGCAGGCCAGGAGCGGCGCCTATGCAGCGAGCAAGGCCGCCGTGCTGGCCCTCACCCAGTCGCTTGCGGCTGAAGTGCGCGCCCACGGCGTCACCGCGAATACGCTGTTGCTGAGCACTGTGGATACGCCGGATAACCGGGCTGCCATGCCGGAGGCCGACCGGAGCAAGTGGGTGCGCCCGGAACAAATCGCCGCGACCGTGCGTTTTCTATGCAGCGACGAAGCCGCCGCCCTCAGCGGCGCGGCTATTCCGCTGTACGGACGGGCATGACTGGTGGGCAGCCAGGCAGGTGGAACGAGGTGACCGGAGGTAAGCCCTATGGACGAAGCAACTGAGACAATCGAACTGGCCCTGTTTCCGCTCAATACGGTGCTGTTCCCCGGCCAGGTGCTGCCGCTGCACATCTTCGAGGATCGCTACCGCCTGATGATCAGGCGGTGCCTGGCGGATGAGCTGCCGTTCGGCGTCGTGCTCATCAAGCAGGGCGAGGAAGTCGGCGCGGATGCGGAGCCGTACAATATCGGCACGCTGGCGCGCATCATCGAAAGCACGCACCTGCCCAACGGCACGCTGAACATCATCACGGTCGGGGTGGAGCGGTTTCGCATTCGTCGGCTGATTCACGATCAGCCTTACCTGCGCGGGGAGGTGGAGACGCTGCCCCTCGAAGAGCCGGAGGATGCGGACGCAGTGGACGCGCTGGCAGATAGCGTGCGCGAGCGGGTGGCCCTTTACATCAAGCTCATTGCGGAGGCGGCAGGTCTCGAGATCAAGGTCGACCAGATGCCCGACCTGCCTCAACAAGTCGGCTATCTGGCGGCGATCACCATGCAGATAGACAACCGCGAGAAGCAGGAACTGCTGGTGAGCCGGTCGCTGGGCGCGATCCTGAGCCGGGCGCGCACCCTCCTCAACCGCGAGAATGCGCTGCTGACCTGGATGGCCGGCAGCAAAGGCTGGCCGGAGCAGGCCCAGTTCGGGCCGAGCGGCACGCTGCTGCCCAACTGACCGGCTGTCTCACGTATTTGACATAGACCCCCTCACATGGTAAAATCCTATTCGTTGTGATCGTTGCAACAATGACCAGGGAGTAGGACAGTCACCAGCCACCGGTGCTGCAGTCTAGCCCGGTGGTTTTGTGTTATGTCCGGCGTCGTGCGGACAGTGCATGTCCCGCAAGACTGCTCCAGTGCCCGGTCAGGCGTTGACGATCATAGGACTATATGCAGGAGGCACTACCAATGGAGAGCACGGGTGTGGTTAAGTGGTTTAGCCGGAGCAAAGGTTACGGATTCATCTCGCCGGATGGCGGAGACAAGGACGTATTCGTCCACTACTCCAACATCCTCGGTGAGGGCTTCCGCAACCTGGACGCTGGAGAGCGGGTGAGCTTTGTCATTGAAGATACGCCCAAAGGCCCGCAGGCAGTTAAGGTGACCCCGGTCTAAGGGGTTACTGAGCGCCAATCCGGCCCCCGGCTCTCCGCTGGGGGCTTCTGTTTTTAAGCGTGCATGCAGGGTTTGGTCGGGCGTTGTGGCAGCCCTGTAAACAGAATCACTTGCCAATGCCCCTGAACCGGTGTAAAATGCCGGACAACTGGTCAGGAGTAGATTGACGGTGATTCGCCCGTTCGGTCTGAACGACATCGGGTTGGTGCGCCGGCTGCAACGTGATGGGATGTCGCTGGCGATGGAGCACATGCTGGCCCATCCGCACCAACCGCTGTGGACTGCGCTGACTGCACCGTGGCCGTGGGCAGGAGTGGGCGTGGCCTCTTTCGTCCTGGACGAGAGGGTCAACGGCCGGCGGCTGACCGGCTTCGTTCAGTTGATGAAACGGGCAGCGCGACCGGAGGCGGACCTGCTGCATCTTGCACCGGTGGTGGCCGCAGTCGATGATGAGATTGCGGCGGCGCGGCCGGGGCATGATCCGGCGGTGTGCGACACCGACGGCGCTGTCATCTGGAGTAAGCTGCTGGCCTACTGTCAGCGTGCCGCGGCCGGCCACGGGCTCCAGCGCATCTACGCCAGCACGCCGGAAGGGTGTGCCGAACAGCAATGCCTGCGGGATGCGACGTTCAGTCCGTACACGCGGGAGACCATCTACCGGCTGGCCGCGGCGCCCTCGGCCGGCGGGGCCTTAGTGGGGTTCCGTCCGCAGACGCCGCAGGATAGCTGGGCATTGCAGCGGCTCTACACCCGCGGTACGCCACGGCTGGTGCAGCAGGCCGAGGGCGCCTTGACCGGCGAGGTCGGCTCCCCCCCGCTGTCGTGGTGGGAACCGGATAGCTGGCGCGGCACCGTGTGGGAACCGGCGGGCGAGGTGCGCGCGGCCGTGCAGGTACACATCGGGCGGGCCGGTCACTGGCTCCGCCTGTGGGGCGCGAACGAGGTTTCGCCGCGTGAGCTGCGGTCGCTCGTCGAACAGGGCCTGCGCCAGATCGACCTGCTGCGGCGGTCGCGGCGTACGGCGCCGGTGTACACGACCGTGCGCGAATATGAGAGCGGACTGCGCGGCGCCCTGACCGGCTTTGGCTTTGCGCCTTTCATGGAGCGGGTACGCTTCGTCAAACATACTGTGGTAATGGTGCGTCAACCTGCGGCGGCAGCCGCAGTGGGCCGTGAGGTGCGCCAGGAGATGCCGGTGCGCAGCCAGGTGGGCCGATCGTAAAGCGGCCAGATTGTTCAGTGGCCTGTCCAGACGGCAGGCAAGAGGTTGTATTCAGAACGTATGCAACAACGAAGAATTACGGATGACCTGGATGCCCTGTTACAGGTCTTGCCGCCACCCGTCGAACAAGCGTTACGGGAGTCCAATCAGGGCGATAGCCTGCTCGAGGTCATCATGGACCTGGGCAGGCTGCCGGAGGCCCGCTTTGTAGACCGTGAGCTGGTGTTGAGCCAGCGCGAGGTCAGCGAAGATGACCTGAAGTTTGTCATCGACCGCATCGGCATGTTCACCGGTGACAACCGGGCCGGCATCGAGCGCACGCTGCACCGCATCTCCTGCATCCGCAACCGGCAGGGCCGCATCATCGGCCTGACTTGTCGTGTGGGTCGCGCGGTATACGGCGTGATCGATATCATCGAGGATATCGTCAAGTCCGGCCAGAGCATCCTGCTGCTGGGCCGACCGGGCGTTGGCAAGACGACCTTGCTGCGCGAGGCCGCTCGCATCCTGAGCGAGAAGGCGCGCGTCGTCGTCGTGGATACGTCCAACGAAATCGGCGGCGATGGCGACATCCCGCACCCGGCCATCGGCCGGGCCCGGCGCATGCAGGTGGCCGCGCCGGAACTGCAACATGAGGTGATGATCGAGGCCGTCGAGAACCACATGCCGCAGATCATCGTCATCGACGAGATCGGTCGCGAGCAGGAAGCCGCGGCGGCCCGCACCATTGCGGAGCGCGGCGTGCAGTTGGTGGGCACGGCTCACGGCAATAGCCTGGAGAACCTGCTCATCAACCCGACCCTGTCGGACCTGGTGGGCGGCATCGAGAGCGTCACGTTGAGCGACGAGGAAGCCCGCCGCCGCGGCACGCAGAAGTCCGTGCTGGAGCGCCGCGCGCCGCCTACGTTCGACGTGCTGATCGAGTTGCAGGATCGCCAGCGCATGGCCGTCCATCACAGCGTGTCCGCGGCCGTGGACGCTATCCTGCGAGGCCGCTCGTTGCAGCCGGAGATTCGCTTCCGCGATGAGAGCGGCCAGGTGCGCATCGAGAAGGCGCCGGCGCCGTTGCCAGAGCCGCGCACGATGGGCGCCGGACCGGCGATGAATCGCCTGCCTTTCGAGAAGCGTGGCAATGGCCGCATTAACGATGTGGAGCGCGGCGCGCCTGTGCGCGGCAGCCAGCCGCAGTATCCGGCGATGCCGGATGAAGCGCCGCAACCCGCGCGCCAGCAGCCGCAAACCCTGCGGGTCTATCCCTATGGGGTGGGCCGGGGGCGGCTGATTCAGGCCGCGCAGAACCTCGGTGTGCCGATTGCCCTGGTGGACAGCCTGGAGCAGGCCAATGCGGTCGTCACGCTGAAGAACTACTATCGTAAGCATCCGCAGCCCATTTCGGATGCGGAGCGGCGCCGGATTCCGGTGTATGTGCTGCGCGCCAACACCATGAATCAGGTCGAGTCGTTCCTGGGTGATGTGTTCGGCCTGCCGGTTGTGATGGAGGATCCGGTGGAGCAGGCCGTGGCCGAGACGCAGGAAGCCATTCGCCGTGTGCTCGGAGGGTCGAACTCGGAGGAGCTGCGGCCCGCCGGGGCGGATGTCCGGCGGATGCAGCACGAGATGGCGCGGGCCGCGAATCTTGTGTCGCACAGCTATGGCAACGAACCGCGGCGCCGGGTGCGTATCTTTCCAGGCTAGCAGTGTGCCACGCTGATTTTGAGGAGCGTAGCGTAGCCCCTTGTGGGCGTAGATGCGTGCGCGTCCGGGCGGGCACAAGGCCCTAGACTACACATCATGATCACCGTGACGAGGCACTAGTTGATGGGCCTGTTCATCACGTTCGAGGGGCCGGAGGGCGGCGGCAAGACGACGCAGATGCCCTTGCTCGCCGCCTGGCTCCGCCGGCAGGGTTGCGATGTGCTGACGACGCGCGAGCCGGGCGGCACACGCATCGGCGATGCCGTGCGAGCCGTCCTGCTGGAACCGACGCATACGGAGATGCGCGCGCAGACGGAGATTCTGCTGTTCTCTGCCGCCCGCGCGCAGCTCGTCGGTGAGGTCATCCAGCCGCATCTGGCACGGGGCGGCGTGGTGCTTTGCGACCGCTTTGCGGATTCGACGTTAGCCTACCAGGGCTATGGCCGCGGGCTGGACCTGGCCGTGCTGCGGCAGATTACCGATTTTGCTATCGGCTCGGTGCGCCCCCACCTGACTGTGTGCCTGGACCTGCCCGTCCTGGAGGGGTTGCGCCGCAAGCGTGGCGGGGGCGCCGCCGAATGGAACCGCATGGAGCGTGAGGAGCTGGCCTTCCACGAGGCTGTGCGAAGGGGCTATCTGGCGTTGGCTGCGGCTGAGCCGGCACGATGGTTGGTCGTGAACGCCCTGCAACCGAGCGAGCTCTGCCAGGCGCTCATCCGTGAGCGAGTGGCCGGCTTGCTGGCCGCAGGCCGGTTCGCAGCCGGGAACTGAACGGTCGTTCTTCCAAAACCATACACACCCAGGGTCAGGAGGATCTCTATGAAGCTAATCATGGCTATTGTGAGCAGCGATGATTCACGCGATGTGCTCGACCGACTGACCAAGTCAGGGTTCCGGGCCACGGTCATCAGCACGACCGGCGGCTTCCTGCGTGAAGGCAACAGCACCATCTTTCTGGGCACCGAGGACCAGAAGGTGGCGCAGGCGATCGATATCCTGCGGCAGGCCTGTCGCAGGCGGACGCAGTGGGTCTCGCCGCTGCCCACATTGGAAGGGCCCGGCCTGGAGATGGCCGAGCCGATTGAGGTAAGCGTGGGCGGGGCTGTGGTCTTTGTGTTGAATGTGGAGCAGTTCGTCCAGGTTTGAACCACTGTATCGCGGACAGCCGTCGCTACATGACCCCGAAGTCGTCGCCGCCGCCAAACGCGCCGGTGCCAGGCGAGTCACCGGGCGCGGCAAGGTCGGGCATGGACTTCTCGATGTCCTCGGGGTTTTCGCCGGCCTCCAGCCGTCCGACGACTTCCTCGAACTCGGCCCCCAGATCCTCGCCGGTTTCATTCGCCATCTTGCGCATGAAACGGGCCAGTGACTTGGGGTCGTTTTCGTCCAGGTCGCCCATGCTCGACGGGTCGGCCAGGTCATCGAGGCGGCTATCCTCAGAGCGGAGGACAGCGACACGCGAAATCAGACGCGTGAGATTCTGCCCGCGACAGCGCGGGCAGACCGGCGTGCGGGTCTGGGCGTCTTCGAACGAACGCCATAACAGGCTGACGCGGCGGCGGCAGTCGTGGCACGTATATTCGTAGATCGGCATGCTTCCCCTCGTCAGGTGACATTAGCCAGATTATACGCGAAAGCGACACCGGAGACAAGCATCCCGCTTTTGTGATCCGGGCTATTCGGGTTCTTGCGGTGCCCGGCGACTACAAGTCGCGGCCACGATTGCTAAGTCGCCCTGCGGCGACTGGGCGTCAGCCAGGCTGACGCCGTAAGTCTGCGCAGGCAGATTTCGCCGTGGTAGCTGCGGTTTCTAACCGCCGGCGATTGGAGAACTGAAAGGCCCGGCTCCACGATAAGCGTTCTCTTGCAGGCTGAGAGGGTTATGAGTCAAAGAGACCCCATCGATGTTCAGGCGTCACAGGCGCACCGGGCCGACTGGTACGCTTCTCTGCACGAACCCCGGCCCTTGCTGGTCGTCATCTCCGGCCCTTCCGGCGTCGGCAAGGACGCGACTATCCAGCGCATGAAGGACCGGGGCTTCTCCTGCCACTTCGTCGTCACGGCTACCACGCGGCACCGCCGCGCGAACGAACGCGAGGGGGTAGACTACCACTTCGTCACGGAAATGGCCTTTAAGGAGATGATCGAGCAGGGGGAACTGCTGGAGTATGCCCTGGTCTATGAGCAGTACAAGGGCATTCCCAAGGCCGGCATCCGGGCAGCGCTGGCGAGCGGGCAGGATGTCATCATGCGGGTGGATGTGCAGGGCGCGGCCACCGTGCGTGCGCTGGTGCCCCAGGCTGTGACCATTTTCCTTACCGCGGAATCGGAAGAAGCCTTGATCGAGCGCCTGCGCCGCCGCCGCACGGAGGATGAGGCCCAGTTGCAGCGCCGCCTGGAAACGGCCCGCGCGGAGCTGGCGCGCGCGAACGAGTTCAAGTACCGGGTCATCAACTGCGAGTGCGCGCTGGATGACACTGTCGATAAGGTGATGGCGATTATCGAGGCAGAGAGGAGCCGGGTAGACTGGCAGCCGGTGGGGCTGTGAACGCACCTCAGCCTGACGACGTTGCGCCTGCTGCGGAGCAGCGGCACGTGAGCGTGCGCCTGCCGCTCCAGAAGCCGCGCGTGGTGTACGTCTTCCTCGTGCTCATCGGGCTCATGTTCGCGGCCGAGTTGGCGTTGGGCGGCTCGCAGAACCAGGAGACGCTCCGCCGCCTGGGGGCGCAGGTCAACCCACTTGTAGCTGTGGGCGAGCTCTGGCGGCTGGTGGCCGCCATGTTCCTACACATCGGGCTGCAACACATCCTGTTCAACGGGTGGGCCTTGTTCAGCGTGGGCCGCGAGGTCGAAGCCATGTACGGCTCCCTCTGGTTCACGGTCATCTATCTCCTGGCCGGGCTGGCAGGCAACATCGCTTATTACTGGCTGGGCGATTCGGTCCTGTCCGCCGGCGCATCGGGCGCGGTGTTCGGCCTCATCGGTGCGGAGGCCGCCTTCTTCCTGAGGAATCGCGAGCTGTTCGGCAAGCTGGGCAGCCAGCGGCTGGGCAATCTCGGGGTCCTCATCGCCATCAACCTCGTCTTCGGCTTCACTGTGCCCGGCATCAACAATATCGCCCATCTGGGCGGTTTGATCATGGGGTTTGGGTTGGGACTGCTGTTGGCCCCCCGCTTCGCGGTCGAGTGGCGCTGGGAGGGGACCGGGGTGCAGGGTCACGTGGCGGACCGGCAGCGCAAGACTGTGCGGTTGGTGGTTGTGCTGACGGCGGCTGCACTGCTCTTTGGCGGCTGGCAGCTTGGCAACGCGCGCTGGCAGAATAATGCGGAAACGTTGCGCACCCAGGCATACGATGCCCTGTCAGCAGGCGAGCGCGACGCGGCGCGGCAGCTCTTCGAACGGGCCGTCGCCGTCGACGCGCAGGATGCCATCAGCCTGGCCAACCTGGGGCTGATGCAGCTTCAGGATGAGCAGTTTGCGCAGGGCGTGACACTGTTGGAGCGCGCCTACGCGTTGACGCCGGACAATCCGGATGTGCAGTTCTTCCTGGCCGCGGGCTATGTGGAGATTGACCGGCTGGCCGAGGCCAAGCCGCTGATGGAACGGTTCCTGCAATCCGAGGATACCGGCGAGCGCGCCGATTACGCGCGCCAGGTCCTGGCACGATAGGGCATATGGAGGTAGACCATGGGGCTCGGTGAGAAGCTCACCGTCCGGCCGTCGGCCATTGCGGGGACATGGTATCCCGGCAGCGCGCCGGCCCTGCGCCGCACTGTCGAGGATTACCTGGCCCAGGCGTCTCGCGTGGAGCTGCCGGGTGAGTTGCTGGTTCTCGTGAGTCCTCACGCGGGCTACGCGTACTCTGGCCCGACGGCCGGGCATGCTTTCGCGCAGGTGCGCGGGGCGGCTATCCAGCGTGTTATTCTGCTCGGCCCGCTGCACCGGCCCATCTGGGGCAGCGCCGTGGGCTCGTTCATGGTTCCAGTCGAAGACGCTTATCGGACACCCCTGGGCGACGTACCCCTGGATCGTGCGTTCATCGAACGCCTGGGCCAGCAGGTCGAGCTGACGCCGGTGCGCCGCGACGAAGAACATGCACTGGAAATCGAGCTCCCGTTTCTCCAGGTGACGCTCGGCAGCTTCCAGCTTGTGCCGGTGATGCTGGGCGACTATATCGGGACGCGCGGCGCAGTCGAGCGGCTGGACCGGCTGGGACGTGCGCTAGCCGCGCTC
>DAOUGK010000187.1:0-21314 GCA_034429055.1 Anaerolineae bacterium | reverse complement strand
GCCGCCGGCGCGTCCGGTTCGGCGGCCAGCGGAGCAGCGGCCACCGGGCTGGCGGTCATCGGCGCGCCGGCCCCAGGCAGCGCCAACACTGCCAGGGCGCCCAATCCCAGGAGCAGCACGACGGCGACTATCGTAGACAATACACGTCCCATTAACAATCCTCCTTACATCAAGCCCGGCGCGTGACACTGGCGCATGCGCTGCATCGCTGTAATCTCACAAGTTGTAAAGCAGCAGTGAAAATTATACGCCTGACCAGGCAGCAGTGTCAAACGAACCTGACCCCAAGTTCCGCGTTAAGCGACATGGGCCGACGCGCTGACCGTCTCGGCCCATGGTTCAGCGACTGGAATGCGCGCGCGGACCAAATGTCACTTGGTGCCTGTCAGGTCCAGCGGATCGGGAATGCCGACGGGTGTGCCGGCTCGAACTTCGAGCTCGGTCTCATAGACGACGGCCGGCTGCTCATAGGGCTTGCGTTCCTGGGTTACCTGCTCCATTATTGCCTCCTCATGAATTGGCGACTCTGATATTGGACCAGCGAGCGTCCGGCGCTCACTCGGTGTCGGTGAAAAGATGAGAGCCTAGTTCAGTAGGCCACGTCCGGAAAGATCACGGCAAAACGCCAGGGCGTCCGACTCCGCCTGCGACAATTCCACCTCGTACTCTTGCGCCAGCAGCCGGGCCATGGCGCCGATCGAATGCTGGCCGTCGGCCAACTCCCAGATACGGGCGCCAACGCCGTTGAGCACCCGCACCTTGCCCTGGGCGGGATGGATCAACACGGCCTCGCCGTCCAGCAGACGGCTGACGACACCGGGCGCCCGGCATGGCGTATCGCTAAGTTGCACGGTCTCTCACCTGATGAGCTGCCAGAAGCCGGGATCCTTACGAAAGTGCAACGCGGCTGGCGGGATCGCCCGCGCCAAAACCCGGCAGCGGCCCACCAACTCCGGCAGGTCAACTGCAATACCGTTGACCACCGGGCAGTTCGCCACCAATTCAGCGACGGCTACCGGCAGCGACAACGCTTCCAGGTAGACGTCGGGGTCCTGCACCAGCTTATAGATTCCGGTCAAAGGGCCGCTGTACGCACTGCGTCGTACGTCTGCGCCCCTGGCGTCTAGATTCCAGAACGGTGTGCCATAGGCCTGCCAACCGCCTGGCGTAGGTCGGAGGAGGATGAGGTCATCGCCCAGCGCCACCGCCTCCTGTGAAAGCGCAACTACAGTTGACTTACCACTGCCGCTCTGGCCGATGAACAAATACACCGCACCGCCCACCTGGAGGCCGGCGGCATGGACAAGCAGCCCGCCCGCATGATGGGCCAGCAACGCGCAGGCAATGCGCAGAAAATACTCCAGTTCACTGAAGGCGACCGGGCCGCAATACTGCAATTGTGCTTGCCGATCACTCAATGCAATTCTACCATGAATTCCTGCCGCGTCAAGTAGGTAGATGCCCCCAATAGCGCGAAGCGGTGCCTGCAGCAAGGCGCGTGCGCGCTCGAACTCCGCCGGGATCGTGCCTGCTGCGGCAGCCCGTTCGCCATCCGCGGGCTGCACTTCGACCGTCAGGTCCGCAGCCGCCGCAGGCGCCGCAACGAACGCGGCGTAACGCTCGGCGGCCTGCGCTGCCAACTCAACAGACGCACCGATCAGGCGGATGTGCCATCCGGCCAGGTTCAGCCACAGGGTCATGGCCCGATTCTAGCACAGGCTATGCGCCAGGACAATGCCGGGGCAGCGCGCGCCAGGGCGAAGTCATGTTGCAATCGGGCCTTCCACCTGGCAGTTGAAACTGCGGCTACCCCTACGAAACCGGCCTACGCCGGTTAGTTCCAGTCTGCGTAGGCAGACTTCGCAAGGGTAGCCGCAACTTCAGTTGCCAGGCGGGTTCACCTGGCGCACTATGAAACCGCCCTGCGCGCGCCTTGCGCAGACCGCAGCCCCGCGCTAGAATAGACTTACCTGACGGAATCCAGGGGGAGCGTCCATATGACGGTTGCCATCGAATCGGTGCTGTTTTTGCTGGCAGGCATCGCCCTCGCCATCGTCGTCACCCGCGTACTGAGCCGGGGCATGGAACCGCCCCCTGCGACCGGGGCGGCTGCCGTCCAGCTCGTACGCACGGCGCGCACCGCCGATGGCCGGGAGGAAACGCGCCTCTCGGTCAACGACCAGGTCATCGTCGCCGCGAGCAATGACGGCGTCCGGTTGGCCGAGTATGCGGACGAGGTGGAGCAGCTCGAAGCAGTCGCCGCGCGGCTGGCCCGGGCGCTAGGCAGCGACGTGCAGTTTGTGCGGCTCAGCGCGGGCGCAGAGATGGCAGAAGGCATTGCCATGCGCACGCTGCCCCGCACGACCGACGAGGAAGCGGAAGAGCGTTCATCCCGCCGGCCGCGCCACACTAACACAGGAGCCAGCTAAATGTTCGACGTCATCGCGTGCGGAGAACTGCTCATCGATTTCGTCTCGACTGAGACCGGCGTCACACTGGCGGAGGCCCCGGCCTTCAAGAAGGCCGCGGGCGGCGCGCCCGCGAATGTGGCGGTGGGCGTGGCGCGACTGGGGTATCGGGCCGGCTTCCTCGGTCAGGTAGGTGAAGATGACTTCGGTCACTTCCTGGCCGATACGCTGTCCGCCGCGGGCGTGGACACCGCGGGGCTGCGCTTCTCGCCGGAGGCGCGCACTGCGCTGGCCTTTGTCTCGCTGCGCGCGGACGGCGAGCGGAGCTTCATGTTCTACCGCCATCCCAGCGCGGATATGCTGTGGCGGCCTGAGGATGTCGATGCGGCCTATGCCGCGTCCGCGCGCATCTTCCACTACGGCTCGATTTCGCTCATCGGTGAGCCCAGCCGCAGCGCGACGTTGGCCGCGCTGAACCTGGCGCGGGAGGCCGGTGCGCTCATCTCCTATGACCCGAACCTGCGGCTGGCGCTTTGGTCGTCCGCCGCGGCGGCGCGTGAAGGCATCCTGGCGGGCTGGCAGCACGCCGACCTCGCCAAGATCAGTGAAGAGGAATTGACTTTCCTGACAGGTGAAACCGACCTGGCAGCGGGTGCGCGGGCGCTCTGGCACGACGGGCTCAAGCTGCTCGTGGTGACGTGCGGCGCGGGCGGCTGCGAGTACTTCACGCGGGCCGGCCACGGCCATGTCGCGGGATTCCCCGTGTCCGTGGTGGACACGACCGGCGCGGGCGATGGGTTTGTGGCCGGGCTGCTGTCCGGCCTGCTGGATCACGGCGTGCAGTGGGACGACGATACGCTGCAACACGCGCTGCGGTTGGGGTGTGCGGTCGGCGCGCTGGCCTGCACGGAGCGCGGCGCGATTCCGGCGCTCCCCACGCGGGCAGCGGTTGACGCGTTCCTCGCGCGCCGTGGATGAAGGATGCAAGACCAAACAGCCATCGCAGCGCCATCCGGAATATTGGAGTCGAGGCTTTAGCCGGATAAGCCCGGGTATGCGCGTTCACACCCAAACCGGCTGAAGCCTCGACTCCAGTTGCACGTGGCCTGCTTGGTGTAGCCTATTGCCCCTGCAGCGATTCGGGCGTGTCTTCCAGCACGGCCTGGATCGTCATCTCCTGCCCGTCGCGCAGCACGCGCAGCACGACCGTCTGACCGATCTCGGTCGCCTCGTCCAGGTATGCGTTCAGGTCCTCCCAGGCGCGCAACGGCCGGTCATCGATGGCCGTGATGATGTCGCCGCCCACAAAATAGCGCCGGTTGCCCAGGATGACCTCATCGGTCGCGCTGCGGATGCCGGCCTTGTCCGCCGGGCTGTTGCGATAGAGCCGCGCCACCAACAGGCCCGCCTCAACCGGCAGGTCGAGCGCCTGTGCCAGCGCCGGGCTGATTTCGTAGCCCAATTCCTCGAGGCCCAGCCAGGGATGCGGGTAGCGGCCATCCGTAATCAGCGCGGGGACGACCCGCCGCACCTTGTCCACCGGAATCGCCAGCCCGACGCCTGCCGACGTGCCGGTCGGGGAGTAGATGGCCGAGTTGACGCCGATCAACCGGCCGCGGAAATCGAGCAGCGGCCCGCCGGAGTTGCCCCGGTTGATGGATGCGTCGGTCTGGATGACCCCGCGCAGCACCGAGTTCTGCGTCTCGATCGTGCGGTTGACTGCGCTGACGATGCCCTCGGTCATCGTGCGCTCGAACTGGCCGAACGGATTCCCGATGGCAATCGCCGTCTGCCCGACCCGCAGCTCGGCGGAGGTGCCGACCTCCAGCGGGAGGACGCCCTCCGGCACGAACTCCACCTTCAGGACGGCGAGATCGTTCATCGGGTCCGCGCCCACCACCTCCGCAGGCAAGGCCAGTTCCTCACCGAACGCGACTTCGATGCGCTGCGCGCCTTCGATGACATGGTAATTCGTCACGATGTGACCCTGGTCATCCCACAAGAAGCCGGACCCGCTGCCCTCCTCCGGGTACTCGCCCCAGAAGAACCCCGACCGTAGCACCTGCGTGGTGATGTTGACCACGGCCGGCGCGGCCCGTTCGTAGATGGCGATGCGGCGCGCCTCCACGCTGTCGGCTGAATCGACCGGAGCCGCCGGGGCTGCACCGGTCGTCGGCGCGGGCGTCGGCGTCGCCACGACGATGACCACCTGCGGCGTGGCCGGGGGGAGGGCTGCGAGAGGCGGCAGCGTGCAGCCGCTCAAGGTCACGAGCAGCGCCAGGTTCAAAAAGACGAGAGAGATTTTGCTCATATCTTCCGCGTGATCCGTCTATTCCGTGGTGATACTTAACGCAAAAGCCCGGCATCACGCGGATGCCGGGCTTTAAGTTACCCTGTCACTACTGAATCCGGCGGGCAGGCCGCTCGCCCAGTGTCAGCGTCACTGTCTGCTCGCCTTCATCCGGCCGGAGAATCGTCAGGGTGATTTCATCGCCCGGCGACTTGTAGCTCTCCAGATAAACGAGCAGGTCATCGAACTGCTTAACGGCCAGGCCGTCGATGGCCGTAATCAGGTCACCGCCGCTCTGCAAGTACAGCCCGCCCTCCAGGCCGACGCCCAGGAGGATGTTGGTGTCACGGTTGCCCGCCCGCAGGCCCGCTTCATCCGCAGGCCCACCCTCGGCAATCGTCATCAGGTATGCGCCGCGCACATCCTGCGGGAAGCCGAGCGCCTCGGCCCAGGCCGGGCTGTAGGTGTTGCCGCTGATGCCGAGCCAGGCATGCGTGTACTCACCGGTCTCGATCAGGGCCGGCACGACGCGCTGGATGATGTTGATCGGGATAGCAAAGCCGACGCCGGAGTTGCTGCGCACCGATGACCGAATCTGGAAGTTCACCCCGATAACCTGGCCCCGGTCGTTCAGCAACGGCCCGCCGGAGTTGCCCGGATTGATGGCCGCATCCGTCTGGATGGACAGCGGGATGTTATAGCCGGTCTGCGACTCGACGCTACGCCCGATGGCGCTGACAATGCCCGTGGTCATCGTGCCTTCCAGCCCGAACGGGTTGCCGATGGCAATCGCGCGCTGGCCGACCTGGACTTCCTCCAGCCGCCCCTGCTCGACCGGCGTCACCTGCACCAGATCAGCATCGATGCGGACGACCGCGATATCGGAGTCGGGATCGGACCCCACCAGTTCCGCGGGCAGCTCGATGCCATCCGGGAAAGTCACTCGCAGCGCATCCGCGCCCTCGACCACATGGTGGTTCGTAACGATGTGGCCTGCGGTGTCCCACACGAAGCCCGACCCCTGCCCTTCGGGCAGCGTTTCGTCTGTCTCCGTCCCGCCCTGCGCCAGGGTCGTCAGATTGAGGATGCTGACGACCGACGGACTGACCTTCTGATAGATGGCCGTCAACGTCTGCGTTTCGATATCCGCGTTCGGGTCGATGATGATCGGCTGTGACGGCTGCACGGGCTGCGGAACGGCGGTCGGCTGAACCTGTTGGGGCGCCGGCTCCTGTGCCCGCTCTTGCCGCTGCGGCACCTCCACGGTGACAATCCGTTCGATCACGCGCGGGGTGCGGGTGGCCGTCGGCTCGGTGAATATGCGAACCGCGGGGCTGACCAGGCCACATCCCATCAGGGCCAGACTGATAGCCAACACTGCGACAATCAGCGGAAGAGAGCGGGCACGCTTCATAGGTCTTACTCCTGTGCTCAATCGTTGCGGCGGCCCAAGAGGGTCACGTAGTATAGCAAGGTTGCCAACGTCTGCGCGAGCGCCGCGACATAGGTGAGCGCGGCCGCGTCCAGCACAGCCTTCGCGCCTTGCAGTTCGCGTCCGTCAGTCAACTGGTAGGTCTGCAAAAGATTCAGCGCCCGCCGGCTGGCATTGAACTCCACCGGCAGCGTCACGAGGGCGAATATCGCGCTCGCCGCGAAGAAGGCGACGCCGAGCCACGCCAGGCTCAGCATATTGAACAGGAAGCCGATCAGGAACAGGATCGGCGCCACCCAGGCGCTGACCTGGACCGCAGGCACGATAGCGCTGCGCAGCTTGAGCGGCGTGTAACCCTGGTTGTCCTGGAGCGCATGGCCGATCTCATGCGCGACGATTGCCAGCGCGGCCACGCTCGGCTGCTGCGCGACGCCGGCCGACAGCCGCAGCGTCTTGGTACGCGGATCATAATGGTCGGTCAGCTGGCCGGGCGTGCCTTCCACACTGACACCGCTCAAACCTTCACCGGGCAGGATCATGCGCGCGGCTTGCAGGCCGGTGATGCCCCGCTCATTGGCGACGCGCGTATAGGTCGCATAGGCCCGCTTCACCTTGAACTGAGCATAGAATGCCAGCAGCAGCGCCGGGGCCATGAAGACCAGATACATAGGATCAAAAAACATCGAGACTTATCCTGTTCTGGCCCTGTCTGGGCCTACAAAAAGCCATTCATCGTTAGTGCAATTATAGCATAACAAGCCCAACCGGCTGTTACCAAAGCGACAATTAACCTCACCCCGTACGAGCCGCACTCACCCCCCTCTCACATTCAAGTATGCGAGAGGGAGGCTTAGTATTTATCCGAAAGCCCGCTGGGGCCGGTCTCCGACCGAGCCCCCGGCACGGTCGGAGACCGGCCGGAGCAGCAAACCAGGTTCGGGAGAGGGGGAGCTTGCAGGTTACACCTGGCGGAACTCGCCTTCCACGACATCGTCTTCAGTCGCAGAATGCTGCTCGCCGGGCTGGCCGTGGCCATTGCCCGATGGGGCTTGGCCGTAAGCTGCCTGCGCCATGCGCGAGCTGGCTTCCTGCAGCCGGTTCATCGCATCGCGGATGGCCGTCACGTCCTCGCCCTGCGCGGCCTTGCGCAGGTCTGCGATGAGCTGTTCGATGGCCCGCCGGTCATTCGGGTTCAGATGATTGCCCTCCGGCAGGTCGCGCAGGCTCTTCTCGGTGACGTAAGCCATCTGGTCCGCCTGGTTGCGCGCCTCGATCAGTTCCTTGCGCCGCTGGTCCGCGGCCTTGTTGATCTCGGCCTGCCGCACCATGCGCTCGACATCTTCCTTGTTCAGGTTGGTCGACGCAGTGACGGTAATCGTCTGCGCCTTGCCGGTGGCCTTATCCTGGGCGCTCACGTTCAGGATACCGTTGGCGTCGATGTCGAAGGTGACTTCGACCTGCGGAATGCCGCGCGGCGCCGGCGGGATGCCCTCCAGATTGAACTGGCCGAGCGACATGTTGTCCGTCGCCAGGGGCCGTTCGCCCTGCAGGACATGGATGGTTACAGCCGACTGGTTGTCCTCAGCCGTGCTGAACACCTGGCTCTTCTTGACCGGGATGGTCGTGTTGCGCTCGATGATGGGCGTCATCACCCCACCGAGCGTCTCCACGCCCAGGGTCAGCGGCGTCACGTCCAGCAGCAGCACGTCCTTCACGTCGCCGGACAGCACGCCGCCCTGCAGCGCCGCGCCGATAGCAACGACCTCATCCGGGTTCACCCCGCGATTCGGCTCCTTGCCGCCCGTCAGCTTGCGCACGAGTTCCTGCACCATCGGCATCCGGGTGGAGCCGCCGACCAGGACGACCTCATCGATGTCCGTGGCCTTCAGCTTCGCGTCGCGCAGCGCCTGCTCGAAGGGCGGGCGGCAGCGGTTCAGCAAGTCCTCGGTCAACTGCTCAAACTTGGAACGGGTCAGCTTCATCTGCAGGTGCTTCGGCCCGGTCGCGTCGGCGGTGATGAACGGCAGGTTCAACTCCGTCTCCATGACCGTCGAAAGCTCGACCTTGGCCTTCTCCGCAGCCTCCTTGAGCCGCTGGAGCGCCTGGCGGTCGTTGCGCAGGTCTACGCCGTTCTCCCGCTTGAACTCGTCCGCGATGTAATCCACGACGCGCTGATCCCAGTCGTCGCCGCCCAGGTGCGTGTCGCCGTTTGTCGCCTTGACCTCGACCACGCCGTCCCCCACTTCGAGGATGGAGACATCGAACGTGCCGCCGCCCAGGTCGAAGACCAGGATGGTCTCGCTCGATTTCTTGTCCAGCCCGTAGGCCAGGGCCGCGGCAGTCGGCTCGTTGATGATGCGCAGCACGTCGAGGCCCGCGATCCGGCCCGCATCCTTGGTGGCCTGGCGCTGGCTGTCATTGAAATACGCCGGGACGGTGATGACCGCCTGCGCGACCGGCTCGCCCAGGTAAGCTTCGGCATCCGCCTTCAGCTTGCCCAGGATCATCGCAGAAATCTCCTGCGGTGTGTATTCCTTGCCGTTCACGGGGATACGCACGCGCGCATCGCCGGCCTTGCCTTCCACGACTTTGTAGGGCACAGACTCGCGTTCGCTGGCCGTTTCATCGTACCGCCGGCCCATGAACCGCTTGATCGAGAAGACCGTGTTTTCCGGGTTGACAACTGCCTGGCGCTTCGCGGTCTGGCCGACCAGTCGCTCGCCGTTCTTGGTGAACGCGACGACGGACGGCGCGAGGCGGCTGCCTTCTGCGGTTGGAATCACCACCGGATCGCCGCCTTCGACCACGGCAATCACGCTGTTGGTTGTACCCAGGTCAATACCCACTACTTTACTCATGTTCTCCACTCCTCGTTTCAGTTAGCATCTATCCGGGAATCGCTGGGGGCCGGTCTCCGACCGTGCCCCAACTGGCTTTCGAATAGACATCTTAGGCTCTCAAGCATAGAGTTTAAGGTTTGGATATTAGATTAGTGTAAGGTGTGCATTAGCGTTCTGTTAGAATGGCGGAAAGGGGTTGTCGCCGGGGAGGGCCGTGTGTTATGCTTGCGCCACTGAAACAGGCCCGTACGCGAACACGCAAGGACAGGTTGCCCGATCATGACTGATTCGACACAGACGCTCACGCGGATGCAGGAATGTCTCTGCCGGTGGGAGGCGGATGGCGATGGCCGCGCCGTGTTCCTCGGCTGTTATGCGCAGATGACCGCCAACATGGCTGCGGGCATGGCCGCAGGCGAATTCCACGATCCGGCATGGGTCCAACGCCTGCTGGTGCACTTCGCCGGTTACTACTTCAATGCGCTGGATGCCTATGATGCAGGGGCGCCAGTCTCGCCCGTGTGGATCTGCGCGTGCGAGGCGGCTGACCGCCCCGGCGTATCCGTCCTCGTGCAGCTTCTCCTGGGGGTCAACGCACACATCAACTATGACCTGGTGCTGGCGACGGCAGACGTGCTCGAAGAGGAATGGGCGAGCCTGTCACCGGAGGCGCGCGCACAGCGGCAGGCCGACTACAACCACGTGAACGAGATTATCGGCCGCACGATCGACGTGGTGCAGGACGAAATCATCGAGCGCCGCGAGCCGGCCCTGGCGCTGATCGACACGCTGCTGGGGCCGGTCGATGAGTGGATGGTGAGGCGGGAAATCATACGCTGGCGGAGCAAAGTCTGGCAGGAGGCGATCCAGCGGATCGGGCTGACAGAGCCGGAAGCGCGTGAACTCCACCGCCGGGCAGTCGAAGCGGCCGCGCTCGAAACGGCCCGGCGGTTGGGTGGGTAGCTATTTCTCTCCACCCCATCAAAAGCGGAGTCCGCATTCTCAAATGCGGACTCATGTGCCAGCGACTTGTACGCCTACACCTTGGCGCCGTTAGCCAGGTGGCTGCCCTCTTCCAGCAGCGCGTTGACCGTCTCCAGGGTGTGCGCCTCTGCATACACCCGCAGCACCGGCTCGGTGCCCGATGGCCGGATGAGCAGCCAGCTATCGTCGTTCATCAGGTACTTGACGCCATCCCGCGTATTAATAGAAGCCAGAGGCAGCCCGGCAAGCTGCGCCGGCGCACGCTCCACAAGCTGCGCCACGAGCGCCTTCTTGTTGAAGGGCTTCACATGGAAGTCGTGGCGCGCATACTCGAACGTCCCGACATCGGCCATCACGTCGGCCAGCATCGCCTCCGGCGACTTGCCATAATAAGCGACCATCTCCGCCATCAGCAGGCCCATCAGCACGCCGTCGCCCTCCGGGATGTGGCCCTTGATGCTGATGCCGCCGGATTCCTCGCCGCCGATCAGCACATCCTCGGTGAGCATCAAGTCACCGATATAATTGAAGCCCACCGGCGTTTCGTGCAGCGGCAAGCCATAGCGCGCGGCCAGCCGGTTGAGCATCTGCGTGGTTGACACGGTCTTGACCACCGCACCGGTCAGGCCGCGCTTCTCGACCAGGTAGCGCAGCGCCAGCGTCATGATGCAGTGGGGGTCGATGAACCGGCCCGTCGGGCCGACCGCGCCGATGCGATCCGCGTCGCCGTCCGTTGCCAGCCCCAGCTGATGGCCCTCCGCGGGCGTCAGGTCCATCAACGGCTTGAGATGCTTGGCAATCGGTTCGGGGTGAATGCCGTTGAAACCGGGGTTCATCTCCCCGCGGATTTCCGTGACCTGCGCACCCGCCGCCTGGAGCAGATTGCGGAGATAGCCGCGGCCCGTGCCATACATCGCATCCACCACGACCGACAGCCCCGCCCGGCCGATCACGTCGAAGTCGATCAGCGTGCGTAGATGGTCGGCATAGGCCGGGAACGGGTCGAACCGATGCACGAGGTCCTGCGCCTGCGCGTCTTCCAGCGGCAGGATGACCGGCTCGCGGCCTGCGGCCAGGTTCGCGGCCAGCCGGTCCTCCACGCGATCCGTGTCCGCGGTGGTGGCGCTGCCGCCGTAGCGCGACTTCAGCTTGATGCCGTTATAGCGCGGGGGATTATGGCTGGCGGTAATCATCACGCCGCCCACGGCCTGCATCTGGGGAATCGCGTACGAGACGGCCGGTGTCGGCGCATCCGCGCGGGCCAGCGCGACCCGCAGCCCGTTGCCCGCGAGCACCTCGCTGACGGCAATGGCATACCGGTCGGAGAGGAAACGGGTGTCGAAGCCCACGACTGCCAGCGGGGCGCGTTCTTCCCCTGTCGGGTGCGCGGCCGCCTCGCGGGCGGCGTTTTCGAGCAACACCTCGGCGATGGCCTGCGCCACATGGCGCACATTCGCAAAGGTGAATTCATCGCTGATAACGGCGCGCCAGCCGTCCGTGCCGAACTTGATCGTCATATACTCTCTTTGTCCTGACTTTCCGAATCTTTGATGCACCGGCCCCTAACGAAGCGGTGTACGATGCCGCCATAGTCGGCGATGAGCTCTTGCGCGGCAGCCGCGCTCCTGGCCTCCGCGACCAGGTGAAACTTGGATGTGTCGCCGTCCGGACGAATGAGCACCCACTCGTTGTCGTTGAGGTAAATCTTGATGCCGTCGAGTGTTTCATGGCGCAGCCGCGAGAGCTGTTCGATCAGGCAGCGCATGACCGTGCCCTTGGTCTCCCAATCACCCTCGACGTCGCCTCGCGCCATGTAGAACGGCGGCAGATCCGCAATGACCTGCGAGAGCCGGGTTTCCTGGCGGGCCAGCAGTTCGAGCAGCTTGCCGAGTGCGAACAGGCCGTCGATGGCAGGGTGCAGACGGGGAAAGACGAAGCATCCGCCCCCATCCCCGGCCATCAGAACGCTGCCTTCTGCCGCACCCTGCATGAGCGCCTGCAGGTCCACCGCACAACGCCGGACGTGGCCGCCGTATTGCTCCGCCAGCCGCTCGAAGATCAGGGGCTGGTCGACTGTCACGACAATGGTGCTGCCGGGATATGTGCGAAACACCAACGCGGCCATCGCCGCGCACATGATTTCGTCCGGCACGCTCGTGCCCGTGTCATCCACCACGAAGAGCCGCTCGCCGCCCACGTCCAGGCGGGCGCCCAGGCTGAGATTATCGAGGACGCGGCTGATGCGCGCAAGTTGCGTGCGTCCGGCGCGAAATTCCTCCTGCGACAGAGACACGCGCCCGGCGTCGATGCGTGCGTTCAGCGGCAGCACTTCCACCTGTAGCTTGTCCAGCAGGTCAGGCAGGACATCCACCGCCGGCGAATAGGCATAGTCCACGACGACCTTGAAACGCGCCGCGCGGATGGCGTCGGCGTCCAGCGATTCCAGGTAGCCGCGCGCATACACCTCACCCGCATCCTGCGTATACTCGATGTTGCCGATGTCCTCCAGATAGGCGCGGCGGTAATCCTCGCGGAAGAAGACGCGCTCGACCACCCGCTCCTGCTCGCGCGTCAGGTTCAGGCCATTGCCGCCCATGAAGCGGATATCCACGACGCGCGGGTCATAGGGCGACAGGCGCACATGCACGCCGCCCGCAGCGCCGACCGCGCGCGTGTAGTAACGCGCGACCGGAATCGGCAGGGTGCGCAGGTCGATAACATTGTTGCCTGCGGAGGGCAGGCCGGAAACCAGCGCCCGCTTGATCATGCGCGAGCTGCGGTGCGGGTCGCGGTTGATGGTCACTCGGCTGCCCTTCGGCAGGACCGAGCCGAATGCTGCACCGAGCCGCGCCACGAATTCCGGCGTCAGGTCCACGTTGACAACGCCGGTGACGCCGTAGCGGCTGAAGAGAACCCGCCGGCCCTGCGCGCCCCAGATGAGGCTGTGCGATACCATCGCGCCGTTGTCGATGTTCTTGCCCGGCCAGATTTTAACACCCGGCTGGACCAAGGCATCCTCACCGATGACTGTGCCATCACCGATGACGGCGCCTTCGAACACCACAGCCCGCTCCTTGATGCTGCACTGGCGCCCGACGACCGCGCCGTGCAGCATCGCGCCCTCACCGATATAACAGTTGCGCCAGACGATGCTGTGCTGCACGCGCGCCTGGTTGTCGAGGATGGTATAGTCGCGGATGACGCTCGGCCCGTGAATCACAACGCCGGGCTTGATCTTGACTTCTTCGCCCAGGTAGATGGGGCCAAAGAGCTGTGCGTTCGAGGCAATCTCGACTGCGCCGCCCGACCAGATGCCCGGCCCGATCCGTTCACCGAGCTGGCCCAGGTCCAGCTGCCCGGTGAGCAGGTCGCTGTTCGCGCGATGATACTCGCGCAGCGTGCCAATATCACACCAGTAACCTTCTCCGACCCACCCGTAGAAGGGCTCGTTGCGCGTCAACATGCCGGGAAAGATATCCTGGCTCCAGTCCAGCCGCGTGTTGTCCGGCATGCGCGCCATGACCTGGGACTCTACGATATAGATGCCGGTGTTGACCGTGTCGGATGTGACGCCGCCCCAGCTCGGCTTCTCGGCAAACTGGGCGACGCGGCCGTCCGAGCGAACGTTGATGACGCCGTACTCCAACGGGTCGGGCACGTGCGTCAGCGCCATCGTGAAGTGGGAGCGCCGCGCCCGGTGGAAGTCCACCATCGCGGTCAGATCCAGGTCGGTCAACGCATCGCCGCTGATGACGAGGATGGGTTCGTCCTTGAAGAGCGCCTCGGCGTTTTTGACGCTGCCGGCCGTGCCGAGCGGGGCTTCCTCGATGACATACTCGATATTCAGGCCCAGCGACTTGCCGTCGCCGTAGTAATCCTGAATCTGCCCGGCCATGTACTGCAACGTCATCACGATATCGGTGAAGCCATGCCGTTTGAGGAGCTCCAGGATGTGACTGAGCACGGGACGATTAACGACCGGCAACATGGGCTTGGGCCGCACCAGCGTGAGCGGCCTCAAGCGCGAACCTTCACCGCCCGCCATCACAACGGCTTTCATAGACACACCCTCAGTAGCAAGTCAGATGACATCGACAGACCGGTTGACCGCGGCATTATACCGCAATCGTCACAAACGTTACAATGACGCGCCGGGCATTCCTTGCAGGAGTTCCAAATGCGCGCGGGTGCAGGCATGCTGAGCGGAGGCCGCCGCTGGCGGTGGGCGGAGTCGAAGCACGCCGGCACCGTGGCGATCCTTCGACTGCGTGCGTTGCGGTGCCAGGCTGTGCCTGGCCCAAACGCCCTCCGCTCAGGATGCCTGGTAATCTCCATTTGGAATTCGGGCATTCCTTTTTCGCGCGTGGCCCGCTGTGCTATACTATACTTCTATGGACCAAAGGACGCTACGCATACTCGAATTCGACAAAATCCGGGCCCGGCTGGCAGACCAGACCTCGTTTTCGCTCGGCCGCGAGCGCGCGCTCGCGCTCCAGCCGACCGATGATATCCGCGAGGCGCAGACCTGGCAGGCCGAGACGCGCGAGGCGCGCCGCCTGCTGGACGAGAAAAGCGACGTCCACCTGGGCGGCGTCCATGACCTCCGGCCGCTGGCAGAGCAGGCCACGCGGGGCAGCACGCTGCTGCCGCCGGACCTGCTCAATATCCGCAGCACACTGACCCGTGCACGGACGATCCAGCGGCTCCTGGCGCGGCTCAACGAGCAGTTCCCGCAGATTGCCGACATCGCAGGGCGCATCTCGGTGCCCGGCGACCTGATCGACGAAATCGTGCGCTGCATCGACGAGCGCGGGGAAGTTATGGACTCCGCCAGTGACGCGCTGCTGCGCATCCGCCGCGAGATGCGCGAGGCGCATGCGCGGCTCATGGAGCGGCTCCAGCGCATCGTCACCACCTCGACCAACGCGCAGTTCCTCCAGGAAGCGATCGTCACGCAGCGCCAGGGACGTTATGTCATCCCGTTGCGCGCCGAGTTCAAGGGACGCATCCCCGGCCTGGTCCACGATCAATCCGGCAGCGGCGCCACGCTCTTCATCGAGCCGCTGGCCGTGGTCGACCTGAACAACCGCTGGCGCGAGGCGCAGCTCGCCGAGGAGGAAGAGGTCCACCGCATCCTCGCGGCCCTGACCGGACTGGTCGCGGCCGACGCCGGCGCCATCGTGCGCACCGTCGAGGCGCTGGGCGACCTGGACCTGATCTTTGCCAAGGCGCGCTATGCCAACGTCATCCGCGGCACGGAGCCGGAACTGATCCCGTTCAAGGCCCCGCCGCGGCCGGCCCACCGGTCGGCCGGCCGCAAGGCCGCGGCCGCAGAGGATGCCGCGCCCGAACCGCCGGTCATCCATCCGGGCAGCACGCTCGCCTTCATCAAGGCGCGCCACCCCCAGCTCGACCCGCGGACCGTTGTGCCGGGGGATATCTACCTCGAGGACGAGTATTTCATCCTCGTCATCACCGGGCCGAACACCGGCGGCAAGACGGTCACGCTCAAGACGACGGGCCTGCTCACGCTGATGGCGCAGGCCGGGCTGGCGATTCCTGCGGCTGAGGGCTCGCAGGTTTCGGTGTTCGAGCAGGTCTTTGCGGACATCGGGGACGAGCAGAGCATCGAGCAGAGCCTGTCCACCTTCTCGTCGCACATGACCCACATCGTCGAAATCCTGGGCCAGGCGGATGCGCGATCCCTCGTCCTGCTGGACGAGCTGGGCGCGGGCACGGACCCGGAGGAGGGCGCGGCCCTGGCGCAATCGTTGCTCAAGACCCTGCTCAACCGCAGCATCACCGCCCTGGCAACGACGCACTATTCCGAGCTCAAGGTTTTCGCGCATACCACACCGTTCATCGCCAATGCCAGCGTGGAGTTCGACATCGAGACCCTGAGCCCGACATACAAGCTGAGCATCGGCCTGCCGGGCCGCTCCAATGCGTTTGCGATTGCGCGGCGGCTGGGGCTGCCGCGGGAGGTTGTTGCGCAGGCCGAGGCGCTGGTCTCGCCGCAGTCGCTCGAAGCCGAGATGATGCTGGCCGAAATCAAGCGGGCGCGCGAGGCTGCGCTGACCGCCGAATCCGAGGCAAAAGCCGCGCAGCGCCGCACTGAGGCGCTCAACGCGGACCTGAACTACCGGCTGGCGAAGGTCGAGGAGGCGCGTCGGGCAGTCCTGGACGAAACCCGCGCGCTGGCCGAGGCGGAGCTGACCGCGTTGCAGGAGGAAGTGGAACGGGTGCGCGCCGGGCTGGCCGGGCTGCCGCGCGACGCCGCGCCGGCCGGCGGTAAGTCGCTGCACGAACGCTGGCTGGCCGAGGCCCAGGACGCCCTGGAGCGGCGCGCGGGTCAGGCGCGGCCCCTGCCCGCGCTGCATGCGCCGGAACCGCTCCTCGTCGATGGCCCGCTGCAGGTCGGTGATCGGGTCTGGGTGCCCTCGTTGCAAGCCAGCGGCGAGATTGCCGCAGTCAGCGGCCACGATGTCGATGTCAAAATCGGGTCATTCCGGGTCCGGCTCAACGCCAGCCGGGTCGAGCTCCGCGAACGCGGTGCGCAGCCTGCCGTCCAGGTAGAGCGCAGCGGCACGCAGCCGCGGCCGCCCAGCCCCGGCATGGAGCTGGACCTGCGGGGCCTGACCGTCGATGACATGCTCGGCGAGCTCGACCGCTACCTCGATACGGCCTATCTGGCGGGTCTGCCCTTCGTGCGCATCATCCACGGCAAGGGCACGGGCGCGCTGCGTCAGGCCGTGCGCGAGGAACTGCGCAGCCACCCGCTCGTCAGCGAATTCCGCGCGGGCGAAAACAACGAGGGCGGCGAAGGGGTCACTGTGGCGAAGCTGGTGCAGCGCTAGAACGCGAGGAAATCTGGAATGCACATTCTAACCGATGCCGGAGCCGACCTGGTAGCGGCCCAACGCAAGGGCCTGACCATCCATGCCGTGCCGTTGGTCTTTACCCTCGAGGGCCGCACCTACCGCAGCGGGATCGACATCCAGCCGGCGGAGTTCTACAAGCTGCTTGCGGCCACGCGCTCCTTCCCCAGCACGTCCCAGCCCGCGCCCGGCGACTTTGCGGCGGCCTACCGGCGGCTGGCAGCCACAGGCGACCGCGATGTGCTGTCCATTCACATCTCATCCGGCCTGAGCGGCACCATCAACGCCGCGCGGCTGGGCGCACAGGAAGTGCCGGAGGCCAACGTGACCTTTGTGGACACGCTGACGCTCTCGGCCGCAGAGGGCTGGCAGGTGGAGGCCGCGGGCCGCATGATCCAGGCCGGCTGGCCGCTCGACCGCATCCTCCCCGCGCTGGAGCGCATCAAGCAGGCCACCGAGACCTTCTACACGCTGGAGACCCTGCGCTACCTGGAGCACGGAGGCCGCATCAGCCACATCCAGGCGTTGCTCGGCCAGATTCTTGACCTGAAGCCGGTCATCGGCGTGGAGAAAGCGTACGGCAAATACGCCATGCACGGCCGCGAGCGCTCGCTCAAACGGGCAGTGCAGAAGCTGGCCGAGATTGTGGCCGAACGCTTCGGCACGACGGAAAGGCTGCGGGTTCAGGTCATGCACGCCCACAACCCTGCAGGCGCGCAGCAGCTTATCGCGCTCGTCACGCAACGCTTCGATGCCCACCTGCTGCCCGTGGGCGACATCGCGCCGGTGCTCGGCGCGCATACCGGGCCGGGTCTGGTGGGCATCTGTGCCGCGCCGCTGAACGCCTTTGACGGCATCCCCGACCTGGCCTGAGGCTGTTTCATCCGGGGTATCACATGGCTTTTGATTCACCGCTGTTTCGCATCCGCCAACATCACGGGTTGGAACATGCGACCATCACACTGTTGAGCCGGCGGCTGCCGGGCGCACAGCTCTTCGCGCGCAGCGACCTGCAAGGCTTTATCGTCGTAGGCGATGTTGAGACCGCGACGCTGGCATCCGCGGTCGAGGAGGCGCTGGCCCGGTTGCAGGCCGGCGAGAGCAAGCTCGCCGTGCATCCGAACTGCGGCACGAACCTGGTCACCGCAGGCGTGTTGAGCGGGCTGGCCGCGTTTGTCGCCACCAGCGGCCGGAGCCGCACGCTGGCCGACCGCCTGCCCAGCGCGGTCCTGGCAGCTACCCTGGCCCTGCTGGTTGCCACGCCCGCCGGTCGTTGGGCGCAAGAGAACCTGACCACCTCCCCTGAACTGGCCGGAGCCAGCCTGGCGGGCGTGACGAAGCTGGCAGGCGGGCCGGTGGTGCGCCACCGGGTCTCCATCGCGCACGCATGAGCGCGGCAGCCGGCAACCTGCGGATGCACCGATGATTACCCTGATTCACGGGCCGGCAGAGCTGCTGCGTGCGGAGACGCGCGCAGAGATCAGCGCGCGCATCGCAGCCGACCCGGAGCTGGCCGACCTGAACACGACGCGGCTGGAAGGCCGGACGCTGACGCCGGCCGAGCTGCAGAACGCGTGCGACACGCTCCCGTTCCTGGCCGAGCGCCGCCTGGTCATCGTGGAAGGGCTGCTGGCGCGGCTGGCCGGGCCGCCGCGCGGCAGGGTAAAGGCCTCAGAAGCGGGTGTGGGTGAGGAAGTCGAGGAGCGTTCCGAGACGGAACACGCAGCCTCGCCGGAGACGCTCAAGGGCCAAGCCAAGGCCTTCCTGGCTTATCTTGACAAGGTGCCGGAGAGCACGGAGCTGGTGCTGGTCGAAGAAGACACGGGCAGCGGGCCCGGGTTGCGCCGCCTGCAGGAGCTCGCACGCAGCGGCCACGCGCGCATCGTGCTCTGCGAGAAGCCGCGCAAGAACGACCTGCCCGACTGGATTCGCGGCCGCGCGCGGCTGCATCAGGTCAAGCTCGATGCCGCGGCCGCCAACGACCTGGCCGAGTTCGTCGGCGACGAGCTGCGCCAGCTCGACCAGGAGCTCACTAAGCTGGCCGACTATGCAGGCGGCCGCACGGTCACGCGCGAGGACGTCCGCCGGCTCGTCGCAGCTACCCGTGCCGCCAGCGTCTTCGAACTGGTGGACGCGCTGGGCCTGGGCGATGCACCCGCGGCAGGCCGGCTGATGCAGCACGCGCTCGACCTCGACGGCGAGCCGCCGCTGCGCCTGATGGCGATGATCGCGCGGCAGTACCGCCTGCTCATCCAGGTCAAGACCCTGCAAGCACAAGGTGCGAAGCCGCCGGAGATTGCCCGCACGCTGAACCTGGGTGAGTGGATGGTCCCGCGCTTCGTAAACCAGGCGAACCGCCACACCATCGTCCGTCTCGTGCGCGCGCTGGAGCGCATCCTGGCCGCGGATGAGGCGATCAAGACCGGCAAGCTCGGCGATCGGGAGGCCATGGACATCCTGCTGGCGGAACTGCTGACGGAATGACGCCTGTCAACCAGCGCGGGCATCCTGAGCGGGTGAACGGCTCGACACCGCAGACAAGGTGCAGCCAGTCGAAGGATGGGGTGCATTTGAAAAGGCGGCAGCCGCGCGTGGCGCACCCTTCGACTGCGCTCCCGCTCGCTCCGCTCAGGATGCTTTGGCTCTGCTTCCATGCGGAAACCAGGAATTCCAGATGTACGACAGAGTGCCGGCATTCTGAGCGGAGCGCAGCGCAGTCGAAGAACGCCGGCCCGGCTTACATCCTTCGACTACGGCCCTCCGGGCCTCCGCTCAGGATGCTTTGTCGCCTACATTTGGAATTCCTGTGCGGAAACTGCACTGCTGGCAGAAAACGGGTTTCTATGCTAGAATAACAGTTCGATTATGCACGTGGAGGCGGCCGGATGGCACAGGCGCTATATCGCAAATGGCGCTCTCAGACGTTCGAGACGGTCGTGGGACAGGAGCATGTCACCGCGACCCTCCGCAACGCGCTGCGCGACGGGCGGATGACCCACGCCTATCTCTTTACCGGCCCGCGCGGCACGGGCAAGACCAGCACCGCCCGCATCCTGGCGAAGGCCATCAACTGCCTGGACCCGGATCCCGCTGCCCGGCCCTGCAACGTCTGCCGCATCTGCACTGCGATTCAGGAGGGCCGCCAGCTCGACCTGATCGAGATCGATGCGGCATCGAACCGCGGCATCGACGAGATACGCGACCTGCGCGAAAAGATCGGGTTCAGCCCGAACGAGGCGCGCTACAAGATTTACATCATCGACGAAGTCCACATGCTGACCAAGGAGGCGTTCAACGCCCTCCTCAAGACGCTCGAAGAGCCGCCGCCCCATGCCGTCTTCGTGCTGGCAACCACCGAGCCGGATCGCGTGCCTGAGACGGTGCGGTCGCGCTGCCAGCGGTTCGACTTCCGGCGCATCCCCACCGCGGAGATCGTAGAGCACCTGGCGGAAGTGCTCAAAGCCGAAGGCAGCCGCGCGGACCAGGATGCGCTCGTCGCCATCGCGCGGCGATCCACCGGCTCCATGCGTGATGCCGTCAGCCTGCTGGATCAGATGCTCGCGTACGGCGACGACGTGCTGACGCTTCAGCGGGTCGAGGCGGTGCTGGGGTTGGTGAATGCCCAATCCATCGGCAAGCTGGTGGATGCCTGCATCAGCCAGGACACCGCCGGCGGGCTGAAGCTGCTCAATGAGCTCGTTGCTGAGGGCGTCGAGCTGGGCCAGCTCGTCGACCAGATCGTCGCCTATCTGCGCGGGGTGCTCTTCGCACGGGTCGTGCGCGCACCTGAGCTGCTGGACCTGCCGCAGGATGTCGTCAGCCAGATGACCCGGCAGGCCGGCCAGCTCACGCCCGCCGCGCTGCTGGCCGCGGTCAGGGAGTTTACCGATGCGCGCGGCGCGCTGCGCGACCAGGTGCCCGGCGTGCCGCAACTGCCCATCGAGGTCGCGTTCCTGCGTGCGGCGCTCGCGTGCGCGGGCACGCCCGCAGAAGCTGTGCCGGTCCAGGCTGCACCCCGCACGACCGCGCCGGCCCCTGTTGCGGCGGCCCCGGCAACCACGCCCGCCGTGCGGCCCGAACCGTCCCGACCGGCAGAGACTCCCCGCACGGAACCCGCCCGCTCGGCGCGGCCCGCCAGCCCGGCTGAAGCGCGGCCGGCTGCCGCGCAGGCCCGGTCGAGCCGCGCGCCCGGCGACGACGAAGCGGGCGGCGTGTCGCAGGCCAACTGGGAGAAGTTCCTGGTTACGGCGGGCAAGAGGGGCGGCGTCAAGCTGCAGGCGGCCCTGCGTGCGGTCCGCGAGATGGAGTATGCCGGGCAGACGCTCGTTATGCTGTTCAGCCAGGCCTTCTCGCGCGATATCGCGGACCAGATGGAGAACCGCCAGCACATCGAGGCGGCCTGGGAAGAGGTGCTGGGCCGCCGGGTGGTCATTCGCTGCTCGATGTTGGGGGAGGCGCCTGCATCATCCGGCGCGCCGGCAG
>DAOUGK010000186.1:0-7255 GCA_034429055.1 Anaerolineae bacterium | reverse complement strand
GGGACCCTTCGCTTTCAACTCAATAGTCCTCGAAATCGCCCCAACCGCCGCCACGCGTCGGCTTGCGCTTCTTGATGGACACCACGGCGCCGATGTTCTCATCGAACACAAGCTCGCGCTTCTTGGCCGTCTTCTTGCTGCGCTTGGCCGGCTTCTTGGCGCTCTCAGAGCCTTCCTCTTCTTCGCCCTCTTCGAAGTCGCCCGCCTCGTATTCAGGCAGGTAGTCGCCTTCGGCGAGCTCTTCCATCGCCTGCACCGGCGCTTCAGTTGTTTCGGACGCCGCGGCCACCGGTTCGGCGGCCTCTGCGCTTACCGCAATCTCCGGCTCGCCCGCAACTTCTGCGGTGCTGACCGGCGCGGCAGCCTCTGCTGCAACTTCGAGCGGCAGCTCGGTGATTTCGGTGTCATCCTTTAGGGCTTCGGCATCGGCCAGCATCTTGGCGGCCTGCTCCAGCGTGACTGCGGTCTTGTCGCGCTCGCGCAGCAGCCATTCGGCGCGGCTCAGCAGATCGTCGGTGCCGGGCAGCGCGGCGGCCTTCTGTTCCAGCGACCGCTGCTTCATCACCTGAAGCTGCTGCCGCTTGATTTCGGCCAGCCCTTCGGTGGCGGCTTCCGTTTCGCTCTTGATGTCGATGCGCCAGCCGGTCAGTTTCGCGGCCAGCCGCGCATTCTGGCCTTCTTTGCCGATGGCCAGCGAGAGCTGCCGGTCGGGGACGACCACGATTGCGGTGCGCACGTCGCCGTCTTCCAGCAGGATGGTGTCGCTGGGCCGTGCGGGGCTGAGCGCGTTGCTGATGAACTGGCGGACGTCGTTCGACCATTCGACCACGTCGATCTTCTCGCCCATCAACTCGTCGACGATGTTCTGGATGCGCGTGCCGCGCAGGCCGACGCACGAGCCGACCGGGTCCACGCCCGGCTGGCTGGCGGCCACCGCCACTTTGGAGCGCTGGCCCGGCTCGCGCGCGATGCTCTTGATTTCGACGGTTCCGCTGTAGATTTCCGGAATCTCGCGTTCGAGCAGGCGGCGCAGCATGTTGCGGTGCGTGCGTGACAGGCGAATCTGCGGGCCGCGCGTGCCCTTGTTGACCTCTGCCAGCAGGGTGCGCACGTTCTGGCCGATGCGATACCGGTCGTTGGGCAGTTGGTCTTCGGCAGCCAGGATGCCTTCGGCTTTCTTGCCCAGCGTGATCGTCACCTGGTTGGTGCGGTAGTCGATCGCCTGCACTGCGCCGGTAATCAGCTCGCCTTCGCGCTGGTGGAAATGGTCGTAGAGCGCGTCGCGCTCGGCCTCGTGGATACGCTGCAGGATGACTTGTTTGGCAGTCTGCGCGGCGATGCGGCCAAAGTCGCCCGGTTCGCGCGGGTCCAGGACCGTGCCGCCAAGCTCAGTCTGCGAATCGAGCTTGCGCGCTTCCTTCAGCCCGATTTCCACGCTGGGGTCCTGCACATCCTCCACCACGGTCTTTTCGCAGAAGACGCGCAGATCCCCGGTCAACGGGTCAATCTGGACCTGCACGACCGCATTGTTGTTCGCGTAGTTCCGCCGGTAGGCATGAACCAGGGCTTCCTCGATGGCTCCCAGAATCACATCGCGCGGCAAGTCCTTCTCGGCGCAGATCTGGTTGATAGCCATGATGAGCTCGTTTCTCATCCCGTAAACCACTCCTATTGCTGCATCCTGCATTGCTGGCCCCGAATAACAAAGAAAGTGGGGTTGTCCCCACTTCCTCGAAGTCACGGTGCCTGAAGGCTAACAATGAGCCGAGTTTACCATAGGGCGCGTGAGAATGCAAGTTAATGATGAATGATGAATTAGGAATGACGAACTACCAACTAATGGAGGCGAGGCTTCAGCCGGTTGGTTGTGGACGTGCACAGACTGCCAGACCGGCTGAAGCCCCGCCGCCCGATTTTACCGTTAGTTCAGCTCGAACTGCCCCGTGTACAACTGGTAGTAGCGGCCGCGCTGCGTCAGCAGGTCGTCATGATCGCCGCGCTCGATGATCTCGCCGCCCTCGATCACGATGATGGCGTTGGCGTTGCGAACGGTCGAGAGCCGGTGTGCGATGACGAACACCGTGCGATCCTTCATCAGGGTATCCATGCCCAGCTCGATATGCCGCTCCGTGCGCGTGTCGATGGAGCTGGTCGCCTCGTCCAGAATCATCACCGGCGGGTCGGAGACCGCCGTGCGCGCGATGGCGAGGAGCTGGCGCTGGCCCTGCGAGAGGTTTGCGCCGTCGCCCGTGATGACCGTCTGATACCCCTGCGGCAGACGCCGGATGAACGAGTGGGCATTGGCGCTCTTGGCGGCCTGGATGCACTCCTCGTCGGTGGCGTTCAGCCGGCCATAACGGATGTTGTCCATCACTGTGCCGGTGAACAGGTGCGTATCCTGCAGCACGATGCCGATGGAATCGCGCAGGCAGTCCTTGCGAATCTGCCGGATGTCGATGCCGTCGAACGTGATGCTGCCTTCCTGGATTTCGTAGAAGCGGTTGATCAGGTTCGTGATGGTCGTCTTGCCCGCGCCCGTGGAACCCACGAAGGCAATCTTCTGGCCGGGCTTGGCGTACAGCGAGACGTTGCGCAGCACGACCTGGCCCGGCTCATAGCCGAACGTGACGTTGTGGAAGCGCACGTCCCCCCGCAGCTCGACGTACTGCACCGAGCCATCGGCCTGCGGCACCTGCCACGCCCAGTGCGTGGGGCGGTCGCCGTTGCGGTTGACCTCGAAGCTGCCGTCCGCGAGCTTGGTGGTTCCGACCAGTACCACTTGGCCTTCATCTATTTCGGGTCTCTCATCCATCACCTCGAAGACCCGTTCCGCCCCTGCCAAAGCGGACATGACTGCGTTGAACTGGTTGGCGATTTGCTGTATTGGGAAGCCGACTTGCCGTGAATACTGGAGGAAGGCGGCCAGCGAACCGATATCGAAGCGGCCCCAGACGGACAGCAACCCGCCCACCATCGCGGTCGCAGCATAGGCGATGTTGTTAAGATTGCCCATGACCGGGAACATGACGGATGCGTAGAAGTTGGCGTCGGTGGCGGCCACACGGTAGGTCTCGTTCCGCTCCTTGAAGCCTGCGATGGCCGGGCGTTCGTGGTTGAAGACCTTGATGACCTTCAGCCCCTCCACCATTTCCTCGATGTAGCCGTTGACGACGCCCAGGTTGCGCTGCTGCGCCAGAAAGTTCTTGCGGCTGCGGTCGGTCAGGACGCGCATGACGATGACCATGACGATGATGACCCCGCCGGTCACGAGCGAAAGGATGGGGCTGAGGATGATCATCATGATCGCCGCGCCGACAAAGGTCACGGCGCTGGAGACAAGCTGCACGAGGCTCTGCTCCAGCGCCATCTGCAGGGTGTCGACGTCGTTGGTGTAGCGGCTCATCAGCTCGCCGTGGGTGTGGCCGTCGAAGTAGCGCAGCGGCAGGCTCTGCATCTTGGCGAACAGGTCGCGGCGCATGGTGTTCGTCGTGCGCTGGGCCACTTGGATCATGATGCGCTGCTGGCCGTAGGCCGCGATGGTTCCGACCAGGTAGATCCCGCCCAGGATTGCCAGCGCGCCGAACAGGCCGGAGAAGTTGCCCGGCAGGATGTAGTCGTTGATGAGCGGCTTCAGGAAGTAGTTGCCCGCCAGGCCGCTGACTGTGCTGACCAACATCAGGACCAGCACGACCAGGATGAGCAAGCTGCGCCGCTTGAGGTAGCCCAGGAGGCGCAGGATGACCTTGCGCGCGTCCTTGGGCTTCTGGAAGCCGCCGCGGAAGGGGCCGGGGCCGTGACCGGGACCACCCTGCCCTGGACGACCCTGGCCCGCGGGCGCCGGCGGTCTGCGAGTATCGGTGTTGCGTGCGACTGTCATTGCGCCAGCACCCCTTCCTGCTGCGATTGGTGGATTTCCTGATAGACGGCGTTCGTCGCCAGCAGCGTGCGATGGTCGCCCATGCCTACAATCTTGCCGTCATCGAGCACGATAATCTTGTCCGCATCCCGTACGGAGCTGAGCCGCTGTGCGATGATGAAGACTGTCGTTTGGGCCAGGTTGCGATAGAAAGACTCCCGGATGTGCGCTTCGGTGGCGGAATCCACCGCGCTGGTGCTGTCATCCAGGATCAGAATCCTGGGGTTTTTGACCATAGCGCGGGCGATGGTGAGGCGCTGCTTCTGCCCGCCGGACAGGTTCACGCCGCCCTGTCCCAGTTCGGTGTCATAGCCGGCAGGGAAGGACATGATGAAGTCGTGCGCCTGCGCATCGCGCGCCGCAGTCTCGATCTCCTCCTGCGTGGCATCTGTCCGCCCCCACATGAGGTTCTCGCGGATGGTGCCGGAGAAGAGCGTGTTCTGCTGCAGCACGACGCCAATGCCCGCACGCAGGTCCTCCAGGGCGTAGTCGCGCACGTCGATGTCATCCACGAGGACCGCGCCCTCGGTCACGTCGTACAGCCGGGGGATGAGGTTGACCAGCGTGGACTTGCCTGTGCCGGTCCCGCCGATGACGCCGACCACCTCGCCGGGCTGGACGGTGAAAGTGATGTCTTTCAGGACGTCTTCGCCGGTGTCGGTGCGGCTGTACTTGAAGTCCACGTCGCGGAACTCGACCTTGCCGCGGGTGACGTGCGGCCGCCGCGTCTCAGCCGGCAGGTCCTCAGCGTCTTTGATGTCCACCGTCGTTTCCAGGACTTCCAGCACGCGCTCGCCGCTGGCCTTGGCGCGGGCAGACATCACGAAGACGAAGGACACCATCATGATACTGAACAGGATCTGCGTGACATAGCTGATGAAGCTGATCAGTTGGCCGGCGCCAAGCGTGCCGCCGAAGACCATGTGCCCGCCCTGCCAGAGAATCACCAGCGTCGCGCCGTTCATGACCAGCATCATCAGCGGGAAGTTGAGGATGGCGATGCTGACCGCGTTGATGAACGCCCTGGTGAGCGCGTCGTTGTCCTTCTGGAACTCATTGGTCTCGTAGTCGGCGCGGACAAATGCCTTGACGACCCGCTGGCCGATGAGGTTCTCCTGCAGCGTGCTGTTGATGGCGTCGATGCGTTCCTGCACGATGGAGAAGCGGCGGATGGCCGTCCGCAGAATCAGCGCAACGCCCACGGCCAGAATCGGCAGCGCCACCCCCAGCACGACGGAGAGTTCCTTGTTGATGTTGAAAGCCAGGATAAAGGCGATGATGAGCATCAGCGGGGAGCGGAACAACATGCGCAGCGCCATCATAAACGTCATTTGCAGGTTGTTCACGTCGTTGGTCAGCCGCGTCACCAGGGAGGCGGTGCTGAAGCGGTCGATGTTGGTGAACGAGAACTCCTGGACTTTGGCGAACAGCGCATCGCGCAGGTTGGCGCCAAAGCCCATGCTGCCGACAATGGACAGCCGCATGAAGATAGTGCCTGACACGATGCCTGCCAGGGCCAGCAGCACCATGTAGATGCCAATCCGGACAATGAAGTTGACATCCTGATTGACGATGCCGATATCGACGATGCGCGACATGAGCAACGGCATGCTCAACTCGGCCAGCACGTCGAGCAGGATGAAGATGGGCGTCAGGATGACGTATTTCCGGTATTGGCCGATGAAGGGAGCGAGTTTTTTAATCACATTTGCTCCTTAACCAGAGACTCGGCTTCAGGTTCTGGGACGGCGCCTGGTTCGATGGCGCGGTTCTGCTCAAGATTCGCCTGCATTCGGGTGAGGGTGGTCCGCATTTGCTGAATCTCGGCCTCGGTGAGCCCCTCGATCAGCACGCGCTCCAGCTCCCCGAACGTCTCATGGATTTGGGCGATGAGAGCCCTCCCCTTGTCACACAGATACACGCGCGAGACGCGCTCGTCGCTCGCATCTGTCCGTCGCTCCACGTAGCCGGCCTGCTCCATGCGCTTGATAACCTTGGTTGCGGCTGCGGGAGAGATTTTCAGTCGTTCGGCAATCTCCGAATGGGTCATGTTGTCTTGTTCCGAGAGATTCATCAGCAGAAAGGCCTGCCCCCGGTACAGGCCGATCTGTTCCATGAGCTGATCGGCACGTGTGTGATGCAGGCGGCACACGTGCGCCAGCAGCCGGCCGAGTCTCGGTTGCTCTTCGATTATCATTACTTCACCTGTATAAGATTAGCTGGTTAAGTATTATACGAGGCTTCCAGCAGAATGCAAATTCGGCGTAAGGACTTTTGCGACCCGACGGGCATCCTGAGCGGGGCAGCGTGCAACGCAGCGTAGTCGAAGGACGCCTGCGCTCTACTGGGCGGTATCCGATTTTCAGCGGATGGGCGCGTGGTGACGGGCGATGATCGCTTGACCGGCGGGGCCGAGCACGAACTCAACGAACGCGCGGGCCTCACGGGAGGGGCGGGCGGGCATGTAGAGGTAGAGCGTGCGCAGCAGGTGATAGGCTTCGCTGGTCGCTGCGGGCATGACCCCCTCGAACGGCACAGCGCGGACACCCTCGGTCAGTGCGGCGGCGCTGACGTAGCCGATTGCCGTCCGGTGGCGAGCAACATAATCGACCACCGCCGACGTGTTGGGCATCACGATGGCGTTCAGGGTCACGCGGTCGCCGCCCATCACCAGCGCCTCGAAGGCGGCCCGCGTGCCGGAGCCATCCTCCCGGCTCACCAGCAGCGGCTCGCCGCCTTCGCCGCCGAGCGCGGTCCAGTCGAGCGTCTCCCCGCGATAGAGTGCGCGCAGTTGCAGGATGGTCAGGCCGGCAACAGGATTTTCGGGATGAACGATGACTGCCACGGCGTCACGACCCACCGGCACGGCATTGAGGCCGTCCGGCGCGGCTGCGTCCGGGGCCAGCCAGGCCACGGCTGCGAGATCCACCGCCCCGCGGCGCAGCTCGGTCACGCCCGCACTCGTTCCACCCCCGCGCACATCCACCCGCACGTGCGGCTGGCGCGCCTGGTACGCGGCGGCCAGCTCGCTCAGCGCCGTGGCCATGGTCGTGGAGCCGGCAATCCGCAGTGCCGCGGGCGCGGGTGTGGCTACACTCTGCGCCGTACAGGACGCGAGGGAGAGCAGGAGAAGAAGCAGGATCAGCAGGCTAAGGCGGCGCATATGAGAGCCTTCAGAGGACCTATCAGCCTCGCTTTGCAGGGGCGAGGTCACCTCGCCCCTACAACTCTTCGCACCGCCGCAAGCAGCAGGGCCGCAACCCCAACTACGACGCAGTAGGCCGCAAAAACATACCGCTTGCCCTGCCGCAGGTAGGCCAGCAGGTAGCGGATGCACAG
>DAOUGK010000185.1:0-13264 GCA_034429055.1 Anaerolineae bacterium | reverse complement strand
CAGGTCGGGCCTGCGGGCATGGCGCTGGCCGCAGCGGGCGTGGCGGCTGCGATGGCCCTGGCGGGTGTGCTGTATGTGGGCCTCATGCGCTGCCATCCGGGTCGCTTCTTCCGGGTTACCCCTCGCCGTGAGCTGGCCCCGGTCGCCCAAGAGGCAGCTGAACGCCGCGGGTGAGCTCTTACTGGAGTGTCTGGCCTGTTGCAACAGGCCAGACACTCCATTAAGGGCCGTATCAACTTCTTTGTTTCCTCCCGGCGATCATGCTATACTGACTTCGTGTGTGCCGGAGCCGCGTTGATGCCATTCGCCACATCACTCCATTCCCCCCGGCGCCTCGGAGCACGTATGAAAGCACTCGTCCTCTACGATTCCACGTACGGAAATACCGAAAAGGTCGCGCAGGCCATAGCCACTGGTCTGGGCGGGGCAGCGCGCATGCTGCACGTCAAGCAGGCGACTGCCGCTGACCTGCAGGGAATCGACCTGCTGGTCCTCGGTTCGCCCACGGTCGGGTTCAACGCGCTGCCGCCCGTGCGGGCCTGGCTGGACGGCCTGCCCGCGCAGGCCCTCGCGGGCAAGCGGGTCGCCGCCTTCGACACCCGCATGCACCTGCCTCGCTGGGTCTTTTTCGCGCGCTGGGCTGCCCCCTTGCTGGCGGGCAGACTTCGCAAGTTAGGCGGTCAACTGGCCGGCAAGCCGGATGGGTTCTTCGTGGTAGACCGGGAAGGGCCCCTGGCCGAAGGCGAGTTGGCTCGCGCGCAGGCCTGGGGCGCAGAGGTCGGCAGGGCTGCGGGCGGCTGACGATACGACATTAGTTCTCAAGAGGAGGGTAAACGTGATGCGCCTGGGGTTTCTTGAAGTGCTCATCGTCATGCTGATTATCGCCGCGCTGGTGGCGCTGTTCATGCTGTTGGCCTTCCTCGTCATCCGACTCTTCCAGTCCGGACGCGCGACGCCATCGCTGCGCCCGACTGCCGAGCCGCCGTTGGAGACGCTCCGCCGCCGGCTGGCTGCCGGGGAGGTTACGCCGGAGCAATATGACGACCTGCGGCGGCGGCTGGAGGAGTAGGGAGTGCAGGGAGAAAGCCGCCCAGTGCGCCAGCGTTTTCCCGTGGCGGTTCACCTGTTCTTCCAAATGGACGATAAGGTGCTGCTCTCGCGTCGCTACCACACGGGTTGGCACGACGGAGAGTACAGCGTGCCCGCGGGCCACGTCGAGGCCGGCGAGACGGTCACCGCGAGCGCAATACGTGAGGCAGCCGAGGAACTGGGCGTCAGCCTGACTCCTGGGGACCTGGCCGTTGTCCATGTGATGCACCGGCGCTCGGACGACGAGCGCGTGGACTTCTTCTGTCACGTGCGTTCGTGGGCTGGGGGAATCGTCAACGGCGAACCGGACAAATGCGACGATCTGCGCTGGTGTGCGCTGACTGCCCTGCCGGAGAACGTCATCCCTTACATCCGGCACGCACTGGCTTGCTGGCAGGCCGGGCTGACCTACAGCGAGTTCGGTTGGGACCAGTAGAGGCGTTCTCCGCATAGTTCTATGATGCCCCGTTTTGTTATGGTCTCTTAACCATTTTGTGAAGTGTTCTTAACGCAGGCATAACTGAGTCTTAACCCGGCGTCCGTTATACTGTGCACAATGTGTCGTTCGAATGACGACCGCCGGAGGACGCATGTCACGTCACGTCTATGGGGCCGGCCTGCTTGTGGCCGGTCTTTTGCTGTTTATGGCTGCGGGCTGTGGCAGCCGTCAGGTAACCGGAGGACCCCAACCCGGGGCCGTTTCCGCTATCCAGAACAAGGGCTCGGACACGCTGGTGAACCTGGCGTTGGCGTGGGCCGAAGAGTACATGGGGCTTTACCCGGAGGTGCGCATCTCGGTGACGGGGGGCGGCTCCGGAACGGGCATTGCTGCCATCATCAACGGCACTGCCGACCTGGCAAACGCCTCGCGCGGGATGAAAGCGGAGGAGCGCGCCGAGGCGGAAGCCAACGGCATCAACCCTGTAGAGCATGTGGTTGCGCAGGATGCCATCGCCGTAGTCGTCAACCCCGCGAATCCCGTCCAGCAGCTCACCCTGCAGCAGCTCTCCGACATCTACATCGGCAAGATCACCAACTGGCGCGAGGTGGGCGGCGAGGATCGACCCATCGTGCTGCTCTCGCGCGAGTCCAACTCCGGCACCTATGTCTATTTCCTGGAGAACGTCATCCGGCTCGGCGAGGAAAGCGACCTGCTCTTTTCCCCGGATACGCTGCTGATGCCGTCATCGGAGGGCATCAGCGCGGAGATACGCCAGAATCCGAATGCCATCGGCTACGACGGACTCGGCTACGTCACGCCAGACCAGAAGATGCTGGCGGTTGCGCGCGATGCCGCCGGGCCCTATGTGCTGCCTTCGGTGGAGACGGTCAACAGCGGCACTTACCCCGTTGCCCGACCGCTCTATATGTATACCGCAGGCGAGCCGCAAGGCCAGCTAAAAGCCTACCTGGATTACATTCTGAACGAGGGACAGGTCACGGTTGTGACCCTGGGCTTTGTCCCATTGCAGAAATAGGAGCACGACATTGACCGCCGGCCAACCATCAGCCACCCATGTCACGCGTCGCTGGAGCGAGTTCACGGTAGAAGCCCTCGTCCGGATTGCCGGGCTTTCCACCATCGGCTTCGTGCTGCTGATCTTCCTGTTCCTGCTGCGGGAGGGCGTTCCTTTTTTCCTGACGGTGCCGCTGGATAATCTGCTGAGCACGGCATGGTATCCCACCTTCGATAAATTCGGCACGCTGCCGCTGGTCCTTGGATCTCTCCTTGTCACGTTCACCGCCATCGTGATTGCCCTGCCGCTCGGCGTGGCGACCGCAGTGTTTGTGCGCGAGGTCGCGCCGCCCTGGGCCCGAGAAGTCCTCAAGCCTATGATTGAGGTGCTGGCCGGCATTCCCTCGGTGGTGCTCGGCTTCTTCGGCATGACGCTCGTCGCACCGCTGATCCGTGAGGTGCTGGGTGCGCCGACCGGACTGACCGCCTTCACCGGCGCGCTGCTGCTCGCCTACATGGCGCTGCCCACGGTCATCAGCGTGGCGGAGGATGCGCTGGATGCGGTGCCGAAGAGCTACCGTGATGCGAGCCTGGCGATGGGCGCAACGCAATGGCAGACCATCTGGCGGGTCGTCGTGCCGGCCGCGCGTTCGGGCATCCTGACGGCCGTCATGCTCGGCATGGGTCGCGCCATCGGTGAGACGATGGCGGTGATGATGGTCACCGGCAACGCGGCCCGTATGCCGGTGACGCTGGACTCGCTCATTCGCCCCGTGCGCACGATGACAGCCACGATTGCGGCGGAGATGGGCGAGGTGGCGCGCGGCAGCACACACTACCACGCGCTCTTCGGCGTCGGCATTGCCCTGTTCGTCATTACGTTCCTGATTAACCTGGCTGCGGCGTCCGCCATCTTCCAGAAACGGCGGCGGGGAGGTCTGCGCTGATGGCCGGCCGTTCCCTCGTGTTCCAAACTGCTACCTTCAGGCCGGCGAATGCCAACACGGCCCGCCGCTATCTGATTCAGCGGGCCGGGTTTGCGCTGCTGGTGCTGGCTTCGCTGACCGTCGTCGTACCCATCCTCTTCGTCGTGGCGGCTATTGTCGTGCGGGGCATCGGTGCGCTGAACTGGGAGTTCCTGACTGCCATGCCCCGTGATGGCATGAAGGCGGGCGGCATCTTCCCCGCCATCGTCGGCACGCTGCTTCTGACACTCGGCACAGCCATCGTCGCCATCCCCATCGGTGTCGGCGGTGCAATCTACCTGGCGGAGTATGCACGCGATAACTGGCTGACACGCGCCATCCGTCTCGCGATTGTCAACCTGGCCGGCATTCCTTCGGTGGTCTATGGCCTGTTCGGGCTGGGCATGTTCGTCTTGTTCCTGCAATTCGGCACGTCCATCGTCGCCGGCGCGCTGACCCTGGCGATTATGACGCTGCCTGTCATCATCAGCACGGCAGAGGAGGCGCTGCGCGCCGTACCGGTGGAGTTCCGCACGGTCAGCGCCAGCCTGGGCGGCACGCGCTGGCAGGGCATCCGCAATATCGTGTTGCCGCAGGCGCTGCCGGGCATCATCACCGGCGTCATCCTGGGGCTGCTGCGCGCCGCAGGCGAGACTGCGCCCATCCTGTTCACGGTCGCAGCGTTCTATCTGCCGCGCCTGCCTCAGTCGCCCCTGGACCAGACGATGGCCCTGCCGTATCACCTGTACGTCATCAGCACCCAGGTGCCGGGCATGCCTGTCGAAGTCCAATACGGCACCGCGTTGGTGTTGCTGATCCTGGTGCTGTCGTTGAACCTGGTGGCGACGCTCATTCGGAGCTACTACCGGCGCAAACGGCAGTGGTAGCCGCGGCGTGCCGCGCGATTATGGTACAATATGCCAGAGGAAGCAGGCGGAATGGCTGATACCAAGGTTCACTTCGATCAGGTTTCGTATTTTTACGAGGGCGCCCAAGTCCTGAACAGCGTCACGCTGGACGTGCCGGCCCATGCCGTGACTGTCTTTCTGGGTCCGGCGGGCAGCGGCAAGTCCACGCTGCTGCGGCTGGTCAACCGGCTGAACGACCTGTTGGACAACACGCGCATGTCCGGCCAGATTCTGCTCGACGGCCAGAACATCTACGGCACCGGCATCTCCGTGCCGGAGCTGCGCCGGCGGGTTGGCATGGTGTTTGCGCTGCCGCTGCCGCTGCCGGGCACAATTCGCGAGAACATCCTGTACGGGCCGCGGCTGGCAGGGATTCGCGACCATGCGCGCAGCGAAGAGATTGTGGTGCGCTGCCTGACGCAGGCTGCCTTGTGGGATGAGGTGAAAGATCGCCTGGATCAGCCTTCCACCTCGCTGTCGGGCGGCCAGCAGCAGCGGCTGTGCATTGCACGCAGCCTCGCGCTGGAACCTGAGGTGCTGCTGCTCGACGAGCCGACCTCGGGCCTCGACCCCATCTCGACCGGCAAGGTGGAGGAGTCGCTGTACGAACTGAAGCAGCACTATACGATCATCATCGTGCCGCACAGCGTCCAGCAGGCGGCGCGCGTGGCCGATCATGCTGCGTTCTTCTTGATGGGCGAGCTGGTGGAGTATCAGTCCGGCCGCAGGCTGTTCACCACTCCGCGCGACAAGCGCACTGAAGATTACATCACGGGAAGATTCGGATGAGCGACATCGAGCAGGCCAAGATTCGGGTCGAGGGCTTGAACTTCTACTATGGCGAGAAGCGGGCGCTGACCGACCTGCACCTGGCTATCCCGGAGCACAAGATCACCGCGCTGATCGGGCCGTCGGGCTGCGGCAAGTCCACTTTTCTCCGCTGCCTCAACCGGATGAACGACACCATCCGCGGCACGCGCGTGGAAGGGCAGGTCTGGCTCGACGCACAGGACATCTATGCGCCTGGCACCGATGTGGTGGACTTGCGCCGCCGCGTAGGCATGGTGTTCCAGCGGCCCAATCCCTTCCCACAGTCGGTCTATGACAATGTCGCCTTCGGCCCGCGCGTACTCGGCCTGGATCGCAACGGCCACCTGAATGACATCGTGGAGGCGAGCCTGCGTGCGGCGGATGTCTGGGATGAAGTCAAGGACAAGCTCCGGCGAGATGCGCTGGGGCTTTCGCTTGGCGAGCAACAGCGGCTCTGCCTGGCGCGGGTCATTGCCGTCAAGCCCGAAGTGATCCTGATGGACGAACCGGCCTCGGCCCTGGACCCCATCAGCACGCTGCGCATCGAGGATCTGATGCGGAAGGTCGTGTCGGAGTACACGATTGTCATTGTCACCCACAACATGCAGCAGGCGGCGCGCGTGTCCGACGTGACGGCAATGATGATGCTGACCGCTGACCGGCGCTCCGGCACGGTCATCGAAGTGGGTGACACCCGCACCATTTTCACCAAGCCGCAGGACAAACGTACGGAAGACTATGTGACCGGCCGATACGGATGAGATGGGCCGGAGAGGAAGCATATGACTCCTGGAATTCGCAGCCATTTCGATCAGGCTCTCGCGCAGTTGGGCGAGCAGATGATGGACCTGGGCAGCCGTGCGCGGCAGGGCGTCGAGCTTGGCGTGCGAGCCTTCGTGGACAATGACACGAACCTGGCCCAGCAGGTCATCGATGCCGATAAGCCGATCAACGATCTACGTTATCGTGTCGAGCAGCAGTGCTACGAGCTGTTGGCGATGGAGCAGCCGGTCGCGGTGGACTTGCGGACGATCGTGGCCGCGCTGGTTGTTGCCAACGAGTTCGAGCGCATCGGTGACCACGGCAAAAAGATAGCGCGCATCGCGCTGCGCACGACCGCAGATCCACGGCCCATTCCGTTCAGCGGCATCTTGCGCATGGCGGAGATGGTGTTGACCATGCTGGATCGCACGCTGGCCGCGCTGGCCGGCCGGGATGTCGCTGAAGCGCGGGCCATCTGCCTGGTGGATGACCAGATTGACGCGCATTACAAGCAACTTTTCAATGTCTCCCTGAGCTATATGTTGGAAGACCCGCGCGCGATCAATGCCAGCACCTACCAGATCCAGGTGGCGCACGAATTGGAGCGCGTGGGCGACCGCGCCACCAACGTCTGTGAGCGGCTCGTCTACGCGGTGACGGGCGAATTGATGGATCTGAACCCCTGATGATGCGAGGGCTGCCTCGGACCTGCCCGAAAATGCTGAGGAAGGTGATTGCGTGGAGCTCTTATTCACAATCTTGATGTTATTGCCCTTGATCCTGGCGCTGTGGCTGGCTAACCTGTCGCAGCGCAAGCGCGTCGAGGGAGAAGTTCAGGCGGAGCGCCTGCTGAAGCTGATCGCCTATGGCATTCTCGCGCTGGTCTATGGCGGGCTGCTCCTGATGGGGCTGTTGTTTCAGGGCATCGGTCTGCTGGCGGGCGGGCGGCCTGACTATGTCGAACTATTGGCCGCAGCCGGGCTGACACCGGAGGCGCTGCCCCGCATGGCGCTGGGCATGTGGCTGCCATCACTATTGGGACTGTTTATGTTGACCCGACCCGCGCGACGGCTGGCTGCGCGCGTCTCGAACATCGACCCGGCGCATCCTGTGCACGCTGTCGCCCTGTCGATGGCGGCCCTGGTGCTCGTCAATCTGCTGGTCACCCTGGGCATCGGTATCGACAACCTGGCCGATATGCTGGAGACTACCACCGCTGAGACAGGCGTTGGTGCAACCTCCGTATCGGCTCTGTGGGCGCAGAACATCGCCTTTCTGGTGATGTCGGTCATCGGCGTCGGCTGGCTGGCCCATCGCACCTTTCGCGGCGCGCTCAATCGCCTCGGCATCGTCAAGCCGTCATTATCACAGGTGCTCCTCGGGCTCGGCGCCGGGGTGCTGATGGTGCCGCTGGTCCTGCTGCTGGAGGCGCTGGCGAGTCGCCTCAGCCTCGGCGCCAGTGCAGAGGTCGAGAAGCTGACCGAGATTCTGGTCGGCCCATTGACGACATCGGTTTGGGGAGTCCTGACGTTGGGGCTGGCCGCCGCGCTGGGCGAGGAAAGCGTGTTCCGCGGCGCGCTGCAGCCGCGGTTCGGGCTGGTGCTCACGACGCTGCTGTTCGCGTTGCTGCACAGCCAGTACGGTATCAGCTTTTCCACGGTCGCTGTGTTTGGGGTGGGGCTGGTTCTGGGGCTATTGCGGATGCGCACGAACACGACGACGGCCATGCTCACGCACGCGGTCTACAACATCTCGCTGGGCGCGATTACCTATTTCGGGTGGCTGCAGAACCTGTAGAGAACTCACACCCCGCAAGGCGTGGTGGTCAGGAATAGGTAACGAGTAATGAGTAACGAGTAACCAGTAACGAGTAACCAGGAAATCGATTACTTATTACTCCTTACTGGTTACTCATTACTCGTCAAAACAGAACCATTGCCAGCTTCGTCCGGTACTCGCGTACCAGCGGCGATTCGTCGCCGAGCAGCGCGAAGAGCGCGAGCATGACCTGGCGCGGCTCGCCGTTGCGGTAGCGCTTGTCGCGGCGCAGGACGTCGATCAAGGCATCCATCGCCGCGCGCATCTCCCCGTGGGCAATGGCCTGGCCCGCCTTCTGATATAACCCTTCGATTTCACCGAACCCGTTGGTCCCTGAAGTGGCGGTCAGCAGCAAGCCCACCAACGGCTTCAGAGCTTCCGCCGGCCCCGCCTCGGGACCCTCCGTCAGCCTGTCGAGCAACTGCCCCGCCTCTTGCGCCTTGCCCTGGGCCAGCAGCGCCTTCGCCAGCGACAGGTTGAGCGCCGGCAGGCTGCCGTTGCCCGCGCCGGCCTTGCGCAGCACTTCTTCGGCTTCCGCATACTTGCCCGCAGCCAGCAGCGTCTCCGCGTCAGGCGCGCTGCCTGCACCCGCCTGGCCGCCGCCCTTCACCGCAAACTTCGCGAGAAACTCGCGCACGCGCGGCTCCGGCTGCGCGCCGACGAACTCGGCCACCAGCTTGCCGTCCTTGAACGCCTTGACCGCAGGAATGCCCTGGATGCCGAACTGACCCGCAACGCGCTGGTTCTCATCGGTGTTGATCTTGGCGAGGATGAACCCGCCCGCATACTCGTTCGCCAGCTTTTCGAGCACCGGCCCCAACATGCGACACGGCCCACACCAGGGGGCCCAAAAGTCCACCACGACCGGCGTCTGCCGGGAGCGGTTAATCACCTCCGCCTGAAAAGTGGCGTCGCTGACTTCGATCACGTATTCTGACTTCATCAATGCCTCACAGCTTATAGCGATAAACGTTGGTTTCGCGCTTTTCGAATCCCACCCGCTGATAGAGTCGGTTGGCGGCCTCGCGCGAGGGCCGGGAGGTCAGATCGACGGTTGTGGCGCCCGCCGCCTTTGCCACGGCCAGCGCCTCGCGGGTCAGCGCCTCCCCGATGCCCCGGCCGCGCTGTGCGCTATCCACGACGACATCTTCGATCCAGGCGCGGCGGCCCGTCGGGATGCGGAACATGGCGAGCGTCAGGCTGCCGACAATCTCCCCCCCGTCATCGCGGGCGACGAGCAGCGTGATGGCCGGCGACTCGATCATCTCGGCCAGCTCCGCGCGCGTGGGCGCGGGGTTGGAGGACGACAACTGCGGCATCAGCCGCCGGAAGGCCTCCACCAGTTCATCGGTCACCGCGCTCTGTCGTTCGATGTGCATATCATCGCTCTCCATCCATCAGATGCTCAAGTTCCCCAATGGGTTACCGATTGAAGATTACAGATTGAAGATTGAAGATTTCAGGAGCGAAGCGAAAATCTGCAATCTGTAATCTTCAATCGTATCGTCCCAGTTCCTTCGCCAGCGCAACCCACTGCCCGAACGTCTCCAGGCTCACTGAGTCCGGCACGGAGTGGTCGGAGCTGATGAGGTAGCCGCCGTTCTGCTTCATCACCGGAACGACGCGGCGCATTTCTTCCCACAGCTTCTCCGGCTCGGTGTAGAGCACGGCGTTCAGCCCGCCGTGGAATGCCAGCCGGTCGCCGTACCGCGCCTTGAGCGCCACCGGGTCCATCCCCGCCTTGACCTCGAGTGGGTTGAGCATGTCCAGCCCAATATCGATTAGCTCCGGCACGAAGCGGTTGATGTTGCCACAGGAGTGCAGCCGTGCCTTGATGCCCTTCTTGTGGGCCCACTCGATTGCGCGGGCATGCACGGGCTTGAGCAGGTTGCGGTACATGCGGAGCGAGAAGAACTGCGTGCCCTTGTAGCCCATGTCGTCGTACCACATAGCCTCGTCGAACCGGTAGCCGGCATCCCATACCATGTCGAGCAGCGCCAGGTTGACGTCGAGGAAGTGGTTGAACATATCCACCAGCCACTCAGGCTGTTCGGCCAGTGCGATGAGCACGCGCTCTGTGCCGACAACCCACGAATGGGTGACGTCGAACCCAAACCAGAGCAACGCGCGCAGCCAGTAACCTTCCTCGCGCCAGCGTTTGTAGTTCTGTTCGAGGTACGTCCAGGGGATGCGGTCGCGGCTCGGCGCCATGCGCGCCTTTGCTGCGGCCCAGGTGTCGGGGTCCACGATGGTGTGCGCGAGGAACTCCGGCACGCCGCCCGCATGGGTCCAGTCGCGCATCGTCGTCCCGAAGCGGCTCGTGTGGATGCGATATTCGGGCGTTTCTTCGAGGACCTGCTCGGGGTATTGCGGGCTGTTGTCAACTGCGATCGTCGCAAACTTGTCCAACCCGAAGTAATCGTCGAAGCGTACACCCTCCGGCATCCCTTCGCGGTGCCAGCGTTCGATCGTAGATTTCCACGGGTCATCGGTGACGGGCACGCGGTCAGCGTCCTGGTGCGCGTACATGCGCTGCATGCGTTCGTAGGTGGTCATCTCGGCCATGACGGTTGCTCCTCGGGGTGGGTGGTTGGGATGCTCATGCCGCGTTTGGCTTATTGTGAGTGAGTATAAGCGGAGCGGGGAGCTTTGTCACATTTCGGGGAGAACTTAGCGGAACAGGCTCTCTGCCGGGGCGCGGCGGAAGTGCGCGCGGTAGGCCGCGGACTCCGCGAGTGCGGCGGACAGTCGGCTGCCGATCGCCGCGCGTGTGGCATCGGTTGACGGCCGGCCGCTGCCGGCTGCGAGGAGCAGGTCGGGGCCGTCCGCGCTGGCCGCCAGTTGGCCTGCGGCTTCCAGCCACTCCAGCCCCAGCCGCACGGCGGTCTCGGTTTGCGCGGTCGCTGCGGCCAGCGCAGCCGGCGTCGTCCGGCCCGCGCGCGCGTTGACGACGTGTTTGACCAGCCCGGCCAGGCGGCGCAGGAGCGCCTCCGGCTGATCGAGATGCGGATCCTGGCCGACCAGGTAGATGCGCGTTGGCTGGACGCGGGCGACGGCTGCGCGCAGCTCTGTCGGGGCGGGCGGTGCGGTCCAGATAACGAAATCGGCGGCGGGCGTCAGGTTGTGGCGGTCCTGGCCTATGATATCGCCTGTGCCGCCCTCGCACCAGACGGCTGCGTTGCCCACAGCCAATAGCTCGGCCAGCAGCGCTTGCGGCGCGGCTGCCGCGCGCCAATCCATGACTTCGAAGGGCAGGCCAGCGCGCACTACAACGGGTTCCGCGCCCGCGCTGGGCCGGACCGCGGTTAGCTCTACCTGCACGTCGCGCTGGCCGCGATAGGTGCTGGACCGGGCCACGTACGCCAGGTCGAACAGGCCCTCCGGCGCTGTCTCATCGCCGCCGTCCCACCACACGACGGAGCGTTCATTGCCCGCCTCGTCCGTGACGAGCAGCACCCGGTGTTCATCGTTGCGGCCCACCTGCCGGTCCGCCTTGACCCGCAGCCGTTCTGCAACGAGCACCAGGGGGGGATTGCCCGGCCCGAAGGGCGCGAGGCGGGCCAGGTCGTCTGCCAGGTCTAGCGATAGGTCGGCCAGCGGCAGGCGGCCGTCGATGAGCAGGCCCGCGTCGCGCTGGTCCTGCCGGCGCGCTTCCACGGCGCGCAGAAAACCCCGCCGGAAGTCACCGATGCGCGCCGGCTCGATCGTGAAGCCCGCAGCCATCGGATGTCCGCCGTAACCGTCGAGCAGATGGGCCTGCGTAGCAATCGCCTCGGTGATGTGCAGCCCCTCGACCGAGCGGGCGGACGCGCGGCCCAGGCCGCCTGCGGGTGTCGCGATGAGGATGGCCGGCTTGCCGTAGGACTCGACCAGTCGGCTGGCGACGATGCCGATGACGCCGGGCGGCCAGTGCGGGCTCTCCAGCACGAGTGCAGCCGCGTCGAGCAGGGCCGGGTCACGCTGGATCTGTGCCTCTGCCGCGTGCTCCACGGCATCGCATTCCAGCTTGCGCCGCGCGTTGAGCGTCTGGAGGTCGGCTGCGATGATGCGCGCACGGGTTAGGTCCTGGCGCAATCGGTCTGTGGTGCGCGGGCCGCCCTCACCGAGGGTCAGCAGCTCGACGCAGGGCGTCGCGTCCGCCAGACGGCCCGCCGCGTTCAGCCGGGGCGCGATGACGAAACCGATGTGCTCTTCGGACAGATGCGCCGGGTCCAGCTCCGCGGTCTCCATCAGCACCTGCAGGCCGAGCCGTTGCGTCCGGCGCAGGGCGGCCAGCCCGCGTTGCAGCAGATAGCGCGTGTCCCCGCGCTGCACCGCGAGGTCGGCCACGATGCCAAGCGCGACGAGGTCCAGCAGCCGCGCCGCGTCATCCGGTCGTCGCGCCCAGTCATACAGCCCCTCGGCCAGCTTGTAAGCCACGCCGACGCCGGGCAGGTCATAGAGCGGGTGGGGCGTGTCACTGTTGGGCGTCGTCAGTTTGGGGCTGATGACCGCAACGGCATCCGGCAGCGTGGCGGGCAGGTCGTGGTGGTCGGTGATGACCACGTCCACGTGGCGGCTGCGCGCGTGGTTCACCGCCTCATGGGCCGCGATGCCGGTGTCGCACGTGAGGATGAGCCGCGCGCCCGCGTCGATGGCCCGGTCCAACGCGGGCAGGCTGATGCCGTGGCCCTCGGTCTCGCGGTTCGGCACGTGGTAGGTGACATCCGCACCGAGGTCCCGCAGGCAGGAGACGAGCAGTGCGGTGGCCGTCTGACCGTCCACGTCGAAATCGCCCCAGACACAGATCGGTTCGCGCCCGCGAATGGCGCGGCCCAGCCGCGTGACCGCGCGGGCCATGCCGGGGAGCTCGCTGAAGTGGGCCGGGGTGTACGCAGCGGGGTCCAGGAAGGCGCGGGCCGCGGCCACGTCTGCGAAGCCGCGGCGGACGAGTGTCTCCGCGACGAGCGGATGCCCGCCGGCGGCCTGACCGAGGGCCTCCGGCACGCTGACCGGCGCGGGCAGCAGCCAGGGACGGGTCAAAAGGCAATCTCCCCGATCTGCTCGAAGTCGATCTGGTCCAGCCAGTCGCGTTCCGGCTCCGGCTCGACATCGTCCAGGACCTGCTCGGTCATGTCGCCTGCCTCCGCCCCGCGGTCACAGAGCGAGCGGTACGGGCAAAAGCGGCAGCGGCGCACGTCATCGGTCTTGGGGAACGCTGCCTCGTCATCGCCGTCCGCGGTGGCCGCGGTCGCAATCTCGTTGACCAGGTTGAGCAGGTAGCTGCCGTCTGCGCGGTACTGCTCATCGCTGTAGGGCAGTCGCTCCGGCTGGCCCGGATGGTTGGCAAACCAGTACAGCATGGTAATCTGGCCGGGCAGGAGCGGCTGGTCCCCGTTGAGGTGCGCGCCTGCTGTTGCGAGGATGTAGCGGTACACGCGCGTCTGGAGCCGCGCGTTGAGCCACGCCTGCTTGGG
>DAOUGK010000184.1:0-5957 GCA_034429055.1 Anaerolineae bacterium | reverse complement strand
AAGGCGCCCCCAAAACCCCGTTTGACTATCAACCGCGATACAACCCCCGCTCGCACACATACTCCCGCACCGGCTCAGGCACGTAATAGCGGATGCTACGGCCCGCAGCCACGCGGCTGCGCAGGTCGTTCGACGCGATCTCCAGCTCCGGCATGTCCAACAGCGTCACACGCTCGCGGATGCCCGGCAGCCGCGCCTCCAGGTCAGCCCAGTCCAGGTCAACATTGGGCCGCGTCAGCGCCACAAGATGACAGGCGGCCAGCAGTTCTGCCGGGCGATACCACTTGGGCAGGTCGGCCAGGCTGTCATACCCCATGAGGAAGTAGAGCTCGACCGTGGACGGCAGTTGCGCCTTGAGAATGCGGATCAGGTCCACCGTGTAGTGCGGGCCGGGGCGGTCGGCGTCCACCCGCGAAACCTCGAACGCTCCATTCCCGGCAATCGCCAGCCGGGTCATGTGGACGCGATCTTCTACCGGCGCAAGCCGGCGGTCGCGCTTATGGGGCGGCTCGCCGGCAGGGACGAAATACACGCACATCAGCCCCAACTGGTCGCGCGCCTCCTCCGCCAACGCCAGATGGCCGAGGTGGATGGGGTCAAATGAGCCGCCCAGAACGCCGACGCGCGCCCCGTCCGGCCATGCGCTGCCCGCTGCGGCGTCGGCCATCTTACTCGCTCCACTCCAGCTCGCGCTCGCCGATGCGCACGGTCTCGCCCTCGGTGACGCCGGCCTCGCGCAGCGCCTCGGTGATGCCGAGCGCCTCAAGGATCCGCTGAAAGCGCATGACCGCGTCGTAGTATTCCCAGCGCGTCATCTTGACGATGCGCTCGATGCGCTTGCCATACACGCGCCATGTGCCATCCGGCTCGCGCTCGATCGTGAAGCTCATGTCCTCGGCCTCGCTGATGGGCGCGAGCGGCTGCACATCGGCCAGGCGCGGGGGCGGCGGCAGCTCGGCCAGCAGCGCAGCGACGCGCTGGATGAGCGCGTCCACACCTTCGCCGGTCGCGGCGGAGATGGCGAGCGGCTCAACCACGCCGCGCTCGCGCAGGCCGCGCGCCACGGCCGTCCAACCCGCCTGCACCTCCGGCAGGTCCATCTTGTTGTAGACCACAATCTGCGGCTTGTCGCTCAAGAGCGGATTGAACAGCTCCAGCTCCTGGATGATGGCCTCGTAATCGCCAAGAGGATCGGGGCTCAGGCCGTTGAGCAGGTGGATGAGCAGGCGCGTGCGCTCGATGTGGCGCAGGAAGGTATGGCCCAGGCCTGCACCGCTGTGCGCACCTTCGATGAGGCCGGGGATGTCGGCCCAGACCATGTCGCGGTTGCCGAACACAACCACGCCCAACTGGGGTTCGAGCGTGGTGAAGGGGTAGTCGGCTACCTTGGGCCGCGCCGCGCTGACGCGGCTCAGCAGGGTGGACTTGCCTGCATTCGGCGCGCCGACAATGCCGACATCGGCCAGCAGCTTGAGCTCCAGGTGCAGCCAGCGCTCCTCGCCGGGCTCGCCGTTCTCTGCGATGCGCGGAGCCTGGTTGATGGCTGAGCGGAATGACCGGTTGCCGCGACCGCCGCGGCCGGCCCGCGCGATCAACGCGCGCTCGCCCGGCCCGGTCAGGTCCGCCAGCAGAAAGCCCGTTTCCACGTCGCGCGCCACCGTCCCGACCGGCACGCGGATGACCAGGTCCTCCCCCTGTGCGCCGGTCTGGTTCTTGCCGCGGCCCGCCTCGCCGCTCGCCGCGCGATAGTGGACCTGCTTATGAAACGCCAGGAGCGTGTTGACCTGGGGGTCCGCCTCCAGATACACATCACCGCCCCGGCCGCCGTTGCCGCCGCTCGGTCCGCCGCGCGGGACGTGCGCCTCGCGGCGGAACGCCACCACGCCATTGCCGCCATCACCGGCCTTGACGAAAACCCTGGCCTCATCCAAGAACATGCCTTGCCTCCAGAGCCGGATACCCCGGCCACCTGCGCCAGAATACACGCGTTAGCGGGCCTTGTCAAAGCACCCGGGCCATCCGGCTTTGCTTACACATCTCTAACGTTCATCCAACATGCTTCTAACGCGGCCGCGTTAGGATAAAGCCGTAAGTTGCGATAGTGACCGCAACGCTCGGACAACGATTAACTATCAACGACGATCAATACCGACTCAGGAGGATTGAGATGGCTAATCTGGTTCGTATGGATCCGGCACGCGAGATGATGTCTCTGCGCGAGGCGATGGATCGCCTGTTCGAGGAGAGCTTCCTGCGGCCTGGGCTGCTGGGCAACGGCGAGTCGGCTGCGGGGATGCTGCCGATTGACGTATACGAGACCGAGAATGCGGTCTTCGTCAAAGCGGCTGTGCCGGGCATCAAGCCCGAGGACATCGATGTGACCCTGACCGGCGACCTGCTGACCATCAAGGGCGAGTTCAAGGCCGAGCAGCGGGAAGAGAAGCGCAACTATCTGCGCCAGGAGCGGCGCTACGGCAGCTTCTCCCGCCAGTTGACCTTGCCGGTCGGCGTCAATGCTGAGAACTGCAAGGCGGCATTCGAGAACGGCCTGCTGACCCTGGAACTGCCGAAGGTGGAACAGGCGAAGGCCAAGAGCATCAAGGTAGTGGCTAAGAACGCCTAACATAACTGTGCTCTGGCCGGTCTCCGACCGAGCCAGGGGCACGATGTGCTGTGGCGAAGCCACAGCCGAGACCGGCCCCAGCGGTTCTGTTAGGAATTCTACTTAAGGACGAGGAGGATAAGATGGCTGATATGTTGACTCGTTGGGATCCATTCCGCGAAGCTGTAACGCTGCGCGAAGCGATGGACCGGCTCTTTGAAGATTCATTTGTGCCCTCACGGCGGGGCAACGGCCAGGCGGGCGAGCGCGAGCGGGTCTGGCGCCTGCCGCTGGACGCTTACGTGACGGCGGACGACATCGTAGTGGTGGCGAATGTGCCCGGTGTCAAGCCCGAAGAGGTGGAAATTACCATTGAAGGCGACACCCTGACCATCAAGGGCGAGCGACCGGCGCCGTTGGGCAACGTGGACTACGTCATGCAGGAACGGCCCTTCGGCAAGTTCCAGCGCACCCTGTCGATCAACATCCCGGTCGACGCCGATAAGGCGGAGGCACGCTATGAGAACGGCATGTTGCTGCTGACCATTCCGAAGGCCGAGGCTATCAAGCCCCGCACCATCCAGATTTCGACCCGCCAGCCGGAACTCGAACAGCCGGCGAAGTAATAGGCGACGATAAATAAAAAGACCTCGAAGGTTTTTCGAAACCTTCGAGGTCTTTTCATTGTGCTTGAAAGTCGTTACGGCTGCGCAGGCCGCTCGCCCAGCGTCACCGTCACATCGGACTGCTCGCCATCACGCAGGATGGTCAGCGTCAGCGTGTCGCCCGGCTCCTTGCCGGCCACCAGTGCAACGAGATCCTCCATGCTGGTCAGGTCCTCGCCGTCCACCGTCACGATGACATCACCGCCGATAGGCATCCGCTCGCCGTTCAAGTTCAGCGCCCGGAAGCCGCCGCGCAGGCCCGCCTCGTCAGCCGGGCTGCCGTTGACCACGTTCAGAATCAGGACGCCTGCCTGAGCGGCATCCAGGTCCATCGCCTGGGCCAGGTCGGGCGTCAGCGTGATGCCATTGATGCCGAGCCAGGCACGGGCCGTCGTCGGCTGGCGAGGTTGTTCGGTCGTCGCCCGTTGCGTGGAGGGACGTGCCGCCAGCGTCACGGTCACGGTCGTTTCTTGGCCGTCACGCAACACCGTCAAGGTAATATCCTGGCCGACGCGGCCGTTACGCGCCAGATAGGTCGTGACGTCCTCGAAATCGCGTACGGGCTGACCGTCCACCGCGATGATGACATCGCCGCCGACCGGAACCTGCTGGCCGTCGAGCTCCACCTGCTTGGCGCTGCCGCGCAGGCCGGCCTTGTCCGCCGGGCCGTTGTTAGTCACATCCACCACCAATGCACCGCGCTGGTTCGCAGGCAGGTCCATCGCAGCGGCCAATTCTGAGGTCAGGGTCGTTCCGGAGACACCCAGGTACGGATGCTCGAAGCTGCCATTGCTGATGAGCTCAGGCACCACCTTCTGCACGATGACTGAAGGCACTGCGAAACCCACACCCGCGGAGCTGCGCGTCGACGATTCGATCGCCGTGGGCACGCCGATCAAGCGGCCCTGCAGATCGAGCAACACGCCGCCGGAGTTACCGGGGTTGACCGGCGCATCCGTCTGGATGATGTCAGGAATGGTGTAGCGCGTAGCCGACATCATGTTGCCGCTGCTGACCGGCAGCGTGCGGCCCAGCGCGCTGACAATGCCGAAGGTCATGGTCGTATCGAGGCCAAACGGGTTGCCGATAGCCACCGCAAACTGGCCGACACGCACGGCCGTCGAATCACCGACGGTGACCGGCTTGAGATCGATGCCGGCCGGGTCAACCTTGACGACCGCCAGGTCGCTCTCAGGGTCACGGCCTACAACCTCGGCCGGCAGGCTCAGTCCGTCGGAGAAGATCACCGTGAGCCGCTCCGCGCCGTCCACAACGTGGTTGTTGGTGACAATATGACCCTGGGTATCCCACACGAAGCCGGAGCCCAAGCCCTCAGCGTACTGGGGAGTATCCTGTTCCGGCAGATTGCCGAAGCCGCCGAACTGCTGCGCAGCCAGCGTACGGGTGCGGATGCTGACCACAGACGGGCTGGCCTGCGTATAGACGTTTTCCAGCGCAGCCTGCAAGTTGAGCACGCTTGCCGGCGCCGCAGCCACGGCCGGCTCAACCGTTGCAGCCGCAGATGCCGGGGTTGGTGTCGCGGTACTGGTCTGGAGCGCCGAGACGGCAGGAGCGGCGGCCAACGCCAGCACGCTCACCAGGCCAGCCAGAAGCAAAGCAGTCAATACATAGCGGGAAGTCTTCATACTTAATCCCTCGCCATCCTTCCTAGAATCCAAAGCGGAGTCCGCGTCACTTAGAGTTCCTAACAAAACAGCTCTGGCTCGGTCGGAGACCGGCCAGAGCACAATTTTGTAAGGCGTTCTTGGCGAGCTACCCCCTTTTGTAGGATGATTATAGAGAAGAGCCGCGCCGATTGCTTTAAATGAGCCTAAGACTTGGCTAAAGATTTCATTAAGTAAGGGGATGTCTATTACACTCGACGCATGGAGCTTAACGCGCGAGCGTCGGGGCTGCCCTTACCCCGACGCTCAAAAAGGAGGAGAAGGAGAGAATTCTTTTCCGCATCTCTCACGAGCCAGTGTAACATGCCTGATGCCTGAGTGCTCGACGCCAACCCCATCTAAAGACTACATCTTTCTGACGATCAAACTACGTTTAACCTACGCATACCAAATGAGAGAACGCACAATGCAAGATACGCAAGATCAAGACCCGATACTGTGTTACCTCGGCCTGCCCGATTACGAGCCATTGGTCGCGCTCTGGCAGCGGGCCGGCCTGTCCATCCGGCAGACGGGCCGCGATGGCCCCGAAGCGTTTGCCCGCCAGCTCACCCTGGGCACGCAGCGCGTCATCGGACTGCGCATCGCCGGTCGCCTAGTCGCGGCTGCGGTCCTGACGCACGATGGCCGTAAGGGGTGGATCAATCGCCTGGCCGTCCATCCGGACTGGCAGCGGCAGGGATTGGCATCCCGGCTCGTGGCAGAAGCCGAGCGTTGGTTCACGGACGACCTCGGGCTCGAAGTCTGGGCTGCGCTCATCGAAGAGGAAAATGCGCCGTCGCTGGCCCTCTTCGACCGCCTCGGCTTCCAGCGCCATGCGATCGTCTATGTCAGCAAGCGCCGGCGGGCCGAAGCATGAGTACGACGACAGACATCGCCATCCGGCCCTTCACGCCGTCTGACCAGCACGCCGCGCACGACCTCATTCTGGCCGGGCTGGGCGAGCACTTTCCCGATCTGGATCCGGCATACAACCCCGATCTGGACGATATCTGGCAGTTCTAT
>DAOUGK010000183.1:0-9662 GCA_034429055.1 Anaerolineae bacterium | reverse complement strand
GGCGCAGGTGTTGGGACTGCCCCAGGTCGGCGTACACGATAACTTCTTCGAACTGGGAGGCGACTCGATCCTCAGCATCCAGGTCGTCGCGCGCGCCAACCAGGCCGGCCTGCGGCTGACCCCGCGCCAGTAGTTCGAGCAGCCCACGGTGGCCGGGCTGGCCGCGGTCGCCGGCCAGGGACCGGTCGTGCGCGCTGAACAGGGCCTGGTCACCGGCCCTGTACCGCTGACCCCCATCCAGCGTTGGTTCTTCGAACAGCGCCTCGCTGACGAGCATCACTGGAACCAGGCGCTGCTGCTGGCCGTGCGGGCAGGCGGGCCGGCCCTGGATCCCGGGCATCTCGAGGCCGCCGTCGCCGCGCTGCTGGCCCACCATGACGCATTGCGCCTGCGGTTCCAGCGCGCGGACGGCGAGGTCGAGCAGCACAACGCCGGGACGGATGGCCCCCCGGTCTTCGAGTGGGTGGATCTGTCCGGAATGCCCGCAACGCAACGCCACCATGCGCTGGAAGCGGAGACGGCCCGGCTCCAGGCCAGCCTGAACCTGGCCGAAGGCCCGCTCGTGCGCGTGGCCTGCTTTGACTTCGGACCGGACGAGCCCGGCCGCCTGCTCATCGTCGTCCACCACCTGGCGATGGATGGCGTCTCGTGGCGCATCCTGCTGGAGGATCTGCAGGCCGCGTACCGGCAGGCTGCGGCCGGAGCGCCGATCCGGCTGCCCGCCAAGACGACCTCGTTTCAGGCCTGGGCGCGCCGGCTGGCCGTCCACGCACGGAGCGAGGCCGTACAGGCCGAGATATCGCACTGGCTGGAGATCGCCCGGCGGCCCGTCGAGCCGCTGCCCGTTGACTTCGTGCCCCCGGCCGCCGCGGCCAACGGCGACGAGGCCTCCGAGCGCAGCGTGCAGGTGACGCTGACCGAGGCCGAGACCCAGGCGCTGCTGCAAGGGACGCTGCCCGCGTTCCGCGCCGAAATCAACGATGTACTGCTGGCCGGGCTGGTCCACGCGCTACGCAACTGGACCGGCTCACCCCAGGTGCTGGTTGAGCTGGAAGGCCACGGCCGCGAGGAGCTCGCAGCCGACCTGGACATCTCACGCACCATCGGCTGGTTCACCACCATCTACCCGGTGGCGTTCGACCTGCGCGGCGTCCGGCAGCCTGCCGACGCTGTGCGCGCCGTCAAGGACGCGCTCCGCCGCGTGCCGAACCGGGGCATCGGCTTCGGACTGTTGCGCTACCTGGCCGACGCCAGCGACGAAGTCGCGCTCCTGCGGGCCATGCCCCAGCCCGAAGTCAGCTTCAACTACCTGGGGCAGCTCGACCAGGTGCTCAGCGAAGGGGCTGCCTTCGCCCCGGCACGGGAAGACCGCGGCCCCGACCGCAGCCTGCGCGGGGGGCGGGCTTACCCGCTGGAAGTAAATGGTGGTATCATGGCAGGCCGCTTGCAGCTCTCGCTGGCCTACAGCGACGCGCTGCACCGCCGGGAGACGATCGAGAAGCTGGGGCAGGCGTATGCGGCGGCCCTGCGCGCTATCATCGCCCACGGTCAATCGCCGGATGGTCCCGATGAAGCGCTTTTGCGGCCAGAGGATTTCCCACTGGCAAAACTCGGCCAGAAGGACCTTAACAAAGTCCTGGGCAAGCTGGGCAAGAGGCTGGACGACAAGGGGAGAAATACGCGCTGATGGATGCCAGAACGATAGAGGATATCTATCCGCTGTCGCCAATGCAGCAGGGGATGTTGTTTCACAGCCTGTACGAGGGTCATTCCGGCGTCTACTTCGAGCAGACGAGTTGGACGCTGCACGGTTCCCTGGATCGGGCGGCCTTTAGCCGCGCCTGGCAGCAGGTCATCGACCGCCACAGCGCGCTGCGCACGTCTTTCGTCTGGGAGGAACTGGACGAACCTGTGCAAGTCGTCCATCGCCAGGTCGCCGTACCGTTCACCTTCGAGGATTGGCGCGAGCTGAACCCGGAGGCGCAGGCGGCCCGGCTTGAAGCGTTCATGGCTGCCGACCGGGCGCAGGGATTCGACCTGCTGGCCCCGCCGCTGATGCGCCTCGCGCTGCTGCAAGTGGACGATCAGACGCATCACTTCATCTGGAGCCACCATCACCTGCTGCTGGACGGCTGGTCACAGCCCGTGCTGTTCGGTGAGGTGTTTGCGCTGTACGAGGCCGCGCTCCGGGGCCGGACCGCGCGGCTGCCGATGCCCAGGCCCTATCGCGACTACATCGCCTGGCTGCAGGAGCAGGATCGGTCCGCGGCCGAGGCGCATTGGCGGCGCACCCTGGCCGGATTCGCCGCCCCCACCCAGCTCATGCCCGTCCCCGTCTCCCCGGCCGCGCCGGGCGGGGACCCGGCTGGCTACCTGATTCACAGCGATGCCCTGGACGAGCAGGCGACGACCGCGCTGCAAACCCTTGCGCGGCAGCACCGGCTGACCCTCAACACCATCGTGCAGGGCGCGTGGGCCCTGCTGCTCAGCCGCTACAGCCGCGAGACCGACGTTGTGTTTGGCGCCACCGTCTCCGGCCGGCCCGCCGACCTGCCCGGCGCCGAAGGGATGGTGGGCCTGTTCATCAACACCCTTCCCGTGCGCGTGGAAGTGCGGCCTGAGATGCCCGCCCTGGCCTGGCTGCACGAGCTACAGCGCCGGCAGGCCGAGGGCCGCCAGTTCGAGCACAGCCCGCTGGTCGACGTCCAGGGGTGGAGCGACGTCCCGCGCGGCCTGCCGCTGTTCGAGAACATCCTGGTATTCGAGAACTACCCTGTGGACGAGTCCATCGGCCAGCAGGCCGGGCAGGCGGAGCGGCTGCGCATCGAGAGCCACCGGGCATACACCCGCACGAACTACCCGCTGACCGTGGCCGTCTCGCCGGGCAAGCGACTGGGCATCGAGCTGGCGCACGAGGTCGCGCGCTACGACCCCGCGACCATCCGTCGCATGGCAGGGCACCTGAAGACCGTGCTGGCCGGCATCGCCGCCGCGGCCGACAGGCCCCTGGCCGACATCCCGTGGCTGACCGACGCCGAACGCCAGCAAATCCTGGGCGACTGGACCGCAACGGTGCAGCCGTTCCCTGACGACACCTGCATCCACCACCTGTTCGAACAGACCGCCGAATACATGCCCGCCAACGCGGCGTTGGTCTTCGATGCCGACCCGCTCGATGAGGCCCACGAGCAGCTCACGTCTGAGCCTCTCACGTGTGAGCCTCTCACGCGTGAGAGGCTCACCTATGCCGAGCTCAACCGCCGCGCCAACCGGCTTGCACACCTGCTCCGCAGACACGGCGTGGGACCGGAAGTGCTGGTCGGCATCTGTATGGAACGCTCGGCGGACATGATCGTGGCCGTGTTGGGCGTACTGAAGGCCGGCGGCGCATATCTGCCGCTGGATGCCGATTATCCGCCTGACCGCCTCGCCTACATCCTGCACGATGCGCAGGCCGCTCTGCTGCTGACCCATTCATCACTGCAGGACCGGCTGGCGACAGCCGAGGTCGCGCGGCTCTGCCTGGACGACCTGGCCGAGGCGCTGGCAGCCGAAGACGACGCCAACCCGGTCGGTGTCGGCGTGGGACCGGCCAACCTGGCCTACGTCATCTACACCTCCGGCTCCACGGGCCGGCCCAAGGGAACGCTGCTGCACCATCGCGGGATCTGCAATGTGGTGCGCGCGTTGGCCAACACCCTGCAGACCGATCCCAGTGACCGCGTGCTCCAGTTTGCGTCGTTCAGCTTCGACGCCTCGGTCTGCGAGACATTCCTGGCCCTCACCACAGGGGCCGGCCTCTGCCTGACGACCCGCGAGACCCTGCTCTCGATTCCATCGCTTGTTGCGCTGCTGCAACGCCACGCCATCACCACGGCCACGCTGCCGCCCTCGCTGCTGCGCCTGTTGCCTGCCGAGCAGTTGCCCGCACTGGCAAAAGTGGCCTCGGTGGGCGAGGCCTGCACGCCGGAAATCGTTGCCTGGTGGGCGCCGGGGCGGCTCTTCCTCAACGGCTATGGCCCCACCGAGGCCACCGTGGGCGCGGCCTGGGGCAGCATCGCCGATCTGCCCGCAAGCGCGCGCGGCGTGCCGATCGGCCGGCCAATTGCGAATGCCCGGCTCTACATCCTGGACAGCCACATGCAACCCGTGCCCATCGGCGTGCCCGGTGAGCTCTACATCGGCGGCGCCGGCGTCGCGCGCGGCTACCTCGACCGCCCGGATCTGACGGCGGAACGCTTCGTCCCGAATCCGTTTGCGCAGATTGAAGATGGCAGATGTGCGAAGTTGAGCTTCGCCAAGATTGAAGACTGCGTGCCATTTGATAACGAATCTTCAATTTTCAATCTTCAATCTTCCCATCGTCTCTACCGCACCGGCGACCTGGTGCGCTGGCTGCCTGACGGCCAGATCGAGTTCCTGGGCCGGCTGGACGACCAGGTGAAGGTGCGCGGGTTCCGCATCGAGCTGGGGGAGATCGAGGCCGCGCTCAACGCGCTGCCGGACCTGGTGCAGTCGGCCGTGCTGGCACACGAGGACCGGCCGGGCAATAAGTACCTGGCGGCTTTCGTTGCACCGCGACCGGGCGCGCAGGTCACGCCCTCCGCGCTGCGCACGGCTCTGAGCCGTGACCTGCCCGACTACATGGTCCCGTCATACTTTGTCATCATGGCCGAGGGACTGCCGCTGTTGCCCAGCGGCAAGATCAACCGCAAGGCGCTGCCCGCGGTCGACGCCGGTCAGCCGGCAGTGGACACCGATTTCGTCGCCCCGCGCACACCCGTCGAGAGCGGCCTGGCCCAGATCTGGACCGAGGTGCTGGGGGTCGCGCGCGCCGGCGTCCACGACAGCTTCTTCGAGCTGGGCGGGCATTCGCTGGTCGCCACGCAGATTGTGTCGCGGGCGCGCCAGGTGTTCGGCGTAGAGCTGCCCCTGCGCGATCTGTTCGACGTGCCCACGGTCGCGGGCCTGGCGGGCCGGATCGAGGCGCTGCTGCGCGCGGGCGTCGAGATGACCGGAGACACAGAACTCCCTCTGTCCCCCGTCTCACGCACGGATGACCTGCCTCTCTCCTTTGCCCAACAGCGCCTCTGGTTCCTGGACCAGCTCGAGCCGGGCAGCCTGTTCAACAACATCCCGACCGCTATCCGCCTGAGCGGTGCGCTGGATATCGCCGCCCTGGGCCGCGCGCTGGACGAGATTGTCCGGCGGCACGAAGTGCTGCGGACGACCTTCAGCACCGCGGACGGCAGGCCCGTACAGGTCATCCATCCCGCGGCCGGGGTGCCGCTGCCGGTGGATGACCTGAGCGGGCTGCCGGCGGATGCGCAGGAAATCGCGCTGCGCCAGCACGTCCAGGCCGAGGCCGGCCAGCCGTTTGACCTGGCAACAGGCCCCTTGCTGCGCGCCCGTCTGCTGAAGCTGGCGGAGCAGGAACACGTAGCGATTGTGGTGATGCACCACATCATCTCCGACGGCTGGTCCATGGGCGTCTTCGTGCGTGAGATGTCGGTGCTCTACGCTGCGTTCAGAGACGAGAAGGGCATCTCGCCTCTGCCGCCGCTGCCGCTGCAATATGCCGATTTTGCCGCCTGGCAGCGCGCGTGGCTGATCGGGCCGGTGCGGGAACGGCAACTGGCCTACTGGCGGCAGCAACTTGCGGGCAGTACCTCCATGCTGGAACTGCCCACCGACCGCCCGCGGCCCGCCATCCAGACCTCCAACGGCAGCACCGTCTCGTTTACGCTGGGCGGGGAGCTGTCGGCTGCGTTGCAGCAGTTGAGCCGCGACGAGGGCGCGACCCTGTTCATGCTCCTGCTGTCCGCCTTCCAGGCGCTGCTGCACCGTTACACCGGCCAGGAGGATATCAACGTCGGCACGCCCATCGCGGGCCGGAACCGGCCTGAGATCGAAGGGCTGATCGGCTTCTTTGTCAACACCCTGGTGCTGCGCGGCCGGCCGCACGGCGCACTCCCATTCCGCGAACTGCTGGCCCAAACGCGCGAGGCTGCGCTGGCAGCGTATGCGCACCAGGACCTGCCCTTCGAGCTGCTGGTGGAGGCGCTCCAGCCGCAGCGCGATCTCAGCCATACGCCCCTGTTCCAGGTGATGTTCGTGCTCGACCCGCCCGCGCCGCACTTCACCGAGTTGCCGGGGCTGTCGCTCCGCGCAGTCGAGGCGCACAGCGGCGCCGCGTCCTTCGATATCACCCTCTCCCTGGCCGGCGGCCCGCAGGGGCTGGGCGGCTACATCGAGTACAACACCGACCTGTTCGATGCGGGCACCATCGAGCGCATGGTGGGCCACTACAAGACGCTGCTCGGGGCAGTCGTCGAGGATCCGGAGCGGCCCCTGGCGAGTTTCCCCCTGCTGACCGATGCCGAACGCCAACAACTGCTGGACGGTTGGAATCGCACCGCGCTGACCACGCAGGCGGACCGCTATGCCCATGAACTGGTCGAGGCCTGGGCCGCGAGGCAGCCGGACGCGCCCGCGGTCGTCTTCGAGGAGCAGACCCTCTCCTATGGCGAGCTCAACCGTCGCGCCAACCAGCTTGCCCACCACCTGCGCGGCCTGGGCGTCGGCCCGGAGACGCTGGTCGGTCTGCTGACCGAACGCTCCCCGGAGACCATCGTCGGCATGCTGGGCATCCTCAAGGCCGGCGGCGCCTACCTGCCCATCGACCCCACCTATCCTGCCGACCGCATCGCGTTCATGATCGAGGACTCGGGTGTGCAGATCGTGCTCACCCAGGCGCGGCTGGTAGAAGCTGGAAGCTGGAAGCTGGAAACTGGAAGCTCGAAGCTAGAAACTGGAAGCTGGAAGCTAGAAGCTGATGGTATAGGGCCACAAAGGATGCTGGTGCGCTTGGACGCCGACTGGCCTGACATCGCGCGCCAGCCCACAACCAATATTCCTAATTCCCAATTCGTAATTCCTAATTCGTTGGCTTACGTCATCTACACCTCCGGCTCCACCGGCCGGCCGAAGGGCGCGATGCTGCACCATCGCGGCCTGTGCAACCTGGCCGAGGTGCAGCGCCGGGCGTTCGACATCGGGCCGGGCTCGCGCGTGCTCCAGTTTGCACCGCTGTCCTTCGATGCGTCCGTGTGGGAGACCTTCATGGCGCTCGCCAACGGCGGCACATTGGTGCTGGCCCGGCAGGAAGTCCTGGCGTCCGGCCCAGACCTGCTGCGGCTGCTGCGTGACCAGCGCGTGACCACCGTGACGCTGCCGCCCTCGGTGCTGGCCGTCCTCGAACCGGGCGACCTGCCCCACCTGGCCGTCGTCGTCGCCGCGGGCGAGAAGTGTACCGCGGAGATCGTCCGCAAATGGGCAGCCGGGCATCCTGAGCGGAGTCCGCAGGAAACTGCGGGCGCAGTCGAAGGACGCCGGTTCTTCGATGCCTATGGCCCCACCGAGACGACGGTCTGCGCCTCCATGACCCTGTGCGACCCGGCCGACCCGCGCGACCCGACCATCGGCCGGCCCATCGGCAACTGCCGGCTCTACGTCGTGGACAGCCACATGCAGCCCGTGCCCATCGGCGTGCCCGGCGAGCTGCTCATCGGCGGCGCCAACGTCGGCCGCGGCTACCTTGGCCGGCCGGAGCTGACCGCGGAACGCTTCGTGCCGAATCCGTTTGCTCTGGACGACGGACGATGGACGATGGACGATGGGGTCTGTCCATCGTCCATCGTCCATCGTCCTTCGTCCCCGCGCCTCTACCGCACCGGCGACCTCGTGCGTTACCGCGCAGACGGCGATATCGAGTTCCTGGGCCGCATCGACACCCAGGTCAAGGTGCGCGGGTTCCGCATCGAGCTGGGCGAAATCGAAAGCGCCTTGCGCCAACAGCCCGGCGTGCTCGATACCGTGGTCGTCGCCTGGCGGCCCGCAGCCGCAGCGGGCACCGACGCGGATCAGCGGCTCGTGGCCTACATCGTGCCCCAGCAGCCGGAGGCTGCGCCGACCGCCGCGGACCTGCGCGCCGCGCTGCGCCGCCTGCTGCCCGAATACATGGTGCCGGGCTCCTTCGTCACCCTGGAGCGTTTTCCGCTTTCGCCCAGCGGCAAGGTCGACCGCCGGGCGCTGCCTGCGCCCGAAGGCGGCCGCGAGACGTTGGAGACGGAGTATGTGGCCCCGCGCACGGCGACCGAAACGCAACTGGCGGCCATCTGTGCGGAACTGCTGCACGTCGAGCAGGTCGGCGTCTACGACAACTTCTTCGACCTGGGCGGCCATTCCCTGTTAGCCACCCAGCTCATCTCCCGCGTCCGCGAGACGTTCACCATCGAGCTGCCGCTGCGCACCCTGTTTGAGCACCCGACCGTGGCCGAGCTGGCCGCGGAGGTGGATGCCGCGACCCGCGGGGCCGCAACACCCGCCGCGCCGCAGGCGCCGGCTATCACCGCCGTCTCGCGGGACGCGCGGCGCATGAAACGATCTGACCTGGGGCGGAAATGACCGATACCATCGCTGGATTGCCGCCGGACGACGAGCGCGCTGACCCCACGGCCGCGTGGGATGCCGAAGATGTCTTCATCTTCCCGGCCTCCTACGCGCAGCAGCGCCTCTGGTTCCTGGATCAGTTCGAGCCGAACAGCCCGTATTACAACATTCCGACGGCCGTACGGCTGCGCGGGCGCCTGGACACGGCCGCGCTGGGCCGCAGCGTGAACGAGATCATCCGCCGGCATGAGGCGCTGCGCACCACGTTCGCCGCCCCGGCCGGCACACCGCTGCAGGTCATTGCGCCCGGCCTCACCATCTCCGTGCCCGTTGTAGACCTGAGCGACCTGCCCGACGCCGAACGCGAGGCTGAGGCGCAGCGCCGCGCGGTCGCAGAGGCGCGCCGGCCCTTCGACCTGGCCCGCGGCCCGCTGCTGCGCGTCACTCTGCTCAAGCTCGGCCCGGAAGAGCACATCGCGCTGGTCACGATGCACCACATCGTGTCCGACGGCTGGTCGATCGGCGTGTTCGTGGCAGAGCTGGCTGCGCTCTACAACGCCTTCAGTCACGATCAGGGACAAGCGGTGCTTGCCCCCTCGCCCCTGCCCGACCTGCCCATCCAATACGCGGATTACGCCGCGTGGCAGCAGGACTGGCTCCAGGGTGAGGTGCTGGACCAACACCTGGCCTACTGGCGCGACCAACTGGCCTCGGCGGATGGCGGCAGCCGCGGCTCGCCCGTGCTGGAGCTGCCGACCGACCGGCCCCGCCCGGCAGTCATCACCAACCGCGGAGCATCCCTGTCGGTCAAGATCCCGAAATGGTTGACCGAAGGGATCAAGAAGCTCAGCCGGCAGGAGGGCTGCACCCCCTTCATGACCCTGCTGGCCGCGTTTCAGATGTTGCTCGGCCGCTACTCCGGCCAGACGGACATCAGCGTCGGCTCGCCTATCGCCAACCGCAACCGGGCCGAAATCGAGGGGCTCATCGGCGTCTTCATCAACACGCTGGTCTTCCGCACCGATCTGGCGGGCGAGCCCAGTTTCCGCGAGTTGCTGCACCGCGTGCGCGAGACGGCCCTGGGCGCATATGCGCACCAGGACCTGCCGTTCGAGATGCTCGTTGAAAAGCTCCAGCCCGAACGGGATATGAGCCACGCGCCGTTCTTCCAGGTGATGTTCATCCTGCAGAACGCGCCCAACCGCGCGGAG
>DAOUGK010000182.1:0-3024 GCA_034429055.1 Anaerolineae bacterium | reverse complement strand
GGTGACGGTGAGCTGGTTCCCGTCCAGCGCACAGCGGAGGTCCTGCACCGCGTCCGTGTGGCTGCGGTCCAGGCCGTCCGCAAAGCGCAGGATGGCGCCAAGCTGCGTGACGAGCGTCTGGTCATCCGTCGGGAGTGCGGCAAACGCCGCGTGGTTCGCCGGGTCGGGCACGCTGCCGCGATGGTAACGGGCGATGTGCGCGATGAGCGTCTGGCTGTGGGGCGCGAGGCCGGGGATGGGGTTCTCCGTGATGAGGCGGAACGCAGTCTTGTGGTGCTGCTCGTAGCCCACGACATAGCCGATGTCGTGCAGGAGGGCCGCCGCGCTCAGCAGCGCGCGCGGGCGCAGCTCACCGGACGGCGGCTCGACGTCGGCCAGCGCGTGCAGGCCCAGCCGCGCGGTCTCATCGAACAGCCGCAGCGCCAGCCGCTCGTCCTGGAACGAGTGGCCCTCTTCGAAGCTGTAGGACCGGGCGAAGCGAATGATTTCGTCGCGCAGCATGACCGCACCCCCGTTTACTCCCCGTCGATCAACTTTCGGCTGATGTCATTGTGCCGCCGGGCCAGCGCATGGGTGTCCAGCCCGACAATCTCCCCGTCGCGCACGCGCACCTGCCCGTTGATGACGCTCAGGTCCACGTTGGGCGGGGTGCAGAAGACCAGCGCGGCCAGCGGGTCATGCCGCGCGCCCGCGAAGCTCAGCCGGTCGAGCCGGTAGCCGATGAAGTCAGCGGCCATGCCGGCCGCGAGGCTGCCGATGTCGTCGCGGCCCAGCACGGACGCGCCGCCGAGCGTGGCGATTTCCAGCGCCTCCTGCGCGCCGAGCGCGTTCGGGTTGCCCATCACTCGCTGAAGCAGCATGGCCTGCCGCGCCTCGGCCAGCAGGTGGCTGCTGTCGTTGCTGGCCGACCCGTCCACGCCCAATCCCACCCGTACCCCTGCATCCCGCATCGCGCGCACCGGCGCGATGCCCGACGCCAGCCGCATGTTCGACGACGGGCAGTGCGCGACGCCGCTGCCGGTGGTCGCGAACAGGCTGACTTCCGCCGTGTTGAGGTGGACGCAGTGCGCATGCCAGACGTCGGGGCCGGTCCAGCCGAGCGACGCGACGTAGTCCACCGGCCGCGCGCCGAACCTCTCCAGGCAGAACTCTTCTTCGTCCTTCGTTTCGGCCAGGTGCGTGTGCAGCCGCACGCCGTACGCGCGCGCCAGCTCCGCGCTGGAGCGCATGATGTCTGCCGTGACGGTGAACGGGGAGCAAGGCGCCAGCGCCACGCGCACCATGCCGAAGCGGTCGGCCTGGTGGTACGTCTCGATGGCGCGGCGGCTCTCGCGCAGGATGAACGGCTCGTCCTCCACGCAGTTGTCCGGCGGCAGCCCGCCCTGGCTGCGGCCCAGGCTCATACTGCCGCGCGTTGCGTGGAAGCGGATGCCCAGCTCGACCGCGGCCTGGATCTCGTCATCCACGCGCACGCCGTTGGGGTAGATGTACAGGTGGTCGCTCGACGTGGTGCAGCCGCTCAACATCAGCTCGGCCAGCCCAACCTTGGCCGATACATAGACGGCCTCCGGCGTCAGCCGCGCCCAGATGGGGTAGAGGGTCACGAGCCAGTCGAACAGTACGCTGTCCTGGGCGATGCAGCGCGTCAACGTCTGGCAGAGATGGTGGTGCGTGTTGACCAACCCCGGCAGCACGATCATGCCCGCCGCGTCGATCACGGTGTCGGCGGTATCCGGCAGGTCTGCGGTCGGCCCGGCCTGGACAATCTCGTTGTCACGGACGAACAGCCCGCCATCGGGAATGCGCTGCCGCGCGGCGTCCATTGTCACCAACAGGTCTGCGTGTTTGAGCAAGAGCGTTGACATCCTGGCTTCCTCCCCCTGGTTTCGTCTCTTGTACTACAGACGCGGCGCACTTGTCAATCCTTGTGCCGAAAATCGCGCTTGCCCGTGCGCACAATGTCTGTTATCCTTAGCGCCTAAGATTATCACGAAAGCTGCCTGCATGATCACTGGTACTCTAATTAACGTGGCGACCGTCGTTGTCGGGGGGTTGCTCGGTGTGCTGATCGGCAACCGGCTGCCCGAGAAGATGCGCCAGACCGTGCTGCACGGCCTGGGGCTGATGACGCTGATCATCGGCGTCAGCATGGCGATCACTACGCAGAATGTGCTCATACCGCTTTTCAGCATCCTCATCGGCGGGATTCTCGGTGAGGTGCTGCGCATCGAGGACGCGCTGGAGCGGATGGGGCGCTGGAGCGAGCGGTGGCTGGGCCGCTTCTCGACCGGGCGGAGCGCCGGTCAGCCTCCGCTGGCGCAGGGCTTCATCACCGCCAGCCTGGTCTTCTGCGTGGGCCCGATGACCATCCTGGGCGCCATCCAGGACGGGCTGATGGGCGACTACACGCTGCTCGCCGTCAAGTCGCTGATGGACGGGTTCGCGGCGATGGCGCTGGCCGCATCGCTGGGCGCGGGCGTCATCCTGTCGGCGGGGACGGTGTTCGGCTACCAGGGCGCGCTCAGCCTGCTCGCTGCGTTGTTCGGTGTGGCGCTCGGCGGCGTGACGCGCGAGACGCCCTGGGTCGTCGAGATGACCGCAACCGGCGGCACCGTCATTCTGGGTATCGCGTTCATCCTGCTGGACATCAAACGGATTCGGGTGGCGAATCTGTTGCCCGCCGTGTTCATCGCACCGCTCATCGTATTGTTGCTGGAATGGCTGGGGGTGGCCTTTTAAACTGCTTTCACAGTGGGATTTACATCGCAGACCTTCGAGGTCTCGTGCCAGGCGAAGCCTGGCCTAAGACCTCGAAGGTCTTGGCTGCCGGGTTCACCTTGGCATCAGTTTAGGCTGGTGTGAGGGTGAGACCCGCGGGGCCGAGCTGTGCTCGGCGGTCCGTTTGACTGTGGGTTCCATTCAGGAGAATCAGGGTCAGTGCCAGACGCCAGGCTGATCGTGTTCGCCGGATTGCCGGGCACGGGCAAGACCACGCTCGCGCGGGCCGTCGCGCGCGAGTTGCGC
>DAOUGK010000181.1:0-2757 GCA_034429055.1 Anaerolineae bacterium | reverse complement strand
GCACGCACACCAGCCCGGGCCAGATCCGCGCGATGCGCGAGCGCTGCCCGCAGCCGATCCGGGTTATCCTGCCCGGCAAGTGTTATCGCTACGAGCAGATCACGGCCCGCTCCGAGCACCAGTTCTACCAGATCGAGGGGCTGGCCGTGGGGAAGAACATCCGCCTGACGGACCTGATCGGCACGCTGCACGAGTTCGCGCGCAAGATGTACGGCCCGAGCCGCACGCTGCGCGTGCGCGGCAGCTACTTCCCGTTCACCGAGCCGAGCATCGAGGCCGACATGGACTGCATCCTCTGCGGCGGCAAGGGCTGCGGCGTGTGCAAGTACACCGGCTGGCTGGAGGTCGCGGGCGCGGGCATGGTGCACCCGGTCGTGCTGCGCAACGGGGGCTATGACCCCGACGTGTTCAGCGGGTTCGCGTTCGGCATGGGTGTGGAACGACCGGCAATGCTGCGCCACCGGATCAACGACATCCGCTATTTCTACGCGAACGACCTGCGCTTCCTCGGGCAGTTCGGATGAGAGGTGCATGATGAAGATACCACTCAGTTGGTTAAGGGATTATGTAGATACAGACCTGCCGCCGGAACAGCTTGCCAACCGCATGACGCTGGCCGGGCTGGAAGTCGAATCGCTTACGCGGATCGGCGAGCTGTGGGACCGCGACAAGTTGTTCGTCGGTCAGATCCTGGAGGTCCGGCGGCACCCGGATGCGGAGCGGCTCACCCTGGTGCGCGTCGACTACGGCGCGGACGGGCCGCTGACCGTCGTCACCGGCGCGCCGAACCTCTACCCGTACGCGGGCGTGGACCTCGCGGGCCGCGGGCCGAAGGTGGCGTTCGCGCTGGCGGGCGCGCGGCTGGTCGACGGCCACAGCGAGGAGCGCAAGATTGCCCGGCTCAAGCCGAGCAAGATTCGCGGCATCATGTCCGAGGGCATGGTTTGCTCGGAGAAGGAACTCGACCTGAGCGACGAGCACGAGGGCATCCTCATCCTGCCGGACGACGCGCCGGTCGGCGTGCCGCTGGTCGATTACCTGGGCGACATCGTCCTCGACTACGATGTGAAGGGCGCGATCGCCCACCTGGAATCGGTGTACGGCGCGGCGCGCGAGGTCAGCGCGCTGACCGGCCGGCCGCTGCACGACGATGTGATGACCGTGCTCGACCACCGGCCCGTGACCATCACGCCGGATGCCGACTTCGCGGCCATCATCATCGATGCGCCGGACCTCTGCCTGCGCTACTCTGCCGCACTCATCGAAGGCGTGCAGGTCGGCCCGTCGCCCATGTGGATGCAGCAGCGGCTCCAGCGCGCGGGGATGCGGCCCATCAACAACGTCGTGGACGTGACGAACTATGTCATGCTAGAGCTGGGCCAGCCGCTCCACGCGTTCGATTACGACCTGCTGCGCCAGCGTGCCAGCGAAGCTGACCAACGCGGAACGCCGAACGGCGTTCCGCCGGGTGGCCGAAGGCCACACATCATCATGCGCCGCGCGCACCGGGGCGAACGGATGCAGACGCTCGACGGCGTGGACCGGCAGCTCGACCCCGAGATGTTGATGATCACCGACACCGCGGGCGCGGTGGCCGTCGGCGGCGTCATGGGCGGCGCAGAGACCGAGGTCTCCGCAGGGACGACTGCGATTCTGCTCGAATCTGCGAACTTCAACTTCCTGAGCATCCGCCGCACGAGCCAGATGCTCGGCCTGCGCAGCGAGGCGGCCAGCCGGTTCGGCAAGCAGGTGGATCCGGAGCTGACCGTCAAGGCGCTGGCCCGTGCGTGCAAGTTGCTCGAAGAGCTGTCGGGCGGCACCGCGCGACCGGTCTATGCCGACAATTACCCGGGCAAGCCGGAGCCGAAGCACATCGTGCTGGACCCGGCCTACGTGGACCGCCTGCTGGGCATCACCGTTCCGGCGGAAGAACAGGCGCGCATCCTGCGCAGCCTGGATTTCGGCGTGACGACCGGCAGCGACGGCCTCTTAGAGGTGGATGTGCCGAGCTTCCGGCAGGATGTGAAGATCGCTGCGGATCTGGCGGAAGAAGTTGCGCGCATCTACGGCTACGACCGGATGCCGAGCACGCTGCTGGAGGACGAGCTGCCCCGCGCGCCGCGCAACCTCAAGCTGGAATCCGAGGAGAAGGTGCGCGACGTGCTGACTGGCTGCGGGCTGGACGAGGTCATCACCTATTCGATGATCGACCTGCGTGATGAGGCGAAGCTGCTGGGCGCGGAGGCGGCGGCACAGCCGCACGTGACCGTGCTGAACCCGCTGTCCGCGGAGCGCAGCCACCTGCGCACCATGCTGCTGCCGGAGCTCATCAAGACTGCGCGCGCCAACCTGCGCTTCACCGATCGCGTCGCCATCTTCGAGTTGGGCCGCATCTTCACCCCGCGGCCGGACGAGACCCTGCCCGCGGAGCCGCGACGCCTGGCCGCGCTGCTGGTTGGCCCGCGTGAGCCTGCTTCCTGGCTGGGCCACGATACAAACCCGATGGGGTTCTTCGATCTGAAGGGCGTCGTCGAGACGCTCGCGCAACGGCTGGGCGTGCTGGGCGTGACGTGGGAGCGCGGCAGCCATCCCGCGCTGCACCCGGGTCGCACTGCGCAAGTTCTGGTCAGCGGCCAGAACGTCGGCGTCGTCGGTGAGCTGCATCCGCAGTTGCGCGCGAGCCTGGACCTGCCCGACCTGCCGGTCGCGCTGATGGAGCTGGACCTGGACGCGCTGCTTGCCGGGTGGGGCAGCCAG
>DAOUGK010000180.1:0-2531 GCA_034429055.1 Anaerolineae bacterium | reverse complement strand
GTTCAAGGGCGACCGACATGAAGGCCCGGTAGCCCGCAGCGTCGAAGCGTGGGTCGGAAAGGCCCACCCGCACGTCCGGGCGAGCCAGCACCTCCGGCCAGTTGTCCGTTGTGATCTCCGCTGCGTATTCGCTGTCCGCGTGGTAGGCGAGGGCCAGGCGGTTGCTGGCGAAGCGGATGTACCAGCCCGCATAGGGTCGGCCCGTCTCCGGGTCGGTCGCGCCGGTCATCAGCATGGGGATGAGCGCCGCGTCGGCCGTAGCAACCACGTCAATGCGCTCGTGGAGTTCGGTCGCGTGGCGGATGACCTGGATGCTGCCGTGGTACTCCGGCCGCACGTCGATTTCCGGATGCTGCGCCTCGAACGCGGCCTCCAGCGCATCGAACGGCACGATCAGGCTGCCCGCGCCGAAGACAATCAGCGGCACGCGTCCGGCTGTCTGGTTCGTAGTCGGCGCTTCAGCGCCTGGGCCGGCCGCAGGCAAGCACCCCGCCAGGCAGAGCGCCAGCAGAACCGCAAGGACTCGCAGGGGCGCCGGCGCCCGCCAGCTCCGGCGGGCGCCGCGCATCATTTCCTCCGCCATCACTTGAGTTCGATGGCGGTGACGTCCTTGACCCACAGGTTGCTGGCCAGCGCGGGCATCGCGAGGTTCAGCTTGCCTTCGGGGTCAAAGGCCACCAGGCAGTCGGCGCAGGCCTGCACATCGGCCAGGCTCGCCTCAGCCGCAAAGCCATCCGATGCGGTGAAGACGATGGTGGAGGCCGCCGCAGCCGGCTTCGCCAGCGCCAGTAGCTCGCTCAGGCGCACGCCCTCGTATTCCGCCGGCCCCTTCTTCGGGTGTTCCAGCGTCAGCTTGACCACCTCCAGCCCTTGCAGGTCGGCCATAGCCAGGCCCAGGGGAGTCTCCACCGCCCCGGTGATGACGAGATCGCCCGTCACGTCGGCGGGGGCCGCGGCCGGCACGGTGGTCGGTTCGGCCGTCGGCTCGGCCGTAGGTTCAGCCGCCGGCTCGGCTGCAACATCCTCCACGACCAGCTTGATCTCCGCCAGCGCGCCGACCATCTCATTCTTCTTCAGGGCGGGGCCGACCAGCCGGAGCGGAAAGTACTTCTCCGGCAGCGGGTTATCGTTGACCAGCGCGGCCACGATGATCTCATTGTTGCGGGCCAGCCGCGCTCTCCAGGCTGACCGAGTAGCCGTCTGCTGCAATCGGCTCGACCATGTAGCCGGCCAGCGCCAGCGCCTCGTTGAAGGCCGGACCCTGGTGCTTGACCTCGTCGTCGGCATAGCCCATCAGGTACCAGAGCGGGACGCCGGTCCATACCTGGGCCATGTCGTCCGTCCAGGTGGCCTTGTGACAGCCCACGCACGACTCGAAGGTGGCCCGGTCGAGCGTGGCATCGATGCCGCCATCCAGCGACAGGTTCCAGTCGGCCACGAGGCCGCGAATTTCGATCTTGTTGACCCACTTGACCGACCAGTGCCCATCGGTCACCTGGTCGCGCTTCGGGCTGAGGATGACGACACGCAGCGTGCCGGCGGAGTCTGCGGGCAGGGGTTGGCCGTCGCGCTCGAATGCGAGGATGGCAGTCAACTCGCCGGGTTCGGCCAGTTCTTCACCGGTTGCAGGGTCATAGGCGATGAACGTGCCGTTCTTGAGCTGGTCGTAGCTGAAAGTGATGGCATAGCCGTCCTTCGCTACGACGTTGACGCCCATCTCCTCGGTAAGCGGGCCGGCGAGCTCCGCAAGGGTCAGCAGGCTGATCCCGCGGTGGGGTACGGGCGGCGTGATCTTGCCGGTCGAGCTTTTCTGGCCGGCCTCGCCTTCGACCACGGCGAGCTGCTTGAGGTCATCGAGCGTGAGCATGATCAGGCCGGACGGGCCGTTGATTTCCAGCACGGGCTGGGCCGCAGCGACCTCAGTGGGCGGCACTTCGGTGGGCGGGACTTCCGTTGCGGCCGCGGCCGGCGCGGGCGCCTCCGTGGGGGCAGGCGGGGCCACACACGCGCCCAGCACAAGGATGGTGACGAGCAATAGGCTGAGACTGAGTAGGGCAGGTGATTTCATGACGACTCCTTCGTGGAATGGGTCGGCTTGAACTTTGGCGTCCATTCACCTGACACATGAAGTAAATTGTATAACTGTGTCGGTGCAATTGATATTATTGATATTATAGGTAGCGATGGCGGGATGTCAAAGATGTCAGGCACAGTCGTTGGATTGCCGCGTGCGACGCCTCCATGCTAAACTGCCCAGCCAGATTCTGACGCGGAGGACAGCACATGCGACGGACCGATAAGGAGATCACCGACCGGTCGCTGATGGATTGGGTTATCCGGCAGGCCATTGTGTGCCGGCTGGGGTTGAGCCAGGGGGACCGGGCGTACATCGTGCCGCTGTCGTTCGGGTACGATGGGCGGTGCTTCTACTTCCATACCGCGCGCGAGGGGCGTAAGCTGGACATGCTGGCGGCCAACCCGCATGTCTGCTTTGAACTGGAGCACGATATCAGGGTCCTGCCGCATCTATC
>DAOUGK010000179.1:0-12130 GCA_034429055.1 Anaerolineae bacterium | reverse complement strand
CGCTCGGTCAGGTCGCCGCTGGCGCCGAAGATAATGATGGACACCGGCGCGGACTGGCTGGTCGCCGCCGGCAGAGGGACGGATGGAGTCATGGCTTCACCTCAACAAACTGACCAGGGCAAAGGCCAGGGCAATAGCAAAGGCCGCCGCCGCAACCCAGGCAACGCGCCGCATCTCGCCCTGGCGCACCACCCAGATGCCCGCCAGGAGGCCGAGCACCGACACTACCAACATGAGGATGGCATTGTCGAACAGCACCAGGACCAGCAGCGCAATGGACGCAGCCACCGCGTACTTGTCGGAGGGAGTCAAGGATTGCATCACTGGGACCACTCCTTCAGGGCAGCATTTCGCCCGTCTGCACCTGCGCTGCCCGCACCAGCCGGATCAGTTGCGCAGGAACAGCGGCCCGGGTTTCCTCGGATACATTGAGCACAACTACATCGGTCCGGCCCAGGCGCTCAGCCAACTCAGCCACGAGGCCCTCGCGCACGATGACGATGGCGTTGGGCACGCGCACGGGATCGCTCAACGGCTCCAGCGCAAACGCAAAGCCCTCGCCCTGGTACAGTTCCAGCGGCCCGATCTCATCGATCACGAGCCAGTCCACGTCGGCCAGCAGCGCCGCGGCCATGACTCTGCGCGCCCACTCGATTGCCTCCGCGCCCATGCGATAGACGCCGACGGTGGGTGTTTCGCCGGTCTGGATGACTTTGGCGAAGGTCTGGTGTACGCCGGTCGATAAATCCAGCATTTCGATGCCGGTCTTGTCGCCTGTGCCGTTCAAGAGAGGCGGCGCCACAAAGCCCGCCAGCCTGACCCCGGTCGAGCGCAGGCCCGGCAGGGCCTTCCAGCAGGCGGTCGTCTTGCCCGCGCCCTGCCGTCCTGTCAGCAGTATGAACATCCCTGGTTAGATTCCCCCCATCTTTGAACTCACGCTAAGACGCAAAGACCGCTAAGAAAATCGTTATTCTTTGCGCCTTTGCGTGAGCTCCTTATTCAGTCCCACGCGCACAACGACGCCACATAGGCCGCCGAACCGTCGCGCAGCCAACCGTCGAGTTGTGCCTGGTCCTTGAGATTCTGCCCGCGCCGCCGCGGCACCGCAATGAACCGGCACTCGAGGTCGGGCAGCGCGGTCATGTCGCCCCACAGCTTCTCGAACTGCGCCACGGGGAAGATATCCTCCTGGCCGTGACCCCACCGCTTCTTGACATCCTTGAGCGTCACATAGGTCGGCATCCGTGCCGCAATGGCGCGCATCGCCTGGGCAACCTTGTCGGCGTCAGCCAGGTCTGCCCGCGTCAGGCCAAACACCGCCAGCAGCCGGTCGATGTGCAGCCAGCTCGTGTTGGAATTATAGTACGAGAGGCCGAACTCGTCCTCTTCGTGCGGCATCGCCAGCCCTTCGAGCAGCCGCAGCCGGCCGTCCACGCACGCCAAACCCCCGCCCCGATCCTCCAGGCAGCGCGTGATGACCTCCGCGGTGAAGGTCGCGCCCTGCTCGATGACCCAGCCCAGGACACCGGGATCCACATCCGCACCGAGCGCATCGACGTTGTGCACCATCAGGTATTGCAGGTTCGGTTGGTCGGCGAGCAAGCGGGCGAGCACCCCGTTCTTGAGCATATTCGGCACTTCATACCAGTGGCCGACCGGGTGCAGACATTGGTCGGGCAGGTTGTCGGTGTAGTCGCTGCCCTCGCCCATCTGCTGCGCCCAGGCGATCAGCGCGGCGTGCAGGCTCTCCCGCACCTTCTGCGCCTGCTCGTCCAGCAGTTGCTGGGGCATCTCCTCCCACGCAAAGCGCAGGTCGCGCGCCATCGGAATCATGCGCAGCCCGATATTGCGCCCCGGCGATATATGCAGCGGCCCGGTGTAGCCGTAGCGGTTCTCGGCAGCCAGGTGGCCCTCGATGGCCGCGTGGGTGAGATAGCTGGTCGTAATCACGTGGGGCAGCGGCGTCTGGACGCCGGGCAGCCGCGCCACGCGGCGGCTCTTCGCCAGGTGGACCTCGATGAAGCTGCGGTGCTTGCCGCCTAACTTGCAGAAGGGATGCAGCGCCTTGACGACGCCCGCGCCCTGCGTCCACCGGCTGCCGACGCCGCCCGCCAGCGTCACCACGGCGACCGCGCCCGCGCGCAGCGCGGCCAGGCCCCGCTCCCGATAGGGCGCGAGCCGCGCGGCGTCCGCGCTGGCATCGCACACATCGCCCGGCTGGACATCGCGGATGGCGCTGTTGGCCGGGAGCCGGTTCTGCGCCAGGCCGATGCGCCCGGCCTTCAGGTCTGCACGGATTTGCTCGTGCTGCACGCGGTCGAAGCCGTGCTCGGCGAGCAACGCATCGAGCGCCGCGCCGCCCCGGTCGCCGGCCTGCCCGCGCGTCGTTGCGCTCGGCAGCATCCGGTCGAAGAGCGTCTGCACCATGCCCGCAAGCTCAGGCCGGGTGCGCGATGCCTCTGCAAAGAGCGCCAGCTCCGCGCGCCGCGACGGCGGCAGTTGCCGCCGGTCCAGCCGCACCAGCTCCGGCACGACGAGCGCATAGTAGCCCGCGGGCAGCAGGGCCGGTTCAGCCAGCCGCGCGAACGTGCCGCGCTCGTTGATGGCGAAGTCGTAGACGACCGGCTCCATGGCGAACGGCAGGGCGGCCTCCACCTCGCGCTTGCCCGCGGACATGAGCTCCTGCATCCGCGCCTGCGCCTGCGGCTTGACCTGCGGATCGAAGATGAAGCCCATGCCCCCGCCGGACATGCCGCCCAGCATCCAGAAGCCCCAGAACTGCGGCCCGAACGCCGTGCGCACGCGCTCGATGAGCCGTTCGGTGTACAGGTTGCTGGCCCACGGGATGATGGTCTGGATGGGACCGAAGAAGTTGCGCGTGGTGACCGCGCCGATGCGCGGGATGTCGCCGGCCTGCAGCGCGGCCACGACCTCGTCCAGAACCTCACACGCCTCCTGCCGGCCCAGCCATTCCGCCTCGGAGCGCAGCAGGTACTTCTCCGTCACCATCTCCAGGATGGGACCGACGTTCTGCGCCATGCCGCCGTGGACCAGGACGAGGCTGTCCTGGAGCGCCTGCCGGGTCGCCGGGCTAACCTCGTCCGGCCCGAAGATGCGGTGGCCGGGCAGCAGCCGCCCCCGGCTGATGCCGTATTCGGGGTCATCCGGTCCGGCCAGTTGGCCGGTGATGAGCTTGATGCCGGGCCACACGCCGCCCGAATCCTGCCAGCCGCCGCCCGACCCGGCCAGCCATTCTCCGAGGATCGCGCGCGCGGCCACGAGGCGGCGCTCCGGCTCGGCCAGCGCACCGGTCAGCGCGTGGGTCTGGCCGGTCGCGCGCATGCAGCATGCAATCAGCCCGGCCAGCAAGCTGGTGGATACGGCCAGCCGCGACCCCTTCGGGATGCCGTTGACGTTGCTGACCAGCTCGATGCCCCGGCCCGGTCCCACGAGCTGCGCCAGGAGGTCGGCCAGCTCCTGCTCGGAGCCTTCCATGCCGGGCGGAATCAGGCCCGCAGCAATCAGCGCGGCCTTCAGCAGCCCCAGGTAATCGCGCGCAAAGTCGAAGACCTCTGCGAGGCTGGTGATTTCGGCCCGCGCGGCCAGATCCACGCTTGCCAGCCGCAGCACCGGCTCGTCGATGACGCGGAAGTACGCCTCGACCGGCGGCTGCGGAGCCGCGTCGCGGCCGCGCACGCCCAGGTCAATGGACACATTGAGCACGCGCGCGCCTTCCGGGAAGTCCATGCCCAGGAAGAAGATGTCGCTCCACGCGCTGTGCGACAGGTCCATGCGCACGGGCGTGGCCTCCATCAGCACCGGATAGGGCGCATCGTCCGACGGCCGCGCCAGCAGTTCAGGCCGCACGCGCAGCGGTTGGTCGGCCGGGTGGCCGAGCCGGAACATCCACTGGTTGCCGCGCACCGAGCGCACGCTGCGGCGCACCTGGTCCGCCAGCGTCTGGAAGCCCAGGCGGTGATACGCCTCCGCCAGCGCGCTGGACACCGACTCATTCGGCCCCTGGCTGGCCTGCGCCTTGAGGAAGACGTCGATCGCCTCCTCGAACCGGCGGCGCAGCAGATAGGTGTAGCCATCGAACGGGATAAACCCGCGCGCGGCCACGCCGCCTTTCATGGGAAGATGGAACCGGTGGATGGCGTAGAGGAAGAAGAGCGCGCGCACCCGTTCATAGAGGTTGCGGCTGGTGCGGCGGAACGCGTCCAGCTCGGCGCACTCGGCCAGCAGCTCGTCGCGTGTTGCGCCGCGCGCAAACGCATCCACCGAGCGATTGCGGAGGTCGCTGTCGGTTGACGTAATAATCGATACAAGTTTCCCGGCCACTTGCCCTCTTACCCGGCAGTCTCACGCTGCGCCAGCAGCTCCAGCAGCAGCGCCAGGACCCGCTCCCGATCCTGGCCCGCCAGCGCCAGCGCCAGTTGTGCGGTCAGCAGCCCATACTGGACCCCCACGTCGTACCGGTACCAGGGCCGCTCCAGCGCCAGGTAACGTTCCTTGCCCGCCAGTTCAGCCAGCGCCTGCGAGAGCGTCACGTGCGTCTGACCCTCGCGCATGGCGCGGCCGAGGATGTCCATCACACCCGCCGTCAGCACGTGGAGGCCGAAGAAGCACAGGTAATGGCCCGCGCGCAGGCCGGGCACGAGCAGGTGTTGCTCGGCCTCGGTCGGCGTCGGCTTCTCCAGCACATTCTCGATGACATAAAGGTCTTGGCGTCCCGGCACGCGCCGCCCGCCCACCGCGCCGAAGTAGGGCAGCAGGGTCTCGCGCGACGCCTGCACCGCGGAGACCGCGCACGCTTCCCGCGCCGCCACTTCGACGAGCTGCTCCGCACAGCCCTGGCCGTTCCGGCTCACCCACAGGTGGTCACCGACCAGGTGCAGGAAGGGCTCCTGCCCGGTGAAATCACGCGCACAGTAGACGGCATGGCCGTAGCCGCGCGGCTCAGGCTGGGGCATGAAGGTCAGCCGCGCGGCCACATCGCCTGCCGCGCCGGCATACGCGGTCTCGTCGCCGGGACAGACCACGATGGCGATCTCCTCAACACCCGCGCGCAGCGCTTCCTCGACGATGATGCGCAGCACGGACTTCTGCACGCCATCCCGATCTACGAGCGTCTGCAAGGGCAGCGCGCGCTGGCGCGGGCTGGCCGCGGTGATAACGGCCTTACTGATCTTCATGGCATGACCTCGCTGGCGTTAGCTATGCCGCTACTGGCCGGCTATCAGCGCATAGTCGAACTCCGCGACCCCCGCCGAATCTGCGGTGCTGTTCCCTGCGCAGTTCAGCGTACGCAGCGTGTAGTAGTAGTTCGTCGCAGGATCGCCCACGACCGGTGCGGCGGCATCCACGTGGCTGGAGTTCTTGCCGCTGTACACCTTCAGGCTGTCGCCCGTCCCCGGCGTCACATACGGCGCAGTGCTGCGCCACAGCTCATAGCTGTCAAATGCGGAACCGGGCCACTCGGTCAGCGTGTAGTACAGCGATTGGATCGCGATGCCGGGCTGCGCGGCGGTCGCCGGGCCGCAGATGCGCGTGCTGGCCCAGGCCGTGTTGCTCGTCCCGCTGACGGTGGTGGTCGCCTCGTTGGTGATGGTGGTGTTGGCGCCCGCCGTGACGTTCGCCTTGAAGCCGAACGTTGCGCTGGTCGCCAGCAAGCCTACCCGCACGTCCACGCTGCCATTCGGCACCTTGCCGGTCGGCGAGCCGCTGCCGCTGTAGTAATAGTACTTCGTGGCCTGCGTGCCCGCCAGGTTCTCCGCGCCGATGGTTGCGACCGGGTTGGTCACGCCCAGCAGCGTGTTGAACCCCGGCTCATATGCAAACCAGATGTTGTCCGTTCCGTCCTCGATCCAGATTTGGAACGAGAACTTCTCCGTGCGGCCCTTCAGGACGGCATCCTCCCATTCGATGACCGTGTGCAGTCTGCCGTTCAGCACCGTCAACACCAGGTACATATTGCCGCCGGTCAGGTCCAGGTCCGCCCAGAACGGCACGATAACGTTCTCGTTCTCATCGCGCTTTTCATCGCTTGGAATGTTCAGTGGCGTGTTGGATGGGCACAGCGGCGATACCGGGATGCCGGCGCGCATGACACCGTTCACGGAGATCAGCACGTCGGTGTAGTGCTGGCCCAGGTAGTAGAAGTCCATGTCGCCGAGCAGGAAGCAACCAGTATCGCGGTTGGTCGTGCCCAGGTCTGCCGGCGGGATGCCCTCGGCGGCCATGCTCTGGTAGCCGCTGCGGTTCTCCTCGCTCCAGGTAAAAGACGCCGCACCCAGGTTAACCGAGCCGCTCAGGGTGTTCGTGCCGCTGTTGTAGGTCCAGCCGCCCGTGTTCGAGCCGCCAACGAAGGCCGTGCCCGCCGGGACGACATCGCTCACAGTGAAGGTGCGTGCCTGGTTGACGGTGTTTTTAACGGTGACTGCGTACGTGATCTGTGCGCCGGTCCCCGCGCCCGCCGGCGTGGCGGTTTTCTCGATCATCGTTCTATCAGTCGAACCGGCCACCCGGATCGCCACCGGGAAGTGCGCATCAGGCGCCAGACCGCTGGCCTCCGTGTACACGACCTGGCCGAAGTACCATTGGCCCGGCATCAGTCCGGTCACATCGGGGATGTTGACGCCGAAGCTCTGCGTGCCGCCCGCCGCGATAGTGAAGCTGGGAACGGTCAGCGTTCCTTGCAGGCCGTTCTTGCCGGTGAAGACACCGTTCCAGGTCATGCTCTGGCCGGTGGGATTGCTCACGGTACGCGTCCAGCCACATGACTTATAGCAGGCGTCGTCCGCCATCGAAGGATAGTTAAGCGTCTTGGGATCGCCGCCTGTCGCGGGGTTAGCTGCAAGGTACTCACCCTCGGTGATATCCAGCAGCAGGCCGGCGTTGAGCGCGTTCGCGATGTTCACCCGGCCCGCGCCGCGGTCGAAAGGATCGGTCGGCCTGACGCCGTCTTCCTTGCGCAACGTGTTGTCATAAACCGCGGTCGTCATCAGCGCGGATTGGATTTCTGCCACGGTCCACGCGGGGGACTTGGCCTGCATCATCAGCGCGCCTGCGCCGGTCATATGAGGGCTGGACATGGAGGTGCCGCTGTAGAACTCGATCTCCGGCGCGGTCTGGCCCAGAGAGGCGACCGCGGCCAGGATGTCCACGCCGGGCGCCGTCATGTCGGGCTTGATCAGGTCGGGCACCTGGTTGTTGGGCCCGCGCGATGAGAAGGCGGCCATGATATCGCCGTTGTTGGCCTCGATGTCCTGCACCGTCCCCTGGATCACGCCGCGGTGGTTCGTGTCGCCGTTGTTCAGCCAGGCCTTGAGCGTGACGCCTTCGTTGTAGGTGATGTGGACGCCGGGGATCACATACGCGTCACCGATTTCCTCATCGCCGTTGGACGCAGCATTGACCAGGATCATGCCGCCGCCGCCCGCGGCCTGTACGTTCACAGCCTTGTCGACGCGGGCATTCACCCCACGGTCGCAGACGACGATCTGGCCGGCAAAGACGCTGCCGCCCCAGATGCTCGGCTCGCACAGTGCGTTGCCGTAGTCGCCCGCATAGACGATGCTGGCGAGCGGCAGCGCCGAAGTCACACTGCGGCCGTAGATATCCGCCAGTTGCGTGCCCTGGTCGGTCGTCAGGTTGATGACGGCATTGACAAGCGCACGGTCGTGCGTGGAGGCCGCGGTCGTCGTCACCCACGGGCTGCCGTGCGCGACCGTGCTGGCGCCCGGCCCGGAGTTGCCCGCCGAAGCCGAGACGAACGCACCCGCGAGGCGCAGGTCGAGGAATGCCAGTTCATCGGACGCGACCCAGGGGCTCTGGCCCGAGCCGCTGATGGAGTAGTTCAGCGCATCCACCTGATCGGTAGCGGCCTGCTGCAACGCGGCGATCAGGTCGTCGGTAGGACAGCCGTCCAGATCGCAGGCGTCGTAGGCGATGATGTTGGCGTGCGGCGCCACACCGGAGATGTTGAAGGTGAGATCCACGGTGGGCGCGTCCAGCACGATGTTGTTCAGCCGGTTGCCGGCCGCGGTGCTGGCCGTGTGCGAACCGTGGCCTTCTGCATCCTCGGGGTCATCACCGCTGTTCGGATAGCTGTAGACGCCGATGAGTTTGTCATTGCAGACCAGGGCCGGGTCATACTTCGCATGGGATGGGTTACACCAGCCGTAGAACTGGCCGCGCGGGTTGGTATGGTTGTAGCCGTCGCCGCCGATATCGGCAAACGAGGGGTGATCCATGTTGATGCCGGTATCGACGATGCCGACGACCACACCCTCGCCGCAATTGCCGCCCGCACAGTCCGGCGCCGTGCCCCAGGCTGCCGCCGCGCCGATCCACTGCGGCCCGCGGTCGGTGAGCAGTTGGCGCATCTCGCGCGGCTCGACATGGATGACGCCCGGCAGCGTTGCCAGGAGCGCGGCCTCCGCCGCCGTCAGCTCGACGGAGAAGCCGTTGAGGATGACGTCGTAGACGTAGCGCACCTCGAGCCGGCGCCCCAGCCGTTCTTCCGCGCGCTGGAGCAGTTCCGCGCGTCTCTCGGCCAGGTAGGCCAGATAGGCCTGCGCCGCCGGGCTGGCGACGTCCAGCCGGGCCGCGCCCGTGACCTCGATGTTGGTCGCGGCCAGGCCGCCGATCTCGCCCCGGTAGCGCGCCAGCGAGGGGTTATCCAGCCGGACGATATAGATGCCCATCGCATCCAGGGGCGTAAGCTGCAAGGCACGGGGCAATCCGGCAGCGTCCGGGGGTATGGGCACCTCCGCCGCGGCCAGAGTGACCTGGCCGGTGAGCACCAACGGGACGAGCAGCGTAATAGCGGTCAGCCATGCGAATAGACGCCGAGACATGCAGCAACTCCTTAAGCGGCACACAGAGATCGCGGTGGGCCGATGTGTAATATTTGCCCCTCTAGCGGGTCGGCAGGATGGCATTGTATCACGCCTTGGGGCCAAAGTCGCAAACCGTGGTGAGAAAGCTGTCGTCCGCGGCCGCCCGCCGTTCGTGCCATAAATTACTTGCAATGATGAGCCTTTTAATGTAAAATCCCCTATGCGGCTGATGCCGCGGCTTCTGCACGCCAGCAGGCGATGTCAGCACGGGTCGCCAGTCAGGAAAGCCTGACCATACCCGCCATTGTGCGCCCCTGGAAAGGATCAGCATGTCTGATATTGTTAGCGCGACGATTACGCCCACCGAACAGGGCTTCCGCCAGTTGCGCCAGGTCACAGTGCGCAGCGACGACGAAGTCAGCAGCGTGAACACCCTGTTGGCGGAAGGCTGGCGGCTGGTGAGCATAGGCCATCTCACAGATGCAACGGTCTATGTGTTGGGCCGCATGGAAGAAAAGCAGCGGCAGCGCACGGGGTTCTTGCCCGCCGACTGAGCCTGATGTTCACAAGGATGTGCCATGAACCAGCAAATGCCCGCAAACGAACTGCCCGAAGAACTTAAGAAGAATGTCTTCCTGACCACCGTAGATAACGTCTACAACTGGGGCCGCGCGCGCTCCATGTGGCCGATGATGTTTGGGCTGGCGTGCTGCGCCATCGAAATGATTGCCGTGCAGGCCGCGCGCTTCGACCTGAGCCGCTTCGGCATGGAGATCATGCGCGCCTCCCCGCGCCAGGCCGACCTGATGATTGTGTCGGGCACGGTCAGCAAGAAAATGCTGCCCAACATCGTGCGCCTCTATAATCAGATGCCCGAACCCAAATACGTGCTGGCGATGGGTGCGTGCGCCACCTCCGGCGGACCATTCAAAGAGGGCTACAACGTCGTCTCCGGCATCGACAAATTCGTGCCGGTCGATGTCTACGTGCCCGGCTGTCCGCCGACGCCCGAGGCGCTGCTCTACGGCCTGATGCAGGTCCACAAGAAGGTCTTTACGCAATCGGTGAAGACCGCACCGTGGTACCGCAAAGACCAGCTGAACGAGTCCATCCCGGTGCCGGTGCTGGGGCCGGACCTGTATAATCCGAAGGACCGCGAGGCGCTCAGGAAGATTGCCGAGGCCGCGCAGGCCGCCAGCCAGGGATGACGCCAGCTTCCGGCGCGCGGGCCAGACATCGGAAGTCGTCCGCAGCCAGGGACAGAGGATAGAGCATGACAGTAGAAACCATTGCAACGGCGCAAGTGACGTCAGCGGCCAGCCTCCCCTACAGCGAAGTCGTACCGGGGGCCGTGCTCGAGGCTGCGAAGACAGGCCTGGTCGTGTCACCGGACAGGATCGTTGAGCTGGCGCGCTATCTGCGCGACCAGCAGGGCTACGACTACTGCTCCATGGTCACGAGCATCGACTGGCCGCAGTATATCGAGGTCGTGTATTACCTCTACGGCGCGGCCGTGCCGAAAGACCCCCTCGTCTTGCGCGTGCGGCTCACCGACAAGGCCAACCCGGTGATGCCCTCGCTCACCCCCGTCTGGCGCGGCGCAGACCTCCAGGAGCGCGAGGTCTACGACATGATGGGCGTGCGCTTCGAGGGACATCCCAACCTGCGCCGCGTCCTCCTGTGGGAGGGCTTCGAGGGTCATCCGCTGCGGAAGGACTACCGGGAGCCCTACTACGAAGAGGAAAGCAAGCCCTTCAAGAGCCGCCATCCTGACGGCCAGCACCATTGGGCCGAGGATCGCGTCCCGTGGAAGGATAACGTCAGCTACCCGGTCGGCTGGGACCCGGATTTGTGGCAGTCGCCCGAAGTGCAGTACCGCCGCATCATGGGCGTGGACGAAGCCGCGGGCACGGCCGCTGCGGGCAACGGCGACGGCGCCAATCTGCAGACCGAGCGCATCCTCGTGAACATGGGGCCGCAACATCCCAGCACCCACGGCGTATTCCGCATGGTGATTGCGGTGGAGGGCGAGAATGTGGTCGGGCTGGAGCCGGAAATGGGCTACCTGCACCGCTGCCACGAGAAAATCGGCGAGCGCAACACCTACCTCATGAACATCCCCTTCACCGACCGGCTGGACTACATCAGCTCGATGTCGAACAACCTGGGCTATGTGCTGGCGGTGGAGAAGCTGATGGGCCTGCAGGTGCCGGAGCGGGCCGAATACATCCGCGTCATCATGGCCGAGATGACCCGCATCATCAGCCATTTCATTGCGGTCGGCTTCCTGTTCAACGACCTGGGCGCGTATTTCACGCCCGCACTGTATGGGATGCGCGAGCGCGAGCTCATTCTCGACCTGTTCGAGGCCGTGGCCGGGTCGCGCATGATGTGCAACTACATGCGCTTCGGCGGGGTTGCCGCGGACCTGCCCGCAGGCTGGGTGGAACGCGCACGCAACCTGGTTTGGAACCGCCTGCCGAAGGTCATGGAAGACTTCGAGAACCTGCTGGCAGGGAACGAGATCTTCCAGACGCGCACGCACGGCGTCGGCGTGCTCACCGCGGCGGAGGCCATCAACTACAGCATGGCGGGGCCGATGCTGCGGGCCTCGGGCGTACCCTACGATGTGCGGCGGGCCGAACCGTATTCCATCTACGACCGGTTCGAGTTCGATATCTGTTCGCGGCCCGAAGGCGATGTTTGGGCACGCTTCCGGGTCCGCATGGACGAGATTTACCAGAGCCTGCGCATCCTGAAGCAGGCGTTGGATGGCCTGCCTGAGGGGCCGATTATGCCGCCGGGCAAGAAACAATACCAGGTGCGCGTGCCCGCAGGCGAGGCTTATTCGCGCATCGAAGGCCCGAAAGGCGAGCTGGGCTTCTTCGTCGTCAGCGACGGCAAGCCGAATCCCTATCGTTACCACGTCCGCGCGCCAACCTTCATCAACCTGACCGGCCTTGAGAAGATGACGATCGGCCACAAGATCGCGGATGCTGTGGTCATCCTCGGCGCCGTAGACATCGTGCTTGGCGAAGTGGATCGGTGACGGAGGCAATCATGTTCGGATCTGGTGTGCTCAAGGGCCTGGGCGTCACGCTCCGGCAATTCGTAGCCACTTACATCGATGACTTCAAGCAGATCCCCAGCCGGTACGCGGGCGGTCGCAAGTTGCTGGACCAGACCGAGGTGCCGCCGGAGGGCCTGTTCACAGTGCAGTATCCCGAGGAGCGCCGCAAGGTCGCGGAGCGCTTCCGCTACATCCCGATGCTGATCTACGAGGCGGA
>DAOUGK010000178.1:0-3759 GCA_034429055.1 Anaerolineae bacterium | reverse complement strand
GCGGTCAAACGCCACAGCGTGCACCGTGTGCATCTCGACGAGCTGGCCGTCCATGACGGCTGCGCCGGAGCCATTGCCGCGCATGGAAATCGTGATCTCGGCGGTCGTGCCGTCCAGCTTCTTGACGGTTGCGCGTGCGGTGCCGCCGCCCCTGGGCATTACGTCGGCCATGCGGATGGTCCAGCGCACGCTGAAGGGCGCTACGGTGGTCTCCCCGATGGGTGCGTCGTCCAGGTAGAACACGACCTTGTCCATCTCCCAGGTGTCCTGCGCGTCCGCAGTCAGGCTGACCAGCTCGTGGATCTCCATGTAGTAGAGCTGGTCCACCGATGGGTTGATGATCTTGATGCTCGGCGCACCGTTGTCCACGACGATAGGCGACTCGTAGGTCTGCACGTTGCCGCTGTTTTCCATCACGACCAAACGCAGCGTGTAGAGCCCGTCGAACCCGGTCGTATCCCAGAACTCCAGCGGACCGTTGCTGATCTGCTCGAAGTGCTCGCCGCCAATGGGAATCCACTGATCCGGCGCCTGTGCAGATGCGACCTCAACCTTGAAGGCGCGGAAGTCGCCGGCACGCGCGTTGCCGGTGATCTGCACGCCGCCCTTGACGCGCGCGCCGATGTACGGCTCACCGATGGCGACGTCGCCGGCCAGCTCGCCGCCGCCGCACGGCCCGTCCACCTCCACCGGCGGCTGCGCGATTTCCTGCGCACGCACGTAATCCGCTGCGGTAGACGGGTAGACCTGGTAGACGACGCGCTGAATCAGCTCCGGCGGCGTGCAGGCGGAGGCCCGCTTGCCGTTCTCGCTGTTGATCTCGAACGCCTGGTACATGTTGTCCTGCATGACCGGCGCCTTGCCCGCCAGGAACAGGTCAGACGTGGTGGACGGGCAATCGGGCGTCGGCAGCAGGCCGGACGGCACACAGACCCGCACCCGCACCAGGCCCGGCGGCTGCTCCCACCCCTGCGCAGGCAGACCCTCCACGCCCTTGGCGAGCACGCGGCTAAAGATCGGCGCAGCCGTAATGGAGCCGTCGGCCAGCTTCATCGGCTTGTTGTCGCTGTTGCCCGTCCAGACACCGACCGCCAGTTGCGGCGTATAGCCCATCGTCCAGGCGTCCAGCCACATGTTGGTCGTGCCGGTCTTGGCCGCGACGGGCCGGTTGGGCAGCGTCAGATAGTTCGCGTAGCTGCCGAAGGCCGCGGGCCGCGGACCATTGTCGCTCAGCACGTTATTCAGGAGGTACATCGGCGCAGGCTCCACAACCCGTTCGGTCGTGGGCTGGCGATATTCCTCCAGGGATTTGCCGTCCTTATCTTCGACCTTGAGCACGAACACCGGATCGAGCTTGCGATAGCCGGGCCGCTGGAGCTCCTCCGCAATCGGCTGACCGGCCATCACGCCGCCGTTGGCGAAGACGCTGAACGCGTAGGTGTGGTCGAGCAGCGAGACCTCGCCGCCGCCCAGGGTCAGGCTCAACCCGTAGGAGCTGAGCTCGTTGTCGAGGCTGCTGACGCCGACGCGCCGCGCGGTCTTGATAACATTCGAGATGCCCACCTGGTCCATCAGCCAGACGGCGGGGATGTTGTACGACCGCTGCAACGCCTGGCGCAGCGACTGCGGCCCGTGATAGCGCCGGTCGTAGTTCTCCGGTGCATAGGGCGGGTTGCCGGGGTCAGGAAAGACCGTCCGTACATCCATCGCCATCGATGAAGGCGCGAAGTTGCCCGACTCGAACGCGGTCAGGTAGGTATAGGGCTTGAAGGAAGAACCGGGCTGCCGTTCAGCCAGCGCCACGTTGACCTGGCCGTCAATCGCGTCATCGAAGTAATCAAGGCTGCCGACCATCACCAGCACTTCGCCCGTAGTGGGACGGATGGCGACGACAGAAGCATTGGAGACCTCGTGGTCGAACTTCTGCGAGAGCGCCTCCGGCACCGGCGGAAGCGTCGCCAGGTCGTTCTGGCAGGGCTTCGCATCGCGCCACTGCATCGAGGCGATGTGGCTGCGGGCAACGCACTCGGCGTACACCTGCAGATCCCAGTCGAGCGTCGTGTACACCCGCAGACCGTTCTGCCAGATGAAGTAGGGGTCCTCCGGCGTGTTGTACTTTTCCTGGAGCTGCTGGAGCACGTGGAGTGCCAGGTGCGGCGCGTCCGGCGGCACCTCGAAGCGTTCCTGAGCAGACTCGCGGGTGTACTGCCACAGGCCGTGATTCAACCTTTTGGCTGCGTCGGCCTCCTCGCGGGTGAGCTCATCGGCCTTTACAAGCGCGTTCAGCCCGCGCGCGGTGGCGGGGCGGTCGCCCGTCGCAATCAGCGGCAGGTCGCCCTGTGAGAGCAGCCCTTGCTTGACCAGGTCGTTGAGCAGCGGCGTGTTGAAGTAGCGTTTGGCTGCGTCGGCCTCGGCCTGCTTGACGTAACCGGCCTCCACCATCGCATCGAGCACCTTGCGCTGGCGGCGGTACGCATCGCCGGGCGCCTGGAAGGGGTTCAGGCCGGGATACTGCGGGACGGCCGTCAGCACTGCGACCTCATCCAGCGTCAGATCGGCCACGGATTTGTCATAGTAGACCCGCGCCGCGGCCTCGATGCCGTACGCGGCGTTGCCGTAGAAGTTATAGTTGATGTACCACTCGAGAATCTGGTCTTTGCCCTCGCGGCCCGGATACATGCGCGTAATCTCTATCGCCATGATGGCTTCCTTGAGCTTGCGCACGTAGGACTGCTGGTAGCGTTCCTCCGGGTCGATGAGGACGTTCTTGACCAACTGCTGCGTGATCGAGCTCGCGCCCTGGATGCTCTGCCCGCGCAGGTTGGAGACCAACGCGCGCGCCAGGCCGCGGGGATTGACGCCGATGTTGGTGTAGAAGCTGCGGTCTTCGAGCGCGACCGTTGCGTTCTTTACCAGATCGGGAATCTGGTCGATCGTGAGATACTGGCGGTCGCCGCGGAAGGGCCGGGGGTCGATGGACTCGTACAGCAGATGTTTGCCGGTGCGGTCGAAAATCTTGACCGTCTCGTAGCTGACCTGTTCGGTCTGAATCGAGGTGGGGTCAGGCAAGTTTTGCGCGAAGAACGAGTAGACGCCTGCGGCGCTGGCGACTGCGCCGAACACCATCGAGACGAGCAAGAAAACGTTGACCAGCAGGAAGCCGCCCACCAGCACCAGCAGCCAGCGGCCATAACGCGGGCCACCCCTGGCGCGGCGGTGACGCCGCCAGCGTTGAATTTGTTGGGTGCGATTCATGGATGCAACACGATCCGGGTAGTAAAAGTGACGGAGGGTAGTTGCCTACCCCCCGCGTAGTAAAGGACATAATAGCAGAAACCGGCGCGAATGGCAAAAGAGGTGAATCAGGTGGGTGCGTTTCGCGTTGGGGGCGGCAAGGAAGCACCCTGAGCGGAGCGACCGGCCAGGCTTCGCTTGGCTCGGGAAGCGCAGTCGAAGGGGCGGCCCGTCGAGACATCCTTCGACTAGTCCTGCGCCGTCGGCAGCGGTGGGCCGTCCACCCGCTCAGGATGCTCGCGCCCCCAAGTTGGAACGCACCCGAATCAGGTGCGCTCCAGCACGACGAAGTGGCTCAGCCCAAACCAGCGCAGGGGCGTGTGCTCCAGCGCGTACAGCACGCGCTTCAGCACCCGACCCAGCGCGGGCCGCCGCGCGACGATGTTGTCGAAGCCGGGGTAGATGACGGTGTGGTGGATGATGCGGACGGGCTGGCCCGCGAACAGGTTGCGGATGCCGCCGCGC
>DAOUGK010000177.1:0-9936 GCA_034429055.1 Anaerolineae bacterium | reverse complement strand
AGGACTGGTTCAACCGGTCCACGAGCCGCGTCATCCGGCGGATTTTCTCCGGCGCGATGTCCACCAGCGCGAGTTTGGCCCCGTGCAGCTCCGGGCGTTCCATCAGGTCACGCACGGTCATCAGGCCGAATGCGTGGCTACCGACGCCGATCATGGTGATTTTGGGGGACTTCATGTGATTTTCTGCTCCTGTGATGTGTTTGACGGATAACAGATTGAAGATTGAAGATTGAAGATTTGGGAGTTCGCTTGTCGGGTAGTGTCACCCATGAAGGAGGCTCGCAGGGAAGCGAGCAATCTTCAATCTGTAATCTTCAATCTTCAATCGTCTACCCCTTCACGCCCGTGATGACGATGCCTTGGATGTAGTACCGCTGGGCGATGAAGAAGAGGACGATGGGCGGTAGCATGGCGATCATGGAGACGACCATCAGCTCGGACCAGAGGACGCGATAGGCGCCGCGCAGGTATGACAGCGCAATCGCGAGCGGGTACGACTCCAGCTTGTTGAGGTAGATGAGCGGCCCCATGAAGTCGTTCCAGGTCGAGCTGAAGGCGAAGATGGCGGTGATGCCGATGGCGGGCTTGGCGAGCGGGAGGATGATGCGGAAGAAGATCCCCACGATGCCGCAGCCGTCGATGCGCGCTGCGTCGTCCAGCTCGCGCGGGATGGTCGTGTAGAACTGGCGCAGCAGGAAGACGAAGTAGGCCCAGCCGAAGAAGGCCGGGATGATGAGCGGCTTGTACGTGTTGACCCAGCCGAGCTTCGAGAACAGGATGAACAGCGGGATCATCGTTACCTGGCTCGGCAGCATCATGGTCGCCAGCACGATCATGAAGAGCACCCGGCTGAACGGGAACCGCAGCCGCGCGAAGGCGTACGCCACCGTCATGTTCGACAGGATCGTGCCGATCGTGACCATCGCACTGTAAAAGAACGTATTCCAGATAAAGATGTAGAACGGCACGGGATAGATCGTGACGGCCCGGACGTAGTTCTCCCACACAAATGGGTTGGGGATCCAGATGGGCGGGAACACCTTGACCTGGTTCGGTGCCTTGAACGACGTGGAGATCATCCACGCCAGCGGAATCATCACGACGATGGCGCCCAGGATCAGGAGCGCGTGAATGCCCAGGTGCTGGACCTGTTCCGTCCGTCGCTTGCTGCCGGTGATCCGACCGAAGAACCCTCGGTGGATGTCCGATTCCGCGCCGGTCGGTGTGGTGGCTTGGGTGGTCATTTGCGCCTCCCGCCGATCTCGGTCTCGTAGTAGACCCAGGCTGCCGATGAGCGGAAGACCAGGATCGTCAGCAGCAGGATGAGGATGAAGTAGATCCAGGCCAGCGCGCTGCCGAGGCCCATCCGGTACTGGCGGAAGGCCAGGTTGTAGAGATAGAGCACGTACATCAGCGTCGAGTTGGCCGGTCCGCCGCCGGTCATCACGTAAACGCTGGTGAACGCCTGGAACGCGCCGATCATGTTTGTGACCAGGACGAAGAAGAGCGTCGGGCTGACCATGGGCAGAGTGATATGGCGGAAGCGGCCCGCGGAGCTCGTGCCGTCGATGGTCGCGGCCTCGTAAAGCTCCGTGGGGATGCCCTGCAGTCCGGCCAGGAAGATGAGCATGTTGCCGCCCGCGCCCCAGAGGCTCATCAATACCAGCGACGGCTTGGCAAGCTGCGGGTCGGTCAGCCAACGCAGCTTATCGACGCCGAACCATGACAGGAACCAGTTGAGCAGGCCGAACTCGGGATTGAAAAGCCACAGCCAGAGCAGCGACACTGCAATGCCTGGGATGACGGATGGCAGGTAGTAGATGATCCGGTAGACACCGACCCCCCGGATTTTCTGGTTGAGCAGCATCGCGAGGAAGAACCCTGCGGCCATCGTCAGCGGGATGCTCAACAGCACATAGTAGGTTGTATTGTAGAGCGAGGTCCAGAACAGCGAGCGCGTGGTGTCGGTGGAGAAGAGTGTGGCGAAATTCTTCAGCCCGACGAACTTCGACGTGAGCATGTCGCTGTCGAAGAAGCTCAGGCCCAGCGACCACAGCATCGGTCCCAGCAGGAACGCCACGAAGCCGATCACCCAGGGGGAGATGAGGATGTACGCAATGATGGCCTCGCGTCTGCGCTCGTTGAGTTGGGGAAGATGCAGCCGGCGGGCCCATCCTGTTTGAGTCTGGCCGGGCTCGACCTGCTTGCGTCCCGCGTCCCCCTTGACGTGGCTGATCGTCATGATGACCCTCCATCCGGTCCCCGGGATCGACGCGCGGCTCCGTATTGGGCCGCGTGCCCGTACATGGCGGTGATGTTCTCCACCGGGCAGTCCGGCAGGATGTTATTGGCCGGCAGGATGAACAGCGGGCAGCGATCCGCCAGCGTGTCGATGATGCGTTCGACGTCGCACTTCACATCGGCCACTGTGCCGAACGGCAGCGTGGTCGTGACCGACGGCCCGGCCCACAGGACCGGCGGCCGGCCCGCGCGCGTACGCAGTCGGCCAAGCGCGGCGATGTCCACGCCGTATTCCTCCTGGAACCCCTGGAAGCCGTCCACGCCGCAGGCCAACAGGTGCGGGATGATCGGCCGGAAGTCGCCGTCGCTGTGCCAGACCGTGCGGATGCCCGCCTCGACCAGCGGTTCGAGCGAGTAACGCACGTGCGGGAAGTAGACCTCATCGAGCAGCCTGGGAGACGCGATAGGCCCGCCCCCGCCGCAGATGTCCGTGCCGATCAGCGTCACCGGTACGAGGTCCAGCTCGCGATACACCTGCACGGCCAGCTCCGCCTTGCGCCGCGTGACGGCCGCCAGGCTGGCGAAGAAGCGATACGCCTCCTCCCGGTACAGGTGCATAAACAGCAGGTAGTTCTCGTAGCCGAACTCGGGATACCACTCGAAGCGCGGATGGACGACCTCCCAGAGCGTCGGCAGATAGATCAGGTCGCCCATCTGCGCCTGCATCGTGAGGACGTGCTGGCGGAAATCTGCCCGCCAGCCTTCGGCATCGAATTCGGCTACGGCCTCCGCAGGGGCCGGCTGTGCCTGCGCATACGCCAGCACATGCTCGACCGTGGGATAGCGTTCCTTATAGGCCTCGAACGCTTCGTGCGTCAGTCCGTCGCGGTAGTCGCCCGGCTCGCGCGGGACGTGCAGCGCGATCATCGCATCCACGCCGAGCCGCCGGTGGGCCTCGATGGCCCACCGTGCGGGGTCGCGCCAGTATTCGTCGGGCGTGCACCCTGCGAGCGCCTGGTGCTGGACATCGCCCAGTACCCAGCCGCCCAGCAAGGGCGGCCGGTCGGCCCGGCCGTCCTGGAGGGTTGCCAGCAGGCGCTCGCGGTGAGTCAGTGGGGTCATGGCGCTCACAGAAGTGTTCGTAGTAGGCGCTTATGAAGATTTACAAAATAATCCGGTAACGGGTTCGCGCCGCCGGCGCTGGGGCCTGCGGTTGCAAACCGCAGGCTGCCAGGCCAAGCGTGCCGAGGCACGCTCCGCTGTCCGCTGGGGTAACCTGCTTCAGCAGGTTTCCGGTATCAGGCTGCGGTTTGCAACCGCAGCTGAGGGCGGCGCAGGTTGCTGGATTAATTTGTTAACCTTCATCGGCGCCCGGGGTAACCCGGCGACCTCGGTCGCCGGGGCTCTCAGCATGGCCGGCTCAGGCAATGCCTGCCGACTCGTAGTACTCGGTGATCCGGTCGGCGGCCAGGTTGACACCCTCTTCGATCCCCAGGTCGCCCGTGATCCAGACCTGCTCCCAGATGGGGTTCCAGATTTCGGTGGCGATCTTCTGGTTGTCCTTGAATTCGGGCACGAGCCGCGCGACTTCCATGACGCGGGAGAAAGCCGAGACATCGTAGCCTTCCTTTGCGCCCATGGATTGGGTGTCCCACACCGAGGTCAGGCTGCGCCGCGCGGGCTGGAGGCCCAGCAGGCCGGTGCACATCTCGGTGGAGGCCCAGTTGCCGGTCAGGAATTTGACCAGCTTTACGGACTCATCTACATGCTTGGTGCCCTTGTAGATGGAATAGCCGTTGGTGAAGGTCAGGCCCGACTTGGTGCCGTCCGGCCCGTTGACCAGGTCGGTGAAGCCCCAGTTGAAGTTGTTCTCCGCGATGTAGTTCGTCACCATCCAGCTATGCGATTCCATGAAGGCAACCTTGCCGGTGGTCAGGACATTGTGCCAGCCGAAGTCGGCAATCTCGCCCGGCCGTGGGGCGACTGGCTCCTCGCCGTAGACCATGTCCCAGCTGAACTTCAGCCCTTCCAGCGCGGGCGGCTCGCGGAAGAGCGGCTTGGTGCCGAACAGGTCGGCGTCCATCCACTCGCCGTGATTCATCCAGACGTAGTGGGCCAGATAGTCGTGCCCGATGTAGGTGCCCCACTGCGTGACATTCCCATCAGCGTCGCGCTTGGTGCACTTGCGGCAGGCATCGAGGTACTGGTCCCAGGTCCACGTGCCGTCGGGCACGGAGACGCCGGCTTCGTCGAGGATGTCCTTATTGTAGCCCAGGCAGACCGTGGAGATGTACTTGGGGACGCCGTAGAGCTTGCCGTCGAGCACCTGGCCTGCGATGTTGCCGGGGAAGAAGTCGGCCATGTACTCCTTGTCGAAGTACTCGTCGAGCTGGAGCAACTGCCCCTTCTCCATCAACCCGCTGCTCCACCAGATGAAGAAAGCGTCCGGCGCTTCGCCTGCAACGGCCATTGTGAAGAGCTTATCGACGTAGTCTGCACCTTCGGCATCCTCATACGTAACCTTGATGCCGGGGTTCTCCTCTTCGAATTTGGGGATGATGGTATCGGTCCAGAACTTCAGGCCTTCCGGGCCAACCCAACTGCCCTCAGCCAGGCGGAGCGTCACCGTTTCAGCGGCGGCCGGGGCCGCAGCCGGTTGTTCAGCGGCCCCTTCCGCGGGGGCCGGAGCAGAGGGAGCGGGCGCAGGCTGGCAGGCTGCCAAGAGTGCGCCGCTGGCGGTTGCGGCGGAGAGCCGCAGGAAATCTCGTCGATTCATTGGACGTGCCATCGGGGGTGTTCTCCTTTCAGGGTCTTCGCTGTCCTTGAAGTAGGATGACAGGTGGTTGTCCGGTCTAACGCAGCCGGCGCAATACCAGGGATTCGGTGGTGCCGGTCAGCACGAGCATGATGGCGCCCATCACAGCCGCGCGCTGGCCCAGGGGCGACGCCACCAGCGCGGGATCGAACGGCGTGCAGCCTCGAATGCGGCTGCGGATCGGGTCGATGAGGAGGTCCGCTGAACCGGCCACGCCGCCGCCCAGGATGATGACTTCGGGGTCAAAGAGGGCGGTGACGTTGGCAATCGCGAGGGCGAGATAATCGACGGTCTCCGCAACCACGGCAGCGGCCCAGTCTTCCCCGCTCCGGGCTGCGCTGAAGACATCCTCAGCACTCAGGTTGTTGTCGGCGGGGTGGCCCTGGTCGGCCAGCGCCTGCATCCCCCGCCGCGCGATGCCCAGCCCCGAGGCCTGGCTTTCGAGCGCGCCGTATTTCGTCACCGGGCAGTTGAGGTAGTTCAGGCCGGGCAGGATGTAGCCGATCTCGCCGGCGGACTGGCGAAAACCCCGGTGCAACGCACCGTCAATGATCACACCCGCGCCGATGCCGGTGCCGATGTTGATGCAGACGAGGTCGCGGACCTCGCGGCCCGCGCCGAAGCCCCACTCGCCGAGCGCAGCCAGGTTCACATCGTTTTCGACAAAGACAGGGAGGCCAAAGCGTTCGTGGAGGATTTTTTTCAGAGGCAAGTCGCACCACCCCAGGCTGGGCACCCAGGTAACGATGCCTTCGGGGCTGAGCGTAAAGCCCGGCACGCCGATGCCGATGCCCCGCACGCGCTGGCCTGCAGGTCGCGGCGCGTTCAGCAATTGCTGGACAACCTCGAACAGGCTCTGGAGGTTGGCCTGAGCATCCCCATTCTGGCGTGCCACATCCAGCTCGCACTGTACATGGCCGAAGAGATCGGCCACCGTGCCGAAGGTATGCGAGCCGCCGAGGTCGATGCCGATGACGGCGTGGGCCGAACCGTTGTACTCGATGAGGGGGCGGGGGCGGCCGCCGGTCGACGGGCTGCTGCCGCAGTAGCGCACCAGTTCCTCGCCGAGCAAATCCTCGACGACGCGCATGGCGGTCGGCAGGCTGACATGGAGTTGTTCCGCGATCTCGGAGCGTGCGACGGGGCTGTGACGGCGGATGAAGTCCAGCACGGCGGCGCGGTTGATCTCGCGCATGATGCGGGCAGTAGCGGTTTCTCGAATCTGAGCCACGCGCGTTGCCTCCCAGGACCAGACCGGCATCGGCCCAGTCGACGATGGCCCGACCCACGATGGCCGGAGCGGAGGAATCGGATGTTACTTACTAACTGGTTGTAAGTAACGCCTACTCTATCACGCTTTGCAACGCCTGTCAATATGGAAAAAACGCACTAGCCATTCGTCCAATCCCCCGACTCGCCGACTGGCCGATGCCATTGGGGTATGCTCGTCGTATTCTGCTAATCAGGGAGCCTATCATGTTTCGGGAGGGAGACTATGACGGCATCCTCCGAAATCACCTCGAGGCCCTGGCAGCGTACAGGCTGGACACACGCGCTTGCGATCCTGCTGGGCGTCGCGCCCATCTACGCGATGACGATCGTGACCCACCTGAATCGGACGCAGCCCTATGGCCTGGATGACATCCTTTTCTACACCTGCGTGATCGCCGGCCTTGCGCTCGTCTGGCTGCTCTTCCTGCTCCGCTTCATCTGCGGCGAGCGTTTGTGTGACCTGAACCTGAGACACGCGCGTTGGTGGCAGGATACGCTGGGCGGGGTGGGTCTGACCTTCCTCACGCTCGGCGTCCTGTACTCCATCGGCCCGGTTATCGGGCGACTCCTGCCAAGCCAGCCACAGAGCGGCCTGGGCGATGTCTTCGCGGGGCTGGCGCGCGATCCGTGGCGGCTGGCCCTTTTCCTGGGGCCCGGCCTGGCGCTCGGCGCGGCCGGCTTCGAGGAGCTGGTGCGCGTCTTCTTCTTGAGCCGCTGGTGGAAGATTGCCCCTGGCCCCGCCTGGCGCTGGCTGGGCGTCCTGATCTCAGCGGCATTGTTTGGCCTGGCGCATCTGTACCAAGGGCCGGCCGGGATGGCGAACACGGCGCTCGGCGGCCTGATTCTGGCCGTCGTCTATCTGCGATTCGGACGAGTCTGGCCGCTGGTCATCTCGCACTACCTGCACGACGCACTCCAGATCGGGCTGGTCGTCTACCTTATGCGCGCCGGCGCGATGTAAAGGAGGTCCCATGACCAACTCACAGGGCAATCGCGGGAAGGCTCACCCCGGCTTCTTCGACTTCGCAGCCGAGGTGGGCCTGACGAAACACATCGGCGGCGTCGCGGCCACCAATGCGTTAGTTGAGCTGTGTCATATCGGCAAGGACAGCTACGCCCTCGATGTGGGCTGCGGCGCGGGCGTCACGGCCTGCTCCCTGGCTAGAAGGGTGGGCTGCCGGGTCGCCGGCGTGGATATCCTGGAGGAAATGATCGAACGATCCAGGGAGCGGGCGGTGCGCGAGAGAGTTGCAGATAGGGTCGAGTTTCGGGTGGCCGATGCGCAGGATCTGCCGTTCGCGGTTGGCGTCTTTGATGCGGTCATCACCGAGTCCGTGACTGCGTTCCCGGAGGATAAACAGCGCGCGGTGAACGAGTACGTGCGTGTGACGAAGCCGGGCGGCTATGTCGGGCTGAACGAGACGGCATGGCTGAAATACCCGCCGCCCGCCGAAGTGCTGGCCTGGGCCGCGCAGGACGTCGGCGTCAGCGTCAAGCCGCTCACGCCGGACGAGTGGACCGCGCTGCTCGTGACGGCCGGGCTGCAGGAGATCGTGACGCAGGTCTATGCCGTGGACATGCGGGATGAGGCCAAAGGCATCTTGCGGCGCTACGGCCTGGGCGGGATGCTCCGCGTGATGGGGCGAGTGTTGCGGCTCTATGCTCGAAGCCCCGCCTACAGACAGTTCGTGAAGGGGGTGGGTCAGCAGGGTGTCACGCCGCCCAACCTTGAGGAGTACTTCGGCTACGGGCTGTTTGTCGGGCAGAAGTGTCAGGGCTGCCCTCCGCCCGGGATCCCAAGCTGATTTCTACTCCAGCGTAACACGCACCGAAAAGTCCGGGTGAAGTTGACCCTCCGGCGCGCTCATGCTATCCTGTCGCACCATAACACGTGCCGGAGAAAAGTGCATGGCAATCACGCGTGACCTGGCGCCGGGAGCTTCCGGTGCAGTTGAGGCGATCGCCACAACGGACGAGTCGGCTCGGTTCGAGGCCGGGCGGGTGGGCACGATCGCGGCCGGACACGGCATCCACGACAGCTACACGGCCTTCCTGGCGCCCCTGCTGATTATCTTCCGGCAGACGATGGGCCTGACGAACACGCAGGCCGGCTTGCTGTCGGTCTTCATGCAGGAGGCATCGCTGCTGCAGCCGGTCATCGGCGGTGCAGCGGACCGCCTCGGCGCGCGCTATTTCGTCATTCTCGCGCCCGCGGTCACCGCCATCGCGATGAGCCTGCTCGGTGTTGCGCAGGGCTACCTGGCGCTGGCCGTGCTGCTCACCGTGGCCGGGCTCAGCTCCGCGTGCCTCCATGCGGTCGGCCCGGTTATGACGGGCAACGTATCCGGCAAGAAGCTGGGGCTCGGCATGAGCCTGTGGATGGTCGGCGGCGAGTCCGGGCGCTTCATCGGCCCGCTGGTCATCGGCGCGTTCATCCCGCTTGCGGGACAGGCGCGTATGCCGTGGCTGATGCTCGGCGGGCTGCTCACCTCGGCTGTGCTCTTCTTTGCGCTGCCGGCGGACCGTCGCAGCGCGGCCGGCCTGGCCCGCGGGGGCGCTTCGCTGCGCGAGGAACTTCGCGGCAAGGGCCGTCTCTTGCCGTCGTTGCTCGGCATGATGATCGCCCATGTCATCATGAGCGCGGCGCTGGTCACCTACTTGCCCGCGATGCTGTACGATTCCGGCGACAGCTTCTGGCTGGCGAGCGCGTCGCTGTCGGTGTTGCAGTTGGCCGGCGTCGTGGGCGCGTTCTTCGGCGGAACATTGAGCGACCGGCTCGGCCGCCGGCTGATGATTTTCTTCGCCATCTTCCCCTCATCGATCCTGATGTTCATCTTCCTGGCGACGGGCGGGTGGCTGCGCTTCCCGCTGCTCATCCTGCTGGGCGTGACCTCGCTCTCGATCACCCCGATCATCATGGCCCTGGTGCAAGAGAGCTTCCCGAACAACCGAACGCTGGCGAACGGCATGTACATGGCGCTGAGCTTCGTCTTCCGTTCGATTGTCGTCCTGTTGGTGGGGTGGGTGGGCGATATGTGGGGCCTGCGCACCGCATTTGCGCTCGCTGCCGCCGCGCCGCTCCTCGCGCTGCCCCTGCTCAAATGGCTGCCCGCGCGCAACGGCGGCTGACGCGCCGGCTTGCCTTGTCCTGACATTCTCTGTAAGTGTGATCATGCTGCACTCCCCGGATGATTCTGCCCGCTGAAAGGTAGGCTCATACTTCCGTGTGCTCCGTATATTCCGTGGTTGTGCTTTTCATAAAAGGGAGACGCCATGACAACCGCCATCTGGTGGGTCCGGCGGGACCACCGCTTGCACGACAACGATGCGCTGCGCTCGGCTCTGGAGAGGGGCGACACCGTCGTGCCGGTCTTCGTCCTCGACCCCGCGCTGCTGACCGCATCCGATGTCAGCCCCCGGCGGTTAGCCTTCATGCTCGGCGGACTGGCCGCGCTCGATGCGAACCTGCGCGCCCGCGGCAGCCGCCTGATCGTGCGCCGGGGCGCGCCGCTGGATGAACTCGCCGGGCTGGTTGCGGAGACCGGCGCGGCGGCCATCTACGCGGAGGCCGACCCCTGGCCGTATGGCCGGCGCCGCGACGCTGCCAT
>DAOUGK010000176.1:0-7861 GCA_034429055.1 Anaerolineae bacterium | reverse complement strand
GCTTCCTGCCGGGCATCGAGGTCATCCCGTGCGGGCTGCGCGTTGACGAAGCCCGCCTGACACATCCGGGCGATCTCCTGCACGAGGCAGGCCACCTGGCGGTGCTTTCACCTGCAGAGCGCGCCGCGGTGGCCGAGAATATCGGCGACAACGGCGGCCTGGAAATGGCCGCAATTGCCTGGTCCTATGCTGCAGCCGTGCACCTGGGCCTGGATCCCGCGATCGTCTTTCACCCCGAGGGCTATCGGGGCGGCAGCCAGGCCCTGATCGAGAATTTCAGCGCCGGCCGCTACTTCGGAGTGCCGGTGCTGCAGTGGTTGGGGCTGACCATCGAGCCGCAGCACGCGGCCCCGTCCAGCCGGGTGTACCCGGCCATGCTCCGCTGGCTGCGCGACGACACGGCGCCCGGCACTGCCTGATGCGGCGGCCTAGACTTCCCGCGGGTGCGCAGGTATGACAGCCAGAGGGGTGCAGGAAATGAGTGAAAACGAAATGAGTGTGGGGGTTATGGGTGCACTGAGATTGCCGTTTGACTTCGAGCCCGGCCAGTTGCTGGCCGACCTGTCTGCGATCCGGCCTGAGGAGTGGCTGCCTCACTTCAACACCCGCATCTACGATGGCGAGTGGAGCGGGGTCGCGCTGCGCGCACCCGGCGGCAAGCACCAGCTCTACCCGGACCCGACCGCCACCGCCTTCGCCGCCACACCCATCCTCGACCGTTGTCCTTACTTCCGCGAGGTGATGGCTACTTTCCGCTGTCCGCTGACCTCGGTTCGCCTGCTGCGCCTGGCCGCGGGCTCCAGCATCGGCGAGCACTGCGACTACCGCCTGGGCTATGAGGACGGCGAAGTGCGCATCCACGTCCCCATCGTAACGGATGACGCCGTGGCGTTTTTCGTCGCGGGCTCACGGGTGCCCATGCGGCCGGGTGAAAGCTGGTATCTCAACGTCAACCTGCCCCACCGCGTCGACAACCGCAGCACGATCGACCGCATCCACCTGGTGCTCGATTGCGTGGTGGACCCCTGGCTGGCCGGCGTCTTCTGCCTGCCTCTCCCTGAGCCGCAACACATATGAGTGAACTCCGGCTGCCTCCCACCGGCGACGTCACGGACCCGATCGCGGACTTCATCGCAGTCGTGGTCACGAACCCTGACCTCGTGGCACGTTTGGTATCGATCGAGGACCGCCGGCTGTTCCTGGACGAAGTGCTCCGCGCGGCCCGCGACGCAGGCTACACGCTCACCGCAGCAGACCTGGAAGCAACGATGGCGGCCAACCGCCGGCGCTGGATCGAGCGGTCTTTGCCATGGTGATGCCAGCTGCGTCGACGCAGCCGCCTGCCGGCTGGCTGCCGGTCGCCGTACACGGCACGGGGCGACCGTTCCGGGTCGATTGGTGCTACGCGGGCGAGACGCGACTGACAGACCCATTCTTCGCCGACACGATTGCCCGGCTCCAGCATTTGCCGTTTAACCAGTTGTTCCGGCCGCAGACCCGGCTGGACGAGCTGCCGGCCATGGCTGCTGCCAGGCCAGGTCTCGCGCCCACCGGCTTCATCTTCCACATGTCGCGCTGCGGCTCTACCCTCCTCAGCCAGATGCTCGCGGCCTTGCCCGCGCACGTTGTGCTGTCGGAAGCCGGGCCGTTCGATTCGGTCCTGCAGATGCACTTCCGTGACCCGGCCCTCACGGATGAAGAACGCATCGGGCTGCTGCGGGCCATGCTGAGCGCGCTGGGCCAACCGCGCACGGGTCGCGAGTCCCGGCTGTTCGTCAAGCTGGATTCCTGGCACACGCTCCACCTGCCGCTGCTCCGCCGGGCTTTCCCCGGCGTGCCGTGGGTCTTCGTGTACCGTGACCCGGTGGAGGTGCTCGTCTCGCACCGTCGCCAGCGGGGCAGCCAGATGCTGCCGGGCATGCTGCCGCCGGAGCTATTCGGCCTGCAGCGCCGCGACCTGGCCGGCATGAGCCTGGACGAGTACACGGCCCATGTGCTGGCGGAGGTCTGTGCCGCTGCACTCCGATACCGCGACGATGGGGCGCTGTATCTCGATCATGCCGGGTTGCCCGCGGCCGGGTGGACGGCGATGGCCGCCCACTTCGGGCTGGCGCCGGACGAGAGCGAGCTTGCGCAGATGCGCGCGGTCGCCCGCCGGGACGCCAAATCGCCTGCTTTCGAGTACCGGCCCGACGGCGCCGGAAAACGGGCGGAGGCGGATGTGAGCCTGCGCCTGCTGGCCGGCCGCCGGCTGGATGCCCTGTACCGCCAACTTAAGGCGGTGCAGGAGAGGGAGGTTGTAGGGATTGTCTGAGCTGACCAAGGAATTCTTCGCGGCGCGTGCCGGCCAGGCCTTCAGCGTCGCGCTGGGCAACGGCCAGAGCCTGGACGTCGAGCTGGTTCACCTGCGCGAGGGCCGCTCCAGTCCGCGGCAGGAGGTGTGGGCCGTGGAGTTTCGCGGGCCGCGTGCCCTGTATATCCCGCAGGGCACCTATACCCTGTCGCAGCCCGGGGTCTCGACGTTTGAATTGTTCCTGGTGCCAGTCGACCAGGATAGCCAGGGGTATTACTACGAGTCGGTGTTTAACCGGCTCCTATCATCAGGAGGCTAAGATGAGTACACCGTTCCTTGCAGAGATCGTGTTGTTCGCCGGCAACTTTGCGCCGCGTGGCTGGGCCTTCTGCCAGGGCCAGATCCTGAGCATCGCGCAGAACACCGCGCTGTTCTCGCTCTTGGGCACCACCTATGGCGGCAACGGGCAGACTACCTTCGCCCTGCCCGACCTGCGCGGCCGCGTGCCGGTGGGCACCGGCCAGGGGCCGGGGCTGCCCAGTATTAACCTGGGTGAGGTGAGCGGCGAACCGACCCACACGTTGATTATCACGGAGATGCCCGCGCACAACCACCAGGCCCAAGCCCAGGGGAACTCGAATCCCGGCGATGCATCCAGCCCCAACGGCAACACCTGGGCCGGCTCGACCGCGCGCGATAACGTGTATAAGAACGCCGCACCCGACGGCCCGATGGCCGCCAATACCGTAACGGTCGGCATCGCGGGTGGCAGCCAACCGCATAACAACATGCAGCCCTATCTGGGCCTGAACTACATCATCGCCATCGAGGGAGTTTACCCCTCCCGAAACTAACCTTCCAGCCGGTGAACCGGCTGGGGTCCGGCCGATCCGACATACAGGCCGGCCGGGCCCCTTGGTCCGTCATACGAGCGAGGAAAGCAAATATGGACACGTCCTACGCGCTGCTTCGGTCATTCGCTCCGGGGCGCCGGACGCACCGGTTGGTTGCTGCAGGGCTGGTCCTTGCAGCATTGTTTGCCGCGGCTCTGGGCTTCGCACGGCCCGCCTACGCTGCGGGCATCACCGTGACGACCACGGCGGACACCCTGGATGCGGCAGGTGGCAGCTGCACCGCGATAACGCTCGCAGCTCTGCCCGGGCCGGACGGCCAAGTCAGCCTGCGTGAGGCGGTCTGCGCGGCCAACACCAACGCCGGCCCGGACACAATCACGTTCTCCGTCAATGGCACGTTCGCGCTGACCGGCGCCGCCAATGAGGATAACGGCGGCGCCGGCGACCTGGACATTAAACAAAGCCTGGCAGTCAATGGCAATGGCGTTGCCAACACGATCATCGATGGCAGCGGCATCGAGCGCATCTTCGATGTGTTTCCCTCCGCGGCCAGCACCTTCGACATCTCCAACCTGACGCTGCAGAACGGCGACACCCGTGCGACCTCCTTCAAAGAGGGTGGCGCGATCTATCTGCACAATAATGTCACCACCACGATCAACAACAGCCAAATTGTCAACAACTTCTCCGGCGCCAACGGCGCAATCGAGAATCGCGGCACCCTCACGATCAACGACAGTGTGATCTCCAACAACCAGACGATCCCTACCAGCGGCAGCGTCACCGGCGGCGGTCTGCACAATGCCGGGCCGCTAACAATCAACAACACGACCATCAGCAACAACAGCGTGCGGGGGGAAGGCGGCGGCATTTTCATCACCGTAGCGAGTGGGGTTACGGCCAACATCACCAACAGCACGATCTCCGGCAATACCGCCAGTGTCACCGGCGGCGGGCTGGGCAATGGCGGTGGCATCTCGACCACCGGCAACCAGGGTACGATCAGCATCACCAATAGTACCATCTCCGGCAATCGCGCGGACAACACCGGGGGCGGCGCCTATTGGGTGACACCGGGCGGCAGCACCGGTAATGTGACCCTGACCAACGTCACGATCAGCAACAACACGGCCGATTATGACAACAACGGCGCGGGTGCGGGCGGCGGCTTCGCACAGAGTGTCTCGGCCGTAACCCTGCGCAACACACTCGTGGCCGGCAACTTCAACTCGACGAGCGTGGTACGGGATGACATCAGCGGCGCGGCCGTCGCCTCCAGCGCCTACAATCTGATCGGCGATGGCACAGGCTCCAGCGGCCTGGTCAATGGCGTCAACAACAACCAGGTCGGCTCCGGGGCCAGCCCGATCAATCCATTGCTCGGCGCGCTCGCCAACAACGGTGGCCCAACCGAGACTCACGCCCTGCTGGGCGGCAGTCCGGCGATTAACACGGGCAACAACGCGGTTTGCCCGGCCACCGACCAGCGCGGGGTCGCGCGGCCGTCAGCCGGCATCTGCGACATCGGCTCCTTCGAGCTGGACTTGCTCGTGACCACCACGTCGATCAGCCTGGTCACCCCTGAGCCTTCTGTCGTGGGTGAGACGGTGACTATCCAATTCAGCGTCACCTCGGGCGCCGGCACGCCCACGGGCAACGTGACCGTCACGGATGGCGTAGTCTCCTGTGCTGCGAGCGTGGCCGCAGGCCAGTGCTCAATCACCTTCACGAGTGCGGGCGCGAGGAACCTGACGGCCACCTATGCGGGTGACGGGACCTTCGCAGGCAGCAGCTCGGCTGTGGTCGCGCACCAAGTGAACCCAGCCGACACGACCGTCACGATCACCGACGATCTCCCCGATCCGTCTGTCGTCGGCGCGCCCGTAGTTGTGATTTACAGCCTGACCGTGGACGCGCCCGGAAGCGGAACGGTCCCCGGCGTGGTAACGGTAAGTGATGGCGTGGATACCTGCACCGGCACGATAGCTGGCGGGCAGTGCACCATTTTCCTCACGACCGCCGGCGCCCGCACTTTGACCGCCGTCTATGGCGGCAATGCCGACTTTAACGGCAGCACCTCGGATTTTGTGCCGCATACGGTGCTTGACACGACCACCACAACCGCCATTACGTCCGATGTCCCGGATCCGTCGGTGGTGGGCCAGAGCGTAACCATCCAGTACAGCGTCAGTTCCGGCGGCGGCACGCCGACCGGCAACGTGACGGTGTCAGATGGCACGCAGTCTTGCACGGGCACCGTGGCCGGGGGCCAGTGCTCGATCACCTTCACGAGTGCGGGCGGGAAGAGCCTCACGGCGACCTATGCGGGTGACGGGACCTTCGCAGGCAGCAGCTCGCCGGCCGAGGCGCACCAGGTCGATCAGGCGGGCACGACCACCACCATTACGTCAGACAGCCCTGACCCGTCACAGCCAGGGGCCGCTGTAACGGTCAATTACAACGTGGCGGTCAATGCCCCCGGCGCCGGTACGCCGACCGGCAACGTGACGGTCAGCGACGGTGTGGACAGCTGCACCGGAACAGTGGCCGCCGGAACCTGCAGCATCACGCTGACTACGCCGGGAGCGCGCACCCTGACGGCAACCTATGCCGGCGACAGCAACTACACGGGGAGCGCCTCGGCTGGCGAGCCGCATACGGTTGGCACCCCGACCACAACAACCATCTTGTCGGACAACCCCGACCCGTCGGTGGTGGGCCAGGCCGTGACCGTGCAGTACAGCGTGGCGCCCATATCGGGCGGCGGCACGCCGACCGGCAATGTAACGGTGTCTGACGGCACGATCTCCTGCACAGGAACCGTGGCCGCAGGCCAGTGCTCGCTGACGTTTACGACGGCCGGAACGAAGAGCCTCACGGCGACCTATGCCGGGGACGGGCTCTACAACGGCAGCACCTCAGCCGCCGAGTCTCACCAAGTGAAGGCGACGACTACGCTGCTCTACAACGGCGGCCAGATCGTCAACATCGGCAGCAGCTTCACACCGGCTGCGCTTCTTTCAAGCAGCACGGCGGCCTGCACCACGGGCCAGACTATCAGCTTCTCGCTGGACGCGAACCCGTTGACCGGGGCAGCCGGAACCTACGCGCTGGGGACTGCAACCACCGGCGCCGGCGGACAGGCGACGATGGCGCCGATCGGCACGACCGGCTGGCTGGAGGGGGTCTACACCATCAATGCCACCTTCGCCGGCACCGCTGCCTGTGACACATCATCCGATTCGGCCACCCTGACGGTGGCCGGCCCGGGCGATTCGGCCAACGGCGGCGGCTGGTACACGCTCAGCGGCAGCGGCCGGATCAACTTCGGCTTCACCGTCAGCAAGGTCGACAACAAGTGCACGTCGAACTGCGCATACAAGGGCCAGCTACTGCTGATCAACAACGGCAAGTGGCGGTTGAAGGGCAACTTGACCGCGTACTCCAAGACCTCCAACGGCCAGGGCGCGGCGGGCGGCACAGGCGACCTCTTCTGGTGGGATGCCAGCCTGAACGCCGGCGCCGGCGACTGGGCGCTGGCGCAGTCGGGGGTCAGCTACACCGCCAACTTCTACGATAGCGGAAAGAACGGCAAGGCATCGACCGACTCTTTCGGTATTCGGATCGTATACACGCCGGTCGGGGCGCAGCCCAACAAGCTGCCGAACTCGACCCCGCAGCTCCTCAAGGGCGGCAACATTACGGTCAAGTAGCCGCACAGGTAGAGAGGCGTGCCGGCAAGTGGCCGACACGCCTCTCTGCAGCCTGCGCCTCTCAGCGGGATGCAGCGTTCCGGTTAAACATGAACGGGGCGGCCACAGAGGCCACCCCGTCTGAACGCCTGACAACACGGACTATCGCATGGGGCGAGAGTGCGAGCGAAGCTCGCCTCTCGCCCCGATAAGTATTGTCAGCTGCGCTTAACTCGCCTGCGGCGCCAGGCGGAAAGACTCACCGGACAGGTTCGTCCGGACCTCGTACTGCTGCCCGCCCGCCTCGAACACGATGCGCCAGCCCGGGGTCACGGCCGCAAGACAGGACTCCGCCGGCCCGCCCAGCCCGAAGCACGAATCGGTCCACTCGACCCGCTCGGCCTCGACGAGGCGCAGGTCCGCGGCAGAGACGCCGGTTTCGCTGGCCAGCCACTCGAGTGCCTGGTTCGCGAAGTCGGGCTGCTCGCCGCCCGCGGGGGCGGAGACAGGCGTCTCGGCGCTCCCGGGCACAGCCGCCGGGGGCGGCACACACGCCACTGCCGACACGGCCACCAGGGCCGCCACTACGATCAATATCGATCGATACATCTATTCACCTCACCCTTTCGATAGATTCATCTCTGACGTAACACGCCATACATCGGACGTCTGGCATGGCGCATACGTTCCATTCGGGGCGGCCCGATCCGGCGCCCGACAGAAAGGCGCCCTGCAGAGGCCTCTGCAGGGCGCCCAGGGCACATCGGTCAGAGCGGGCGTTACTTGCCCGATACCTTCGTTGGCAGCGCGATGGCCGTGTTGTCAGCAGGCAGCGCGTCGCGGCCGGACTGCAGGAAGGCCATGGCCTTGAAGGTCACCTTGCCGATCTTCGCATCGTCGGGGGTGAAGGTGTAGCTGAACTTGAAGTCGGTCGTACGGTTGCCGCTGCGCACGGGCACCTGCTGGCGGAGCGTGCCAACCCAGATGTCGCTGCTGCCCACTGCACTCTTGTACAGCTCGAC
>DAOUGK010000175.1:0-5366 GCA_034429055.1 Anaerolineae bacterium | reverse complement strand
GCCGGGCCATGGTCTACATGGTCGGCGTGCGCGCGCCGCACACGGTCGCGGACACGCTGCCCCACGCGGACAGCCTGTCCATTGCGATGCAGCTCAGCAACTTCTGGCGCGACGTGGGGCAGGACTGGCGCATCGACCGCGTCTATCTCCCGCAGGAAGACATGGCACAGTTCGGCGTAACCGAGGCGGACCTGGCCGCGGGCCGCGTCACGCCCGCGTTCATCCGGCTGCTGGAGTTCGAGATGGCGCGGGCAGAGGATTACTACGAGCACGCGCGGGCAGGCGTGCGCCGCCTGGTGCGCGGCCGGTGGGCGGTAATGGCCGCGCTGGAGGTCTACCGGGCGATTCACGCGGGTATCCGACACAACGGCTTTGATGTGTTCACCAGGCGCGCGACGACCACCCACTTGCAGAAGGTCCGCCTCGCGCTGCGTGCGGCGAGGATGCTGCGCGCCTGATTCGTGCGCGCCGCGATGCTTCCGCGTGCTCCGCGTATTCCGTGGTTGCCTTTAGGCCAGCTCAATCGTCAAACACGCCACGCCGTGCGGCGGGAGCGAGAACACAAGTCGGCTGCCATCTACCGTGCGCTGGGGCATGAGCTCACCGGCCACCGGCACAGAGGCGCGCTCGATCTCGGCCAGTTCGTCCTGCGTCGGATACTCGGGACTCCCCAACTCGATCCATCTTTGTTTGGGGTTCGCATGCGCGTCATCGAGCCGCGTGATGCCGACCGGCCCGGACAGCGCCACGCCCTGCAGGGCGAGGACCACTTCCTCCGTCCCGATCGGCTCCGCAGGGACATTGTGGTTGTACGCCAACACCGTCAGCTGTGCACCGTCGCGCACGGCCAGCACCTCGGCCGTGGGGCCGGCTCCCCCGATCACAGGCAACCGCCGGTCTCCCAGGCGGTGCAGCAGCTCGAAGACACGATAGGTCGGCTTGGGGATGCCGTAGATGTTCTGCAAGCCGAAGCCGCCGTGGAAGGGCGCGGCAAACTGACCGCGCTCCTCGAACAGGTCTGAGAACGTCCAGAAGGAGTAGCCGTCTACCAGCCCGGCGTTGTCCGCGAGGGTCTTCAGCACCATCGCCGCGGCATACGGCTCGTCGTGCAGCGGGTCCGGTAACACTGCGGAGATGTTCCACTCGGTGTAGTAGAGCGGCAGGTCGCCGGCCTGCTCCCGCGCCCGCGCGGTCATCTTGCGCAGGATGCCGCGCTCATACTTGCCCATCTCATGGCCGAACTGCCGGAAGAATTCCTCGATGGTCAGGTTGCTGTTGCGCCATAGCGGGTCATCGGTGGGGTAGTGGTGGGTGGACACGAAATCAATCGACACGCCGGCGCTGCGGCAGAAGTCGAGCATGTCCGGGATCCACGCGTTGACCGACGTCGCCGGCCCGCCGACGCGCAGCTCGCCATCCACGCTCTTGATGGCGCGCACCGCATGCTCGTACAGCCGGAAGTACTCCTCCTGGGTGCCCGCCCAGAAGTACCTGAGGTTGGGCTCGTTCCACACTTCGAAGAACCAGGTGCGCACTTCGGCCAGCCCATACCGGTCCACCAGGTGCTGCGTCAGCGCGCGGATGAGCGCCTCCCACTCGCCGTAGTCCGCCGGCGGGGTGACGTTGGCCCGGTAGTGGAAGCAGGTCGTCGGCCCGGAGGCCAGCGCGCTGGGCATGAACCCCAGCTCGATGAACGGCTTCATGCCGATGCTCAGGAGGAAGTCGAAGATGGCGTCGATGTTGAAGAAGGAGTAGCGCAGGCTGCCTTCGGTCTCGCCCCGGAAGAGATCCACGTCGCAGATGCAGACGCTCATGTCATCGTCGAGCAGGCCGTGAAAGCGCACATACTGGAAGCCCAGCTCCCGGAGACACTTCTCCAGCTGTACGCGCCAGTCTGCGCGCAGGCCCATGACGGCATGGCAACTGCCGATGCACTGCTCCCAGTAATGCGGGAACGGCGTCGTATCCGCGCCTACGTCCAGGCGAAACTCGGCCATGATGCACTCTCCTCACGAACGATTGTCAGCCACAGAGATCACAGAGGACACGGAGGACGATTCTGAACTTCAGAAGTACAGAGCTCAGTGTCCTCTGCATCCTCTATGGCTAACCCGGAGTTACACTTGATATCACCGGTCTGCCGTTCAGCGCCGCCGGCCCGCACTCCCGCGCCCTCCACCGCCCCAGATCAGCGCGAGGCCCAGCAGGAACCCGAACACGTACCAGTTGCCGTTGTTGTGCACCTCGAAGACGTGCACCGTGTCGGAGAACAGCGAAATGATGAACGTCACGGGTGCAATGATCCCGTGCCACAGGCCCTGCCAGAAGCCGGCGACGCGGCCCTCTTCATCGGGCGAGTTCACGGCCGGATTGGGCCCGGCCACGCAACCGCCCAGGATGACGACGGCCAACAGCAACAGCCCTGCGACAAAAACGGTCTTCTTCATGAGTTACCTCCTCCCATTATCGATAGACCGAGTATCGCGCCACGCTGCCGCCAAATCCCGATGTGCAGCCGACGAAAACAGGACAGTGCTGACGGACTTGAGAGCTCAATAAAACGCTGATAAACGCTGATGGCACTGATCTACAGGATTGAGCCAAGAGATCAGATGAATCAGTCCAATCTGCGTTCTATTCCACCAGCCCCTCTACAAGCTGGCGCACGCGGTCCGCATTCGTCTGCGACACGGTGAACTCCGGCGGACGCAGGACCCCACCCATGTAGCAGCGCGTATTGCGGTAGGTCATGCGGCCCTCACGGGTGGACCGCAGCGACGCGTGCACCTCGCGCGGGTGGCAGCCTGCCAGAATCTTGCCGATGTTGCGTTCGCTGATGCCCCCGCCGGGCATGATGATGATCCGGTCGCCCGCACGCCGCGCCAGCTCCGCCAGCAGGTCCAGCCCTTCCAGCGCGGTTGCTTCCTGGCCGGACGTGAGGATGCGGTCCACGCCCAGCTCGACCAGTGTCTCCAGCGCGACGAACGGGTCGCGCGCCATGTCAAAGGCGCGGTGAAACGTCACGCTCAGCGGCCGCGCCAGCCCCATCAACTCGCGCGTGCGGGCTATGTCCACTGTGCCGTCGGGATCGAGCAGCCCGATGACGACGCCCGCCGCTCCCAGTTCCCGTGCGCGCCGGATGTCGTGCGCCATCACCGCAAACTCGACATCGGAGTAGCAGAAGTCGCCCCCGCGCGGGCGGATCAGCACGTTGACCGGGATGCGCAGCTCGCGGCACGCCAGCGCCACCGTGCCGTCGCTCGGCGTGATGCCGCCCTCCAGCAGGTCCGCACACAGCTCGACGCGGCCCGCGCCGCCCGCCTGCGCGGCCAGCGCCGACTCCACCGAATCTACGCACGCTTCCAGCAGCACCTGCGCCATCTCACCCTCCCATGTCGTCCAGCAGGCCCGCGATGCGGCCCGCATCGAATTCCTCGGCCAGGATGTCCATCAGCAGCACGTCGTATTTGCGCCCCGCGATGATGCGCGCCTGCCGCTGCAGTCCGACCTCACGGAAACCCACCTTCCGGTAGGCCTGGATGGCCCGCTCGTTGAACGTGAAGACGCCGAGTGAAATGGCATTGAGATTGAGCAGGTTGAAGCCGTAATCGAGGAGCAGGCGGAGCGCATCCTGTCCATAGCCCCGGCTCCAGTGGGATTTCTCACCGATGACGATGCCGAGCATCGCCCGCCGGTTGAGCTGGTCGATGGCGAAGAGCACGCACCGGCCGATCACCTGGTCGTTGGCCAGGTCAACGATGCTGAAGATGGGCCGCTGCAAGCGCAGGTCCTCGGCCAGGTGGTTCTGCTCGCTCTCCAGAGACAGGGACAGATAGGCCTCGTCGCCCAGCGGGATTGCCACTTCCAGGTCGTTGTCCCAGTTGGCCCACAGCTCGGCGTCTTCCGGGCTGGGCGGGGAAAGGTAACACTTCGTACCGATTAGTTTGCGATAGTGGGGCAAGGCTGCGCCTCCTGATAGGCTTTACACTGCCTACCTGTTTGAGTCCTTTATCGTCTGCACGATTGCATCGAGGACACTGAGGAATGTAACTGGTTGGCCCGGCTCAGCATCGCCTTCTCCTCGATGAACATGGTGAGGGAAACCCGTAAGATGGGGGAAGTGAGGCGTGTTGTCCCAGCGACAGACGAGCGTGCCATCGGCGGTCGACCAATGGTAGCTATAGATCACGACCTCGATCTCGTCTGCGCTACCGATGCGCACATACTCCGAAAACTCAAGCTCGTCATCATTGACCAACACCAACCGAACTCGTAAATAGCCTTCAGACAGAGTCGCACGTTCCCGACGGATGGTGAAGCGAGACACGCAGGCATCTGTGAGCAGTCGATCTTTGACTCCTTCAAGATACTCAGAGATGGTCATTGCATCGAGCCGAGAACACGCAGCCTTTCCTTAAGGTTACGTGCCATCTGAAATAGCGACGCCCACTCCACATAGTCCATCCGGTCGTCCATCTGGCCCGCGACGAAACGCTCATAGAACAGGTTCGAAGACATCCCATGCTCTCGTTCGAACGCCGCCAGATCCGCCTGCAATATGGCTAGTTGCGCGCGGCTTTGTTCGGTTTCGTAGGCGACGAGTTTGTTGACCGTACGTCCTGCGACCTGGCTCACCTCTCCGTGCTGATACAGATTGGCAAGCTTACGCAGACGCCGCGCTAACTCACGTCCTGATACTGCCGTCTCTGTCATCGTCTCTCACCTCTCCTCGCCTGTCAGTATATCACATCTGGCTGGACGAGGTGGCGCAGGAAACAACCCTCAGGCATCGGCTTGCCTGCCGGCGTGTAGCAGCAACTGCCGCTGGAGCACCACCAGCAGCCCGGCCGCGAGCCCGACAAGGGCGGCCAGCCGCAGGCCGAGCACGATGCCGCCGGGAATGTCGGCCAGGAAGCCGCTGATAATCGGGCCGATGAACATGCCGCCGAACAGGGCCAGGTTGTAGAGCGAGACGTACTCGGTGCGCTCGTGATCCGGCGTGAGCGCGACCATGTTGCTGAACAGGGTGGTGTAGAGCGCGGAGATGAAGAACCCGGCCATCATGGCCCAGGGAATGAGCCACCAGATGGAGGGCGAGAGGGAGGTCAACAGCGGATACAGGGCATAGCCCGCCGGAGCCAGCGCCAACGCCCACACTCGACCGATGCGCCCGACGAGTCGCTGCATGGACAGCGCGCCGACTACGCCTGCCGCCGAGGCCGCGGTGACCAGGATGCTGATTTGCCCGTCCGTGGCCGCGAGCAGGCGCACCCAGTACAGCGGGAGCAGCGGCGAGATCATGCCGATGACGACGTGGCTGAGGCAGGCGACCAGGAGGAACACCGCGTATCCGGGGCGCTGCAACA
>DAOUGK010000174.1:0-8725 GCA_034429055.1 Anaerolineae bacterium | reverse complement strand
AGAGAGATGCGGCCCGCCTCGCACGACTTGCCGAACAGGTCGCGACCGAACTTGTCCGTGCCCATCAGGTGAATCAGGCCGTCACCTTCGACGCCGAACAGGTGGCGGTCCCACGAGATCAGGCCCAGGATCTTGTACTCGAAGCCCTTGACGAAGAACTGTACCGGATACATCACGTCGGGGTTCTCGGTCCAGGTGGGCGCGAAGGTCTTGGGGTCGAGGGTGACTTCCTGCGCGTAGACGAAGGGGCGCAGGTGGAAGTTGCCGTCCGCGTCGATCAGCCGCACGACCGAGGGCGCGATGAAGGTGTCCTGCAGATTCACGCCTTCCAGCGGGTAGGGCGAGAAGAACTCTGCGAACAGGGCCATGATGGCGAGGGCGAGCACGAGCAGACCGCCAAAGATGGACGCCTTGCTGCGCCGGAAGCGCCGCCACACCAGCTGGAAATAGCCCTCGTGCGGCTCGGTTTCCGCCACGATCGTCTGCGTGCGCGCAGGCTCGGCGGCGGTCTCATCGGGCGGTAGGAGCGTATTAGTGTCTTGCATGGCCTGTCCCCATCATGTATAGCGGATGCGCGGGTCGAGAATCGACAGCGAGATATCGGAAATCAGGTTGCCGATGACAATCAAGGCCGCATAAATGAACAGCAGGCCACCCGAGATGAAGATGTCCTGGGTCACCAGCGAAGAGTAGAAGAGCGGCCCCAGCGTGGGAATGCCGATGACGATGGCTGCTTCCATCTCGCCCTGCAGCATGTAAGGCAGCACGGTGCCCTGGTAAGCGACAATCGGGTGCAGCGCGTTGGGCACCGCATGCCGGTTGATGACCTTGCCCTCTTCCAGACCCTTCGAGCGGGCGGTGGTGACGTATTGCTGGCCGAGGACGTCGAGCAGGTTGCCGCGCATCACGCGCATGTTGCGCGCGACGCCGCCCAACCCCGCAATAAAGACGATGGGCCAGGTGTGTTTGATGAAGTCCCACACCTTCGCCCAGGACCAGGGCTCCAGCACATATTCGGGTGAGAAGAAGGACGTGACGTGATGCTGGTTGAAGGTGAAGACCAGCATGTAGATGATGACCAGGGCGATCCAAAAGCGGGGCACCGATGCCAGCACGAACGCGATCACCGACGCGACATTGTCCGAAAGGCTGTATTTGCGCTGCGCGACATAGATGCCCACTAAGACGCCTACGACGGTGGATATAAAGTGTGCTGATAAAGCCAGGATGATCGTGTACCCCAGGCGTTCGGCTACCAGCTCACCGACATCCCGCCGGTAGGCAAAAGAGTAGCCGAATTTGCCTTCGGTCACGATACCCTTGATCCAATCGTAGAATTGTTTCCACTGGGGTTGATCGAGCCCGAGTTGTTCACGCAGCTTGTCGGACCGTTCCCGCGCTTCTTCCTGGGTGATGCCGCCCTGGTTCATCAGGAAGGTTTCGTAGGTCGTCGCAAAGTCACCGGGGGGCAGTTGGATGACAACCCAGGATACGATGGCTACCCCGAGCAATAGGAAGACCGCGACGAAGAGTCTGCGCAAGATGTAGTTGAGCATGGACATCACCCCCTGGCGGCGCGGCCATCTCGAATAGGAAAACGAATACACGAATTGCTCACCCACTTGCTTCGCTTATTCGTGGATACATTCGCTTATTCGCGATGGCCGCGCAACGCCATCCCACTTGCAGAGCAGCGAACGCTTACTTCCCGATCAGCTTGTAGATGGCCGAGCCTTCATACTCTGCGATCGTGTTCGGCTGCACCTGCGGCTTCTGTTCTTCGACAGGCGTCCAGACCTGCTCGAACATGATGTTGCCTTCGGTCCAGTCATAGAGGAACGCGGGCAGACCGGCCGGCACGTTCTTGAACCGCTTGGCGAGGTTCTCGCCATAGCGGCCGACGAAGATGCCAACCATGTACAGGTTCTCGGTGGCGATCTTGTTATACTCGAACATCAACTCGTGCCGGCGCTCCGCATCCAGAGTTGCGCAGTATTCCGTCACGATCTTGACGAGTTCCTCTTCGAACGGCCGGAGCTCGCGCGGCTTATCGCCTTCGCGGTGGTAATTGGGCGCGTTCTTGGTGATGGGGGCCAGGGCAGTGCAGTTCGTGTGCGGCAGAGCCAGGTCGTTGCCCATGCGGTTGACCATCATGTCCCACTCACCGCTCTGGTCCGCAGCCGAGCCCGCCGTGGAGGCCATCGGGCGCAGGTTCGCCTTGATGCCGACCGCAGCGAATTGGTTCACCAGCACTTCACCCGTATTGACGGCCTCGACCTGGTCTTCAGGCACACGAAGGGCCACGATGAGGTCCTGGCCGGCTGCCGGGCCGGTCGTGAAGTTCAGGATGCCGTTGCCGTCCGTATCTTCCAGGCCCAGCTCCTTGAGCAGCGCCTTGGCGGTTTCCAGATGGTACGGGTAGTAGACGACTGATTCCTTCTGGAACTCCGGCGAGCCGGGGAACAGGCCGCCGGCCCACGGGCGGAGCAGCGGGCCGCGCATGATGGCCTGGGTGACGCCTTCACGGTCGATGGCATGGCTCAGCGCGCGACGGAACTTCACGTCGCGGAACAACTCGCGCAGGCCCAGGTTGTAATCGTCCTTGACGCCCAGGTCGATCGACTGGTTGATCAGCAGCGCATAACCCAGGGTCTCAGGACCCCAGGTGATGACGTTCGGTGCGCCTTCTTCCTGCGCCTTGCTCAACGCCTCGACGAAGACGCTGGGGTTCTCCAGGTTGTCCTGGTCGCAGCCGCCCGCCATCACGCACAGGGTGCGGCCGGTGCCCGCAGTGCCCTTCTGGTACTGGATTTCATCGACGTACGGCAACTGCTGGCCGGTCTCGTCCACCTTCCAGAAGTAGGGATTGCGACGCATGACCAGCAGCTCGTCGGTCTTGTAGGCGGTGACCACGTACGGCCCCATGGTGACCAGGGGCAGGTCCTGCGGGCCGGGCTGGTTGGCGAAGTTCTGGTAGTTGGTCTCGGAGTTGTACTTCGGGTGCAGCGGCTTGAAGACATGGGCCGGGAACACGTTGAAGTCGCCCATGTCCATCTTGTACAGCACATCCGGCGGCTTGGGCATGCCGAAGGTCCACTTGATGGTGTAGTCGTCGACTTTTTCCAGCGTGGCCGGGACGCCGTTATACTCGTACGCATCGGCCTTGCGCGGGGAGTTGACGTTCGGGTCCTGGATGAAGTCTTCCCAGGTGAAGATGACGTCATCCGCGGTGAACGGTACGCCATCGGACCACTTCGCGCCCTCGATGAGATGCATGGTCAGTTGGGTGCCATCTTCCGACCATTCCCAGCTCTTGGCAATCTGCGGGAAGGGATCGATGTCCTGGTCTGCGCGCCACAGCGGGCCGGTCACAACGAGCGACTGGTAATGGAAGGTATAGTGCTCGATGCCGAACCAGCCGGCGGTCGTGCCGGCCATGTAATTCCAGCCGGCGGTGGGGCAGGCAGAGAAGAAACGGCCCACGTCGCCGTAGACGCCGACACCATCGGACATGCCCGCAGTCAGGACGACCTGGGGCTCCTTGGGCAGACGCTCGGCCACGGGCGGCAGCTTGCCCGCGTCCACCAGCTCGGTCACCCAGGCGGGTTCCTTGTATTCGGGCAGCGCCTTGTAGGTAACGATCTGGTCGATGGGCTTGCGCTGTACTTCGACCACGCCCAGGCCGGTCTCCGGCGGATCCGGATAGGGCACGGGACCTTGCAGCTCGCCCTCGGCGGGCGGTGCGGCAGGCTCTTGGGCTTTGGCCGGTTCTTCGGGAGCTGCTGCCGGCTCTTCTGCCTTCGCGGGTTCCTCCACTGGAGCCGTCGCAGGCTCAGCGGCGGGCGCGGGTGCAGCCGGCGCCGCGCATGACACCAGCATCGAGAAGATCATGAGCAGGGCCAGCAGCGACATCAACTTACGAGACTTCATTGTGTTTTCCTCCTCTATGAGAAAACGGACTGAGATTTGAAGCCAGGTCTGACTTGGTGTATGGCACCTCCTTTAGTACAGATGGCACGCCGCCGTGTGCCCGGTCGCAATCTCGCGCAGGAGTGGCTCCTGTTCCAGGCAGACCGGCATCACGTGCGGACAACGCGGGGCAAAGGCGCAGCCTGTGACCTGCAAGGTGGCCGGCGGCACCATTCCTTTGATGGGGACCAAGACCTGCCCGCTCTTCTTGCCGAACACGGGCACCGAGTTCAGCAGGCCCACCGTGTACGGGTGGAGCGGGTGGTGGAACAACTCGCGCACTGCGGCATACTCGACAATCTTGCCGAGGTACATGACGGCTACATGGTCGGCCAGCTGCGAGACGACCCCCAGGTTGTGCGTGATGAGCAGGATGGACGAGTCGAAGTCGGCCTGCAGTTGGCGCATCAGGTCGAGGATCTGCGCCTGGACGGTGACATCCAGCGCGGTGGTCGGCTCGTCCGCAATGAGGATGGCCGGGTTGCAGGAGAGGGCCAGCGCAATCATGACGCGCTGGCGCATGCCGCCGCTCATCTGGTGAGGGAACTCGTTGAGCCGCTGCTTCGGCGCGCTGATCTGGACCTTGTGCAGCATCTCCAGCGCGCGGTCCATGGCCTCCCTGCGGCCCACCTTCTGGTGAATTTCCACCGACTCGGCAATCTGCCGGCCCACGGTATACAGGGGGTTGAGCGACGTCATCGGCTCCTGGAACACCATCGCGATCTCACCGCCGCGGATGTGGCGCATTTCCTGGCCCTTCGGATCCAGGGTGGTGATGTCGACCGCCTGTCCCTCACCGGTGCGCAGGAAAATCTGGCCGTCGACAATTTTGCCCGGCGGCTCCTGGTACAGACGCATGATGGACATCGCCGTGATGCTCTTGCCGCAGCCGCTTTCTCCCACGAGGCCGAGCGTGCTCTTGCGCGGCAGGGCGAAGCTGACGCCGTTGACCGCGCGCACGGTCGCGCGTTCGAGGAAGAAGTAGGTCTTGAGGTTGTTGACTTCGAGGATGGCGGGCTCTGGGATTTGTGCGTTCATGGGCTCTCACTTATGCCGATTCTCTGATCACCAGCTCCGGCGGCAAGACGAGCGGCGCATAGGTTACGTCCGGGTGATGCAGTTTTTCGAGCAAGCGCAGAAAGGCTTGCCGGCCCAACTCACGTTTATCCACGCGCACGGTCGTCAGATTGGGGATCACGATGGTCGCCAGGTCGGTGTCGTCGAACCCGACGATCGCGCAGTCCTCGGGCACCCGGCGGCCCAGCTCACGGCACGCCTTCAGCGCGCCGATCGCCATCATATCGTTGTACGCAAAGATAGCAGTCAGCTCTGGATGTCGGGTCAGCAGCCGCCGGGTCGCTGCGTAGCCCCCGTCGATCTTCGCCAGGTCGCGCTCGATGCAGTCCGGCTGCACGGTTAACCCGTGGGCCCGGAGGCTCGCGGCATAGCCGCGTTCGCGCCAGCGCCGCGCGGGCGGCGATTCGACGTTGGCTAGCATCCCGATGGCGCGGTGGCCGCGGCTGATCAGGTAATCGACGGCGAGCCGCGCGCCGCCCTCGAAGTCGGCGCGGACATGGCTGATGCTCGGGTGCTCGACGAGGCCGTGGATGACGACCAGCGGCCGGAAGCGTTCAGCGAACTCCGCCAGATACCCGTCGCTGAACGAAGTCGCATAGACGATGATGCCGTCCGCACCATAAGCGACGAGGGATTCCAGGATGTGCTGTTCCTCATGCGGGTCTTCGTCGCTGGTCGCGAGAAATGTCAGGTACGCATGTTCGCGGCCTGCCGCCTGTACACCGCGCGCAATATCCGTGAAATAGGGATTATCCAGGGTGACGACCACCAGGCCAATGATCTGCGTGCGTTGGGTGACGAGCGCACGTGCAAGGAAATTGGGTCGATAGCCCAGACTATCAATGACCGCGAGGACGCGCTGCCGGGTGACATCGGAGATCTCGGGTTGGTGGTTGACCACCCGGGAGACAGTCTTGATGGAGACACCGGCTTGCAGCGCCACATCGCGCATCGTAACTGGCACAGGGACACTCCTGCGAGCACCTATTTGCCGGTTATGGGAATAACAGCGTTCGCTTTGGAATCAAAGTAGTCGCGAGAGAAAGGTCACAGACGTCGCGGCTACGTACTGTCAACGCTGTCATTACTTTAGCACAGCCAGGGGCGGCTGTCAATAGTGCAAAATGAAACGGACGTGCCCGGTCATCACTCGCGCAGGAGGGTCGTACCGGCAATCTCGCGGGTGAAACGTTCGACGAATTCCCGCTTGTGGGTCCCGGCCCATTCGAAGTCATAGTCGATCAGCCGCACGTTGAGCAAGCCGGGATGCGTCAGCGTGACACCGGTCACCGTCGGAGCCTGGTATGCGCCGTACTTGGGGCCCAGCGCCTGGGCCTCCGCGGTCAGCGCCCAATCGTACCAGCGCTGCGCTTCCGCGAGGTGACGCGCGCCTTCGAGGATCGCCATGCCGCCGATCTCGTAGCCTGCACCCTCCGCCGGGAAGGTCAGTGTCAGCGCGTCGTCTTCGCCGCGTGCTTCGATGGTTCGGACGATGTCGTGCGAAAACGCAATGGCAACCGCGCCTTCGCCATCCGCCACCAGCTCGACGGGCAGTGCGCCGCTGCGCGTGTACTCGCGCACCTGTTTGGTGAGCTCCGCCATATAAGCCCACCCTTCGTTTTCACCTTTAAGTTGCAGGACGGTTGCCAGCGCGGTGTAAGCCGTGCCGGAGGTGTAGGGGTGGGCCATCACAATCTCCCGGTGAAACTCAGGCCGGAGCAGGTCAGCCCAGGAGCTCGGCGCAGTCACGCCGGGGTGGTCGGCCAGCCACGCGGTGCTCGTGCAGAAGCCGAGGCTGCCGACATAGATCCCCGCCCAGGTATTGTCGGGGTCGTGGTACTTGTCTGTGTCCAGCAGGTTGGTGACGTTGGGTGAGGCGTAAGACGCCAGCAGCCCTTCCTGTTTGGCGGCAATGTAGCCGTCCAGCGGCCCGCCCCACCAGATGTCGAACTGCGGGTCATCCTTCTCCAGCCGGATGCGCGCGAGCGCCTCGCCGCTGGACAGCCTTACGTAACTGACCCGGATGCCGGTCTGGGCTTCGAACTCCTGGGCCATGCCCTGGCACCACTCTTCTGCCGGCGAGCAGAGGACGTTGAGCACACGCTCCGACGCTGCCGGCGCGATACAGCCCACCAATCCGCCTGCGCTCACTGCCAGCAGCAGCAGCCAAACGATCAACAAACGCGCCCCTCGATACATACCCCGCCTCCCTGACCCATTATGCAGTTGACGAATATAGCACAAGCGCGATGCAATGACAAGATTTCGGGGCCTGTGCTACAATGGCGCGCATGATCCAACTGACTGACTTGCTGGCTGCATCCGGCGGCACGCTGCACCTCAGCGGCCCGGCAGCCACCTTCGCATCCTTCTGCTGGGACTCGCGCCTCGCGCAGCCGGGCCAGCTTTTCGTCGCGGTCAAGACCGAACGGGCGGACGGCCATGATTACATCCGCGACGCGCTGGCCCGGGGCGTGACGGGCGTGCTGTGCGAACGGCCCGTTGACCTCCCACCGCAGACAGCCGCCGTGGTCGTCGTGCCCGATACGCGGGCCGCGGTTCAGGCATGGGCCCACCTGGCGCTGGCCCGACAGCAGGTCGAAGTCATCGGCATCACCGGCAGCGTCGGCAAGACGACAGCCAAAGAGGCCATCGCGCATGTGCTGGACGGGGGTGCGGGCGCAGGCATCTTCCGCAACCGCGCCAACTACAACGGGCTGTATGGCCTGCCGCTGGCCCTGGGCGAACTGCAGCCAGAGCAGCACATCGCGGTCCTCGAAATGGCCGCGGACCACTTCGGTGAGATTGCGCGGCTGTGCGCGCTTGCGCCGCCCTGTATCGGCGTGGTGACCACGGTCGAACCGGCGCATCTCGCCACGTTCGGCACGCTGGACGCCATCGCGCGTGAAAAATCTGCGCTGGTGGCGGCGCTACCCGCGGATGGATTGGCCGTGCTCAACGCAGACGATCCGCGTGTGGCCGCGATGGCTGCGTTGTCTGCCGCGCCGGTCGTGACCTTCGGCACGGAAACCTGCGGTGTGTGCGCGAACATTTGCGCGCGGGAGTTGGTCGTCTCGCGCGAAGGCCTGGATTTCGTGGTCCACACGCCCGCCGGCCGGCGCCGGCTGCACATTCCGCTTCTGGGCCGTCACCAGGTCTACGCCGCGCTCGCCGCGCTGGCCGTGGCGCTCCATCGGGGGCTCGATCTCGATACCGCGGTCGCGCGGCTGAGTACGCTGCCGCGCGTGCCGGGCCGCCTGTATCCGCTCGGCGGGGTGGCGGGCAGTCTGCTGCTGGACGACTCCTACAGCTCCAGCCCCGCTGCGGCAGAAGCCGCGCTGGACACGCTGGCCGCAGTCGCAGGCCGGCGCAAGGTTGCGGTCTTGGGCGACATGCTGGAACTGGGCGATTACGAGGCCGCGGGGCATGAGCAGGTCGGGCGCAAGGCAGCCGCGTGCGTCGATCTGCTCGTCACCCGCGGGGAGCGCGGCCGGCACATCGCAGAGGCGGCGCGCACGGCGGGCCTGCCGCCGGAGCAAGTCCTGATCACCTACACCGCGGAGGATGCGGCACGCGCCGTGCGCGAGCGCGTGGGACCGGGCGACGTCGTGCTGGTCAAGGGCTCGCTGGCCGCGCGCATGGAGCAGGTGGTCCGCCTGCTGCTGGCCGAGCCTGCCGA
>DAOUGK010000173.1:0-2249 GCA_034429055.1 Anaerolineae bacterium | reverse complement strand
ACCGCCGTCCCCGCGGGCAGCGGCCGCGGCAGTTGCTCCGGATTCAGGCCGGCCGCGGCCAGCAGTTCCGGCGACCAGTCGCGCGTCCCCTGGTCGAACAGCAGGGTGCGCGAGGCGATGCTGTAGTCCGTGACGGTGACACCGGCCAGCCGCCAGAGAATGTAGTCCGGCACGGACAGCCACCGGGCAGTCTGCGCGGCAATCTCTGGATGGCGCTCGCGCAGCCACAGCCACTTATTCGCGCCGAACGAAGGGCTGGCACGCTGGCCGGTGACCGCGTGGAGCTGTGCCGCCGTCCACCGCTCACGCCAGAGCGCCGCCTGCGCCTCGCAGCGCCAGTCGTACCAGGCGATGACGGGGTAAAGCGCCCGGCCCGCCGCGTCGACCGGCAGGCCCGCCTCCGCGAAGCTGGCGATCGCGAGACCGGCATACGACTCGCCCGCGGTCTGCGCGGCGACTTCCGCCAGGCAGCCGGTCACTGCCTGCCACAGCGCGGCAGGATCGTGCTCGCTCCAGCCGGCCTGCGGATGGCTGACCGGCGTGGGTCGCGTCGCGGTGCAGCGGACGCGGCCCGCGTCGGGGTCATACGCGCTGGCCTTGATGGTCGTCGTGCCGAGGTCGAGGCCGATGAGCAGGGTCATGGGTTGGCTCTTCGAGTAGAATAGAGACATCTGTTATCATAGCGCAACGAGGAGGAAACGTGAACTCCAGAGAACGCGTCATCCGGGCGCTCACCCGGCAGGGACTCCCCGACCGGGTCCCGCTCCAGTTCGACCTGTCGCGCAGCCTTGCCGACCGCTTTGCGGAGCGGTACGGTGTCCCGACGCACTATACGACCGCATATTACGAGGACGTGACGGGCCGGCTGTCGAACAATGACCTGCGCGTGGCGATGGGCAGCGACTGCGTCGTGGTCGGCGCGAGCCTGCCGCGCGGGTATCAGCATCCCACCGACGCTAACGGCAACATCATCAACGAGTTCAGCATGCCGATGCGCCAGGGCCTGCTCTACATGGAGGTCATCGAGCGGCCGCTCGGCCAGGTGCAGACGCCGGAGGATGTCGCCGCCTTCGCGTTCCCCGATCCGCTGGCCGAGGGACGTTACGATGATGCCGAGAACTACATCCGCAAGTATCGGGGCGGGTACTTCATCATCGGCGACATGGAGCTGACCATGTTCGACATGATGCAACAGCTCGTCGGGCTGGAGAAGCTGCTCGTAGACATGGCGCAGGGCGCGGCGTATCTCGAACCGCTGATGGACAAGTGCGGCGACTTCGCGCTGGCAGTCGGCGTCAAGCTGGTGAGCCTGGGGGTGGACGGCATCTGGGCCGGCGACGACTTCGGCGCACAGAACGGCATGTTGATCTCCCCGCGCATGTGGCGCCGCTACTTCAAGGAGCGCTATCGGCGCATCTACGCCGCGCTCAAGGCGGCGAACCCCGACGTACTCATCATGCAGCACTGCGACGGCGCGGTCGCGCCGATTCTCGGTGACTGGATCGAAGTGGGGCTGGAAGTGTTCAACCCGGTGCAGCCGAACGTGCCCGGCCATGAGCCGGAGGACTTGAAGAGCAAGTTCGGAGATCGCCTCTCTTTCTGGGGTGCGATCGACCAGCAGAAGCTCCTGCCCTTCGGCACGCCCGCAGAAATCGAAGCGGACATCCGCGCGAAGATCGCGGTGCTGGGTCGCGGGGGCGGGTACATGGTCGCACCTGCGCACATCATCCAGGGCGACACGCCGCTGGAGAACGTCGAGGCGTTCATCGCAGCGGTGAAGAAACACGGATAGTATTAGCAGTCTATCCATTGTGGCACGGTCGGAGACCGGCCACAACAAACCATCTATCCCAAAAGGAGCTTTCATCTATGAAACGAGTTGGCATTCTGCTCAAGGTCAAGCCTGAGATGATCGAGGAATACAAGAAGCGGCACGAGAACGTCTGGCCGGAGATGCAGGAGGCGCTGCGGCGCACGGGCTGGCACAACTACTCGCTGTTCCTGCGCGAGGACGGGCTGTTGTTCGGCTACTATGAGGCGGAGGAAAGCCACGAGGCCTCGGTCGCGGGGATGGGGAAGGAGGAAGTCAACCAGCGGTGGCAGGACTGGATGGCGCCGTTCTTCGAGAACCTCGGCGGCGGCCACGCGGACGAAGGGATGCAAGTCCTGGAAGAAGTGTTCCACCTGGACTGAGAATTGTAGGACGGGTCGCTAACCCGTCCGGCATGTGAGACGGACCGGCGGAAGGT
>DAOUGK010000172.1:0-2926 GCA_034429055.1 Anaerolineae bacterium | reverse complement strand
AGGAGAAACCTGTTATGAGCGAGTCGCTCTATCGCAGCCAGACAGACCGGATCATCGGCGGCGTCTGCGGCGGCCTGGCCGAGTACCTGCGCATCGACGCAACCATCGTCCGCCTGCTGTTTGTGCTGTTCGCCCTCGGCAGCGGCGTGGGCGTGGTTGTCTACTTCATCCTGTGGGTGATACTGCCGGTCGAGGGGCAGGGCAGCATCGGTGAGCAAAGCACCATGCGGGCCAACGCCGATGAAATGGGCCAGCGGATGCGCACCCTGGGCGATGACTTGGGCCGCAGCCTGCGCGATCCCAATCCGCAAACAGCGTTGATCGTGGGCGGCGGCCTGGTGTTCCTGGGGCTCGTGTTCCTGGTGGACGCTCTCGACCTGCCCTGGCTGCGCTGGTTCAACTTCGGAATGCTGTGGCCGGTGGCCCTGGTGGCGCTGGGCCTGCTGGTGCTCTGGCGCAACATCAAGAAATAGGCATCCTGCGGATGCTGGCATCCTGCGGATGCTGGGAGGAATCATGGAAGGACGGAAGTTCGAGGGCGGGCTGCTGTGGCCCGCGATCCTGATCGGTGCAGGCATCGTGTTCCTGCTTAACAACCTGGGCATGTTGGACTGGGGCATCTGGCTGACCCTGCTGCGGCTCTGGCCGGTGCTGCTGATTGCTGCGGGGCTGGACATCCTGGTCGGGCGCAGGTCCAGGCTCGGTTCAGCGATTATCGCCTTGTTGCTCGTCGGCGTACTGGCGCTGGCTGTCACGGGCGCGATTCACCCGCCAGCGGTCGCTGCGGGGGATGCGGTGGAGCGAACTGAAGAGGTGCGCTTCGAGCTGAAAGGCGCGGAGCGCGCGGATGTCGAAATCAACTTCGGGTCGGGCAAGCTCACCATGGGTGCGCTGCCCGCAGACAGCGGCGACCTGCTCACCGGCACGCTCGACTTGAGCCGTAATGAGATATTGCAGCAGAGCCACAGCGGAAACGCCGGTCAGGCGCGCGCGAGCCTCGTGAGCAGCAACGTCTGGACCGTGGGTGTCAGCGTCCCGCGCGACGACAAGCTATGGGAACTGGCCCTGAACCGTGACGTGCCCATTGCGCTGAATTTCAATGCGGGCCTGGGCGACTCGAATCTCGATCTCTCGCAGCTCACGTTGAGCCGGCTCGACATCAATGGCGGGGTCGGGAATGTGACCGTCAAGCTGCCGGCAACCGGCCGTTTCAACCTGAAGCTGGATGGCGGCGTCGGCAAGATAACCGTCATCGTCCCTGAGGCCCTGGCCGCCCGCATCCGCATCGACGGCGGGTTGGGCAGCACCGGGGTGACGGGCAACTTCGAGAAGCGCGACGATGAGTATGTCTCCGCAGGGTTCGCCAATGCGGAGAACCGGGTGGAAATCAACGTTGACGGCGGTATCGGTCGCATCGAGATCAGGCAGGCGGCCGAGTAGCAACCCCGCTCGTTTGGAAGCTGGATACTGGAAGCTGGAAGCCGGATACTGGATACTGGGAGCGTCGCAGGCCAGTCTCTGGCTTCCAGCTTCCGGTATCCGGTTTCTGTTTTCAGGGGGTTGCACGTGAATGTATCGATGTGGGCGCAGGCGCTGCGCATCATCCCACGCCTGAGCAAGAGCGAGTGGGATCGGTTGGATGTGGTCGCCCGGTGGCTGATTGCCACGCGCGCGGCCGTGCTGATTATGACCTTCATCTCCGCGGCCATCGCGGGGATTTTTGCGTTTCGCAACGGGGAGTTCCACCTGGGACGTTGGCTGCTGCTGGCGTTTGGCCTGGTCCTGTCGCACGCGACGAACAACCTGCTCAACGACCTGACGGACTACCGCAAGGGCGTGGATAAGGACAACTACTTCCGCACGCAGTATGGCGCGCAGCCGCTCCAGCAGGGCCTCTGGACGCAGCGCGAGCTCCTGACTTACGCAGGCATCACCGGATTGGTGGCGCTGGCCTGCGGCTTGTACTTCGTCGCGCTGCGCGGCTGGCCGGCACTGCTGCTCGTGGGGCTGGGTGCGTTCTTCGTGTTGTTCTATACGTGGCCGCTGAAGTATATCGGCCTGGGCGAGCTGGCCGTCGTGATCGTGTGGGGTCCCCTGATGATCGGCGGCGGGTACTACGTCCTGACCGGCCAGTGGGATTGGCGCGTCGTGCTGGCGAGCCTGCCCTATGCGCTCGGCCCGACCACGGTCATCTTCGGCAAGCACATCGACAAGCACGACCCGGATAAGGCTAAGGGCATCCACACGCTGCCGGTAATCATCGGTGAGCGCGTCGCGCGCGGGGTCGCGATGGCGTTGTTTGCGCTGCAATACCTGCTCGTGATCTACCTCGTTATCACAGGCTTCTTCACGCCGGCCATGCTCGTCGTGCTGCTGGCGCTGCGCAACCTGCCGCGCGTCTGGCAGATGTACCGCCAGCCCTATCCGCAGGAGCGGCCGGCGGACTTCTCGGCGGAGGCGTGGCCGACCTACTTTGCAGCGGGCGCGTTCTTCCACAACCGCGGGTATGGCCTGCTGTTCATCGTCGGGTTGCTGGCCGATGCGGTGCTGAAGCAGACGGGCGTGATGTAATCCACCAGATACGCGACGGAGTGTGCTTGGAACGTCAGTTAGTTATCCGAGTCGCACCGCAACGGATGAGGGCGAACCGCAGGTTCGCCCTCATCTGTTGCCCCGTCACGCGAGCAGACCAAGCGGCCCGCACTCCAGTTCCTCGCGCTTGCGCCGGAAGGCAATGATCGGTGCATCCCCCTGCACCAGCTTCTCCCCCATGCGCAGCTCCGTCTTGATGGGTAGCTGGCTCAATACCACGCGCTTGTCCTGGCGCAGGACCCACAGGTTCATCGGCGTTGCCAGCCAGTTGACGCCCGAACGGATAACCGGCGCAGTGGCAAACCCCTGGTAGAACCGCAGATACAGGCGCGTG
>DAOUGK010000171.1:0-4317 GCA_034429055.1 Anaerolineae bacterium | reverse complement strand
GCTGGGCCGGACGCGTTCGCGGCCACGGCCTCAGTGCCGCGCGCCACATGGCTGCTGCTGGGGCTGCTGATTCTCCTGCTCGTTGCGGGCACGCTGCAGGTCGGCCTGTTCACGGACACGGTCGTGCAGGTCACGCTGCCCATCGGTGGCACGGACGCGCTGCAGGCGACCCTGAACCGGCTCGTCCCCTTCGACGCGGCGCGCGGCGAGGAGGGTGTCACGGTGCAGGGGCTGCTTCTGATCGTCCTGCTGGCGGCTATCGGCGGGGCCGCGTGGCGAGGGCTGAACCACATCGATGAGGGCTTCAACCGTTGGACGACCGTTGCGCTGGCGCTGGCCGCCGTGACGCTGCTGGTGGCCGCGCTGCGGCTGACGCCCGGCGCGGGTGGGATGACGGTGGGCTTCACGGGCAAGTTCTTCGCCGTGGCCCTGACCGTGCTCGGCGTCTGGCAGGTGGCGCGGCGCGGGTTCGAGGATTACGAGATCCAGGAGTGGCTGTGGGAGACGTGGCGCTTCGTCAAGCAAATCTTTCCGCTGCTGATCGCCGGCGTGTTCGCCGTCGGCGTGGTCCGCCCCCTCATCCGGCCGGAGTGGATCGAGGCCGTCGCCGGCTCGAACACGCTCCTGGGCAACGTGGTCGGTGTGCTCTTCGGCGTCGTCATGTACTTCCCGACTCTCGTGGAGGTGCCGATCGCGCGGCTGTTCCTGGACCTTGGGATGCACCGCGGGCCGCTGCTGGCCTACCTGATGGCCGACCCGGAGCTGAGCCTGCAGAGCATCCTGATCATCGCCAGCGTCATCGGCCGGCGCAAGGCATGGACCTATGTCGGGTGGGTCGCGCTGTTCAGCACCCTCGCCGGGCTGCTCTACGGGGCCTGGGTGGACGGCGCGAACCCGTGGCTGATCCTGGGCGGCACGGCCGCAGTGCTGGCCGTGCTGGCGTTGGCGCTCAACCGGCTGGCCGCGCACTCCGCGTCCCCGACCGGCACGCTCCCGCACGCAACCAAGGTCTGACCCTTACTCGTTACCCATTACTCTTTACTCATCAAGCTCGGTTTACGGAGGAACCATGACTTTGCACATCAAGATCCTCGGCGGCGGCTGCGCCAACTGTGAACGGCTGGAGAAGAACGCCAAGGCTGCGGTCGCCCAATTGGGCGTCGAGGCCACGTTCGAGAAGTCCGGCGACTACACCGAATACGAGCGGTACAACCTGCTCGCGACACCCGGCCTGGTCGTCAACGACAAGCTGCTGGCCGGGGGCCGCGTGCCTGCGGTGAGCCAGATCGTGACGTTGCTGAAGGCCGAGCTCTCTGCACCCTGACCTGCTGACCACCTTATGGAGGACGAACTATGTCTGTGGCTCCTGCAACAGCTGGTGTACAGTCCGGCACAGCAAGGCGCCTGTCCACGCTCGACCGCTTCCTGACCCTGTGGATTTTCCTGGCGATGGCGATTGGCGTGGCGCTGGGCTACTTCATTCCGGGTGTCGAAGCCTTCATCGACCGCTTCCAGGTGGGCACGACCAATATCCCGATTGCCATCGGCCTCATCCTGATGATGTACCCGCCGTTCGCGAAGGTGAAGTACGAGCGGCTGCCCGAGGTCTTCCGCAACACGAAGGTGTTGGGGCTGTCGCTGCTGCAGAACTGGGTGATCGGCCCCGTGCTCATGTTCGCGCTGGCGGTCATTTTCCTGCGCGACAGGCCGGAGTACATGATCGGGCTGATCCTCATCGGCCTGGCGCGCTGCATCGCGATGGTCATCGTGTGGAACGAGCTGGCCCACGGCGACACGGAGTATGCGGCCGGCCTCGTGGCCTTCAACAGCGTGTTCCAGGTGCTCTTCTACAGCGTCTATGCCTACGTCTTCATTACCGTGCTGCCGCAGGCGCTCGGCCTGGAGAGCGCGATTGTCCGCATCAGCATCGGTGAGCTCGCCCGAACCGTGTTCATCTACCTGGGCATTCCGATGATTGCCGGTTTCGCCACGCGCTTCATCCTGCTGCGGCTGAAAGGAAGAGCGTGGTACGAGCAGACTTTCGTGCCGCGCATCAGCCCGCTCACATTGGTTGCTCTGCTGTTCACCATCTTGGTAATGTTCAGCCTGAAGGGCGAGCTGATCGTGGCGCTGCCGTTCGACGTGGTGCGCATTGCGATCCCCCTCATCTTCTACTTCGTCCTGATGTTCTTGGTCAGCTTCTGGATCGGTCACCGCGCGGGCGCCGACTACCGCATGACGACCACGATGTCGTTCACCGCGGCCAGCAACAACTTCGAACTGGCAATTGCGGTGGCGGTTGCGGTCTTCGGTATTGCCTCCGGCGAGGCGTTCGCCGCGGTCATTGGTCCTCTGGTCGAAGTGCCGGTGATGATCGGCCTGGTCAGCGTGGCGTTCTGGCTCCAGCGCCGCTGGTTCAAGCACGAGCTGCGACCTACGCCCGCAGAGCTGGTCGCGGCGGCGGAAGCTGCTTGCCCGCCGCCAGTCAGGGCAAAAGGGGCCTGAAACAGGGTCGGAAAGGACAACGGATGAAGCGCAAAGTTCTTTTTCTCTGCACCGGCAACTCCTGCCGCAGCCAGATGGCCGAGGCCATCGTCAACGCCCGGTGGGATGACGCCTGGGAGGCGTATAGCGCGGGGACACAGCCGGCGGGCTATGTCCATCCGCTGGCCCTGCGCGTGTTGAGCGAGGTCGGCATCCAGCACGCGGGCCGTTCGAAGCGCGCCGACGAATACCGGGATGTATCGTTCGACCTGGTTGTCACTGTCTGCGACGACGCGGCGGAGAACTGCCCGGTGTGGCTGGGTAAGGGACGCCGCGTGCACATGGGTTTTCCGGATCCGGCGAAGGCGACCGGCAGCGAAGACGCTGTGTTAGCCGTCTTTCGCCAGGTGCGCGACGATATTGCAGCGCGCACCGGTGAGTTGCTCAACAGCGCGTAGTGGGGACTTGACAAATCCCTCCTTATATCGTATATATACGATATAAGGAGGGATGGGAATGGCGACAATCAACTTGCAGGAAGGCCAGAACACCGACGTGCGGGCCGCCGCCAGTCCGGCGGACGAAGAGCGGCTCGTCCAGATGCTCAAGGCACTGGGCAACCCCGTGCGTTTTCGCATCATGCAGACGCTGGCCGAACGCCGCGCGTGCATCACGCAGGAGATTGTCGAGACGACGCCGCTCGCCCAGTCTACAGTCAGCCAACATCTCAAGGTGCTGCGCGAGGCCGGGCTGATCGACGGCGAGATCGAGGGACCGGCAACCTGCTATTGCCTCAACGAGGCGGGGGTACGCTGGCTGAAGGAGCAGATCGAGGGCTGGCTGCCCGGCTGCTGCGAGCCGGGGTTCAGTTATGCGCCGGTCAACCTCGACGGCACTAAGGGCTGCTGCGATTGAGCCACCTCTTTTTTTGCGGCGGATCATCGTTGTTTTACGATGAAGCCGATTCTGGGACAAGGGGAGCGATATGAACACATCTGAGTCAGGCATGACGCCGGCAGCGGCGGGCTATTTCGAGCAGGTGGCGGGCCAGTGGGACGATCTGCGCACCGGTTACTTCGGAGAGGGCGTGCGGGATGCTGCTATCGCACGCGCGTATCTGCGGCCGGAGATGGTCGTGGGGGATATCGGGGCGGGGACCGGATTCGTCACTGCGGGCCTGGCGCCGCTGGTCGCCAAGGTCTACGCAGTGGACGGCTCGACCGCCATGCTGGAGGTCGCGCAGCGCAACCTCGCTGAGTTCAGCAATGTGGAGTATCGCGTCGCGGACGGAGCAGCGCTGCCGTTCGAGGCTGGCAGCCTCGATGCCGTCTTTGCCAATATGTACCTGCACCACTGTCCCGACCCGCAGGCAGCTGTGCGGGAGATGGTGCGCGTGCTCAAGCCGGGCGGCCGGCTGGTGCTGACCGACCTGGACCAGCACGAGCATACCTGGCTGCGCGACGAGATGGCCGATGTCTGGCTTGGCTTCGACCGGCCAGCCGTCAGAGGCTGGTTTCGAGAGGCCGGCCTGGTCAATCGCATCGTGGAGGATACGCAGGAGACCTGCAGCTCGACTTCCGAGGCTGATGCAGCCGGCCGAGCGGACATCGGGGTCTTCCTGGCGACCGGCAGCCGCCGCGTCACCGGCGCGACCGCGGCGGTACAGGAGAACTACGGTGCACTGGCACAGAGCGGCGGCTGCTGCGGAGACACCACGGGGCAGACAAGCTGCTGCGGGGCTGCGGATGCCACGGATGCGACGAGCTGCTGCGGCGGATCTGACACGGCTACGTCGCATGTCATGGAACTGGTCGAGGCAGGACAGGCAGACAT
>DAOUGK010000170.1:0-4629 GCA_034429055.1 Anaerolineae bacterium | reverse complement strand
TGGTCCGCCAGAACAAGCTGCCCGAAGCGGAGGCGGCCTATCGCGCCGCCATCCAGGTTAACCCGCAGATGAGCACCGCTCACGCCAACCTGGGCGTCGTCTATTACCAGCAGGGCAGTCTAACCAAAGCCGCGGAGTCCTTCAACGCGGCTCTGAGGCTGAAGGCTGACGATCCGCAAACGCTCTACCTGCTCGGTGCGGTCCGCATTCAGGAGAACAACCTGGCCGAGGCGGAGAAGCTGCTGACGCGGGCGCGCGACCTGGCCCCCGACCTGCCGGAGGTGTACTACGGCCTGGGCGCGCTCTACAAGCTGCAGGGAGAAAAGGACGCGGCTATCGCGGCCTTTGAGAAGTTCCTGGAGATTGGCCCGGGACAGGATCAGTCCGCCATGGACTACGCGCGAGAGGAACTGGCGAAGCTCAAGGGGCAATAGTTGCTGTAGGGCGGATTGGCAATCCGCCCTACAGGGCACGCATTATGGCTTGCGCATGCGCTCGCTCGTGCGAGACCTGACTTCCCCCAGCACCCACTGCCGCCACAGCCGCGGCTGCAACGAACGCCATGATTCGATGACTTTCGCCAGCATACCGGGCGGCGGCTCCTGGCGGCCATACTGCTGGGCAACGAACAGCCCCGCGATAGTATCGACCGCAGGCGCGGCCTCCGGCAGCTTCTCGTTGAACTGCGCCGCACGTTCGAGCGGCGTCTGGCTCGGCTGCCAGGGGATGCGGAGCCGCGCCGCCCACAGGCCCAGCACCCCGAACAGCCGCGCCAGCAGGTCGCCCTCCTGGAAGAAAGCCCGATTTCGCCGCCGAAGCCAGAGATACGCGCCCACGGCTGCGATCAGGAGCAGTACACCGGCAACCACCCAGCCCCAGTTTCGCTCGAACCAGCGGCTTACCGGGTTACCCGTCTCGAAATATCCTGCCGGAGCTTGAGGCATATTAGCGAACGGGTCTTCTTCTTCCAGCGTCTCGTTCAGGTTGTTGCTCGGCTCCGGCGTCAAGCCCGCATCCAGAGCCTCAGTTGGCGGCAGCGGGCGCATCAGCAGCGGCTCGGACGCAGTCGGCTCGAACTGGATCCAGCCGAAGGACGGGAAGTAGACCTCCGGCCAGGAGTGCGCATTCTCCTCGCGGACCCGATAGCCGATCGGCTCGCCCGGGTCGCGCCCCTGCATGATCCATTCCTGCGTGTCTTGGGTCAGAATAGCTTCGCCCGGCGTGTAGCCGACGACGATGCGGGCGGGGATGCCTACTGACCGCAGCATGACGACCATTGAGCTGGCGTAGTAGTCGCAGTAGCCTTCCTTGCTGTCGAACAGGAAGTAGTCCACGCCATCTCGACCGTCCGGCGGCGCCTCGATGTCCTGGTTGTAGGTGTAGGTGCGCAGATACGCCTGGAGGGCCTCCGCCTTCTCGAACGCGGTTGCGTACGGCGCAGTCACCTCGGCGGCCAGGTCGCGCACGCGCGCAGGCAGGGTGTCGGGCAGTTGCAGGTAACGCTCCGTCACCCAACCCGGATACGCCACCGCATCGTCCTGCATCAGATTGTCCACCGGCGCCGTGCTGACTGCCGAAACCACCCGGTAGGACCCTTCCTGCTCCAGGTCGACGCGGCTCTGCATCAGCGACACGAGTTGGAGGGCGTCATCTCCCGAAAGGGGCGTAACGTTGGCATTGATCGGCACACTGACGCGGACCGGCTGCGGCGGCACGAAGATCGTCTCCTGCCGCTCCTCCAGCGGACGAATCGTCGTCGTAATCTCGCGGCGGGCCTCGGCCACCGGCTCGTTCAGCGGCGCATCGCCCTCGATGATGACGAGCTCCGAGTCGGTGTTCAGCCAGCCTTCGCCTGTATAGACATCATAGGCCGCTGCGCGCCAGTAGGTGCGTTCGGAGATATCCGCCTCGAAAATGAGCCGGTCGCTCAGCGAGACGGCCCCGCCCAGGGCCATGGACTTGCCGAAGGATGACACCGGCGCCGCGCTGCGCGAGTAGTTCAGCGCCTTGTACATACGGTTCCAGGTGTCCTCGACCTGCTGCCAGGGCTTCTCGAAGGGGCGCAGCAGCCGTTCGGTGGTCAGATGTTCCGTGGCATCGGGCAGCACCCAGGCCGCGACGATGACGACGATGGTGAAACCCAGCCCCGCCTTGAGGAAATCCAGCGCGATGTCCGGCGCATACCGGACGCGCGTCATCTGCCAGCGGGCCTCATTGCGCGCCAGTTCCACCCGAATCGCTATGAGCAACACCGCGCCGAGGAACACGATCAGGTACGGCGTCATGTTCGCCGTGGTATAGTACGCGTTGACCAGCAGCGCGACGCCTGCCGGAATGACCGCGTGCAGCACGCGCTGGTAGCGGTACAGGCTCCAGATGGCAAGAAAGCCGATCCACCAGCCGAGCAGCGCCAGCTGCGTGACGAAAATCAGGTTGTCCGCGCTGGCCGTCCCGCTGATGAGCGCGGCAATCCAGTTGCCGTTGCGCATCAGCAATTCGCGGAACGCCTCAGCCGCGGGCAGATTGTCGAACACCAGCTCCCGGAACAGCAGCGCGATCCAGGCCAGGCTGGCGACGATCCCATAGACGGCCGGGAACAGCCCGCTCCACCGCGTCAAGGAAAGGAGAAAGGCCAGCAGCGCGCCGCCCAGCATCGACAGACGCACGACTTCCAGCCAGTTAGTCCACTCCGCCGTCACCAGCGCTTCGGTAATGGCAAGCAGCATGACCATTGCCAGAACTAAAGTCCACCAGCCGCCCCCACGGGCCAGCCGCTCCGCCGGCGTCTGTCCGGGCGGCGCCTCCACATAGGCCGGCATGACACGAATATCGTTAACAGCCATCTCTTCCTCTAATTTTCCAGCGAACAGAACCTCTCGCCGGCAACACCATTTTATCACTGCCGCACGGCTGCATGTCAAGTGATGTGCGTACCCGTCCGCTTTCGTCATTCGCGTTACGTACAGTATAATGTCCTGCGGCCCGGGTGACGGGCCTATTTCGACCAGGCGGTAAGCAATCTGCTCCGGCCGGTCTCGGTTGTGGCTTCGCCACAGCGCATCGTGCCGGGGGCTCGGTCGGAGACCGGCCCGAGCGGAATTTCGGATAGGTATCTATTTCGACCAGGCGGTAAGCATGTCCTCTGTTGCTCAGGAAGGAGACCTTGTTCTCCTCGTCGCTCCCGATCGCAAACACTATCTCATTCGGCTCAAGCACGGCGAGCAGTGGTTCTCGCACCGCGGCTCGATCCTGCACGATGACCTGATCGGCCGGCCGCTCGGCCGCACGCTCAGCACCCAACATGGCGCGGCCATCCTCGCGCTGGAGCCCTCGACCCATGACCTGATCCACGAGATTCCGCGCACCACGCAGATTATCTACAGCAAGGACGCCGCGCAGATCGTCCTGCGCCTGAGTCTCTATCCGGGCCGCACGGTCATCGAGGCGGGCACGGGCAGCGCCGGGCTGACGCTGGTGCTGGCGCGCGCGGTGATGCCCACCGGCCATGTGTACAGCTACGAGACCCGGCCGGAGTCCTACGACATGGCCCGGCGGAATCTGGACGACCTGGGCCTGCTGCCTCATGTCACGCTCTACAACGAGGATATCACCGCAGGGTTCCACGAGCGTGAGGTAGACTCGGTCTTCCTGGACGTGCGCGAGCCGTGGGTCTTCCTGGACCAGGCGTGGAACGCGCTCAAGGGCAGCGGGTTCTTCGGCGCACTGGTGCCCACCGTGAACCAGGTCAGCGACCTGCTGGCCGGGCTCAAGGCGCGGCCGTTCGGCGATATCGTGGTCGAGGAGATCCTGGAGCGCCAGTGGAAGCCCATACCTGGGCGGCTGCGGCCCGAAGACCGGATGGCCGGCCACAGCGCCTTCCTGGTCTTTGCGCGGAAGGTCGAGGCGGGCGACGAGTCACTGACGTGGAACGCGCAGAAGAAGCATCGCGCCTATCTGGGCAAGCTGGCGATGGCCGAGCGCGAGGCGGCCGAGGCTGCTGCCCTGGCCGAAGAGGATGAGGAGACCCAACGCGCCCGCCGCAAGCGCCCGCGCCTCCCGGGATGAGGACGAGATATCTCACGCCAAGCCGCAAAGGACGCCAAGAAGCACTTTATGTAAAACCTTGGCGGTCTTAGCGTCTTTGCGTGAGCCACAGCAGCGGCAGGCATATCTCACGCCAAGCCGCAAAGGACGCCAAGAAACACTTTATGTAGAAACCTTGGCGGTCTTAGCGTCTTTGCGTGAGCCTTATCGTCAGCGGCGGCGCACGAGGACGGCCGCGACACCGAGCAGACCGGCTCCGCCCAGCGCGCCGAGGCCGCCGAACAACAGCGACCGCTGGCTGTCAGCCGCAGTCTGCATGCTGCCCGCAATGTGCCTGCCGCCCACGAACTGCATGGCCGCCACGGCCTCCGGATCAGCCGTCGCCTTCGGCCGCGGGGGCAGCGTCGAAGTTGCCGTGGCAGTCGGCGTGTGTGTCACCGTGGGCGTTGCCGTCACCGTCGAGGTCGGCGTTGATGTAGGGATCGAAGTCTCCGTCGGCGTGGCGGTGGATGTGGCCGTAGGCGACGACGTTGGTGTCGCCGAGGGCCGCGGCCGCGCAGGCTGCGGCGGTGCGGCCTGTACCGC